>NZ_CP167821.1:4357500-4863839 GCF_040202355.2 Xanthomonas sp. WHRI 7064 | reverse complement strand
CAAAGTATGATCATCTGTTGCTGGCTGCGGCGCGCAGAAAAGCGCCGTGCTCGCAGCCCGGTAGTGAAAAGAGGATGCGCCAGACTAGCACCGAGGGCAGGGTTTTCCCAGACTTATTCACAGGTCCATCCACAGGGCTTGACCGCCATCACCTCCGCTAGCGTCTCTAGGGAGTTGACCCGGCCACTGATGGCCCTATAGAATTGCCGGTTCTATTCGTCTCCATTCATGCAGAGGGCCCCATGGCCACCAAGCGTACTTTCCAACCCAGCAACCTCAAGCGAGCACGCGACCATGGCTTCCGCGCACGTATGGCAACCGCCGACGGCCGCAAGATCCTGGCTCGCCGCCGCGCCAAGGGCCGCAAGCGCCTGAGCGCTTGATTGCCGCGCCGCTCCCTGCGGCCGAGGCAGTCCCTAACGTGAACGCATCGAACCCGTGCAGGCGATTTCCTCGCTCTGCGCGGGTTCGTACGCGTGCGCAATACACGGTCGTTTTCGATACTGCACGTCGTACCTCGGACCCGTTGCTCAGCCTGCACTGGCGGACCGGCGATACGCCGCCGCGCCTGGGCATGGCGGTGTCGCGCAAGGTCGATACCCGTGCGGTGGGACGTAACCGGATCAAACGCGTGTTGCGCGATGCCATGCGGCATCTGCTGCCCGAGCTTGCCGGCGGCGATTACGTGATTGTGGCGCGCTCCGCAGCCGCAAAAGCGACCAATCCACAGATTCGCGACGCCTTCCTGCGTCTGCTGCGCCGTGCCGGCGCATTGCCCCTGCCTGCTGCGCCCGGCACAATGCCGCCCGCCAGGACGATGCACCCATCCTCCCTTTCCCCGACAGAGCCGGAACCCAGTTCCGACTGAGCGAGTTGCTGCCCGATGAACCAGACCCGTGTTTTCCTGATTTTTGCCTGGCTGATGGTCGCGGCGCTGCTGTGGATGGAGTGGGGCAAGGACAAGGCCGCCGCCAATGCGCCGGTGGTCGCGGCGACGCAGTCGGTGCCGGCTGCGCGCGATCTGGACGCTGCGGCACCGTCGGCCAATGTGCCGGCGGCCCAGGCCATTCCGCAGGCAGGCGTGCCGGGCGCTGCACCGGCGACCAGCACGACTGCCGCGACGCCGGCCGCTGCCGGCGCCGCGCCGGTGATCACCCTGACCTCGGACGTGCTGCGCCTGAAGCTGGACGGCCGCAGCGTGCTCGATGCCGAACTGCTGCAGTTTCCGCAGACCAAGGACGGCACCGCGCCGGTCAGCCTGCTGACCGAAGATGCCGCGCACCCTTATAACGCCACCAGCGGCTGGGCCAGCGAGCATTCGCCGGTACCGGGCGTGGGCGGCTTCCGCGCCGAACAGCCGGGCACCGCATTCGAACTGGCCAAGGGCCAGAACACCCTGGTGGTGCCGTTCGTGTGGAATGGCCCCAACGGCGTGTCGATCCGCCGCACCTTCACCCTGGAGCGCGGTCGCTATGCGATCTCGATCAAGGACGAGGTGATCAACAAGAGTGGCGCGCCGTGGAACGGCTACGTGTTCCGCAAGCTGAGCCGGGTGCCGACCATCCTCAGCCGCGGCATGACCAACCCGGATTCCTTCAGCTTCAACGGGGCGACCTGGTACAGCCCGCAGGAAGGCTACGAGCGTCGCGCGTTCAAGGACTACATGGACGACGGTGGCCTCAATCGCCAGATCACCGGCGGCTGGGTGGCGCTGCTGCAGCACCACTTCTTTACCGCGTGGATTCCGCAGAAGGACCAGGCCTCGCTGTATGTGCTGAACCAGGACGGCCCGCGTGACGTGGCCGAACTGCGTGGACCGGCCTTCACCGTGGCGCCGGGCCAGACCGCGACCACCGAAGCGCGCCTGTGGGTGGGCCCGAAGCTGGTCAGCCTGATCGCCAAGGAAGACGTGAAGGGGCTGGACCGGGTGGTCGACTACAGCCGCTTCTCGATCATGGCCATCATCGGCCAGGGCCTGTTCTGGGTGTTGAGCCATCTGCACAGCTTCCTGCACAACTGGGGCTGGTCCATCATTGGCCTGGTGGTGCTGCTGCGTCTGGCGCTGTATCCGCTGTCGGCTGCGCAGTACAAGTCCGGTGCCAAGATGCGCCGCTTCCAGCCGCGCCTAGCGCAGCTGAAGGAGCGTTACGGCGACGATCGCGTCAAGTACCAGCAGGCGACGATGGAGCTGTTCAAGAAGGAAAAGATCAACCCGATGGGCGGCTGCCTGCCGCTGCTGATCCAGATGCCGATCTTCTTTGCGCTGTACTGGGTGCTGGTGGAATCGGTGGAACTGCGTCAGGCGCCGTGGCTGGGCTGGATCCAGGATCTGACCGCGCGCGATCCGTACTTCATCCTGCCGGTGCTCAACATCGCCATCATGTGGGCCACGCAGAAGCTGACCCCGACCCCGGGCATGGACCCGATGCAGGCCAAGATGATGCAGTTCATGCCGCTGGTGTTCGGCGTCATGATGGCCTTCATGCCGGCCGGCCTGGTGCTGTATTGGGTGGTCAATGGCGGCCTGGGTCTGCTGATCCAGTGGTGGATGATCCGCCAGCACGGCGAGAAGCCGAGCAAGATCATCCAGGCCAACGCCAAGTAAGCGCAGTTGCACAGAGCCCGCCGCAAGGCGGGCTTTCTGCATGTCGCCGCAGTTGCTGTCTGCCCTGTTGTCTTCATCGCCAAGGACGCCGTCGTGATGTCATCGCCGCTGTATCGCCTGTTGCTGTGCGCCGGTTGCGCCGGAATGCTGGCGATGGCCGGCTGCGGCAAGCAGACCGCCGGCGAGGCAGCGCCTGCTGCCAGCACCGCTGCGCCGGCCGCCGCTGGTGCGCCAGCCGAAACCGACAGCGACGACGCACGCGCACTGATCGCGCAGCTGCGCGAGCAACTGGACCGGCATCGCCGCATCATCGTGTTGCTGGCCGACGCGGATGCCCAGACGCCACGCGATCGCGCCACCTCCAGCAGCGTGGGGCAGCAGCTGTTCCATGAAAACCTCCAGCAGCGCGAACGCATCGCTGCGCGATTCGAGACGGTGCTGACGTCGAACGCAGCGCGTCGCTTCGCAACGATCGCCACGGTGCTGGACGAGATCGAATCGGCACCGGATCTCTACGATGCCGACCGCCTGGCGTTTGCCGAAGTGTTGCGCGACCTGCACGCACGCATTGGCCGCGATTCGGCACTGCCGGCGGTGAAGCTGCATCAGCGCATCGGCGAGGATCTGGAAGCGCTGGACGAGATCGAGCGCAGTTACAACAAGGAACTGACGCAGATTTTCAGCCGCTTCGATCGCAGCCGCGCGATCGTGCCCAAGCGCGAGAAGTGGGACGACTACGTGGCGCATCTGCGCAGCCTGTACACGCGCGAAAAGATCCTGCGCGATCATGGCGTGGTGGAGCCGTACCCGTTCTCCGCGCGCGATAGCGACAGCGAGATCTTCGGCCGCGACCTGCCGCCCAAGACGGTGGTGCTGACCTTCGACGACGGCCCGCACAAAGCCTATACCGAGGAGATCGTGGCCATCCTCAAACGCTACGACGTGCCGGGCGTGTTCTTCGAAGTGGGCCGCAACCTGGGCAGCCTGGACGCGCAGGGCAAGCCGACACTCGCGCCGTTATCCAAGATCAGCCACACGCTGATGGAAGAGGGTTATGCGGTGGGCAACCACAGCCTGACCCATGCGCAGTTGTCCAAGACCACCGGCGATGCGTTGCGCAGCCAGGTGCTGGATACCGACACGTTGTTGCGCGCGGTGGACGACAAGCGTGCGCCGTTGTTCCGGTTTCCGTATGGGGCGCGCAATGCCGAAGGCTTGCAGCTGCTGGGTGAGGCAGGCTTGAAGTCGATCATGTGGAACATCGACTCGATGGACTGGGCCGACCCGGTACCCGAGTCGATCGTGCAGCGCGTGCTCGACCAGGTGAACAAGGAGCAGCGCGGCATCGTGTTGTTCCATGACATTCACGACCGTGCAGTGAAGGCGCTGCCGCAGATCCTGGATCGCCTGATCGCCGATGGCTACCAGTTCGCCGGCTGGAATGGCCGCGAGTTTTCGGTGGCGCACGCGCCCAGCGCGGCGGCCGAGGCAACCGTGACCACCGGCTACGCCAACTCCTGGGCGATCGTGATCGGGATCGACGACTACGCGCACTGGCCCAAGCTCGAATATGCCGCCAACGATGCGCAGGCCATCGCCAGCACCTTGACCGGCCCGTTGGGGTTTCCGTCCTCGCAGGTGATCGTGCTCAAGAACGGGCAGGCCACGCGCAACAATATTCTTGCGGCGTTCCACGATCGCCTCGGTGAGGGACGCGCGCAGACCAACGACCGCGTGTTCGTGTTCTTCGCCGGGCATGGCGCCACGCGCCGGCTGGCATCCGGGCGCGACCTGGGCTACATCATTCCGGTCGACTCGGATCCGCAGCAACTGGCCAGCGATGCGATCGCGATGAGCGACCTGCAGAACATCGCCGAAAGCCTGCAGGCCAAGCATGTGCTGTTCGTGATGGATGCCTGCTATAGCGGACTGGGATTGACGCGCGGCGGGCCGACGTCCGGCGCCTACCTGCGCGAGAACGCACGACGCATCGCCCGCCAGATGCTCACTGCCGGCGGTGCCGATCAGCAGGTGGCCGACAGCGGCCCGAACGGGCATTCGGTGTTTACCTGGGTGCTGCTGCAGGCGCTGGCGGGCAAGGGCGACCTCAATGGCGATGGCCTGATCACCGGCACCGAACTGGCGGCCTATGTCGCACCGGCGGTGTCGGCAGTGTCGGCGCAGACCCCGGCGTTCGGCAGCCTGCCCGGCTCCCAGGGCGGCGAGTTCGTGTTCCAGGTACCGAGCGGCGAAGAGTTCCTGACCGCCGGCACCGCGCAGCTATCTGCCGACGCGATCGCACTCAACGGACGCGTGGATGCGGCGCGTCCTGCCGCCACCACCAGCGGCGCGGCAGTGGCGGCTGCACCGGTGACGGTGAAGACGCTGCAAGGCGGCGAAGCCAGGCTGGTCTTGCCGACCGCGGTGAAGAGCAGCGACCGCCAACGTGCGCAGCTGGCCAACGAGCGCGGCCTGCAGTTGTACAAGGAAAAACGCTACGCCGAAGCGGCCGAGCAGTTTGCCGAAGCCTTGAAGCTGCGCCCGGATTTCGCCTTGGCCGCCAACAACCTGGGCTTTGTGTACTACCGCCAGGAACGCTTTGCCGAATCGGCGCGCTGGCTGGAAAATACCTTGAAAATCGATCCATCGCGTGCGGTGGCCTATCTCAATCTTGGCGATGCCTACGCAAAAGCCGGCGATCGCGACAAGGCGCGCAAGGCCTATTCCACTTACCTGGAATTGCAGCCGCAAGGCAGCGGCGCCGCGCAGGCTCGCACGCAGTTGCAATCGCTGTGATTCACGGCGGCTGACGCAGCGTTGCGAACAGGCGTCACGAGAGCGCGTGCCGCGATGGAGGCGTGATACACCAGGGACCCGGGCATCGGCAGGATGCCGCTGCCGGCCGCGCAGTCGCTGCATCGCCGCGCTTGTCTTCTTCAATCCACCTCAGAGCAATGCCCATGTCGTCTTCCACGTCTACCATCGTTGCCATCGCCAGTGCCGCCGGAGCCGGTGGGGTGGGGATCGTGCGCCTGTCCGGGCCGCAGGCGGTGCAGATTGCCGCCGGGCTGGGCGTTGCGCAGTTGCAGCCACGGCAGGCGCAGTACGCACGCTTTCGCGATGGGCAGCGCGAGGTCATCGACGATGGCATCGCGCTGTGGTTCAAGTCACCGCGCAGCTTTACCGGCGAAGACGTGGTGGAGCTGCAGGGACACGGCAGCCCGGTGCTGTTGCGGCAGTTGGTGGCGCGTTGCATTGCGCTGGGTGCGCGGCAGGCACGCGCGGGCGAGTTCAGCGAGCGCGCCTTTCTCAACGGCAAACTCGATCTGGCGCAGGCCGAAGCCATCGCCGACCTGATCGCCGCCGGCGATCTGCGCGCGGCACGTGCTGCGCGCAGATCGCTGGACGGTGTGTTTTCGCAACGTGTCGATGCGCTCAGCGACAGCCTCACCCGGCTGCGCATCCATGTGGAAGCGGCGATCGACTTTGCCGACGAGCCGCTCGACACCCTGGGCGGGGCGCAGGTGCGCGACGGGCTACAGCAGGCGCGCGCACTGCTGGCACAACTGCTGCGCGATGCCGAGCGCGGGCGCAAGCTGCGCGACGGCCTGCACGCGGTGCTGATCGGCCCGCCCAATGCCGGCAAGAGTTCGTTGCTCAATGCATTGGCCGGTAGCGAGCGTGCCATCGTCACAGATGTCGCCGGCACCACCCGCGACACCTTGCAGGAAGCCATCCAGCTCGATGGCTTCGAACTCACGTTGGTCGACACCGCCGGCCTGCGCGAGAGCGGTGATGCGATCGAGCGCGAGGGCATGCGTCGCGCGCGTGCGGAGTTGCAGCGCGCCGATCTGGCGCTGGTGGTACTGGATGCACGCGACCCGCAAGCCGCGCGCGATGCGATCGGCGATGCCATCGATGCGGTGCCGCGTCAGCTGTGGATCCACAACAAATGCGATCTGCTGGCCGAAGCCACAGCGCTCGATCGTGGTGCGGTCGCGGTCTCGGCGGTGACCGGGCAGGGACTGGAGCAGTTGCACGCCCGGTTGCGCGAACTCGCACTGGGCGACGGAGCGGACAGCGTGGAAGGCGAATTCTCCGCACGCACGCGGCATGTCGAGGCATTGCGCCGCGCCGAACAGCATGCAGACGCAGCGGATCTGGAGCTGGGCTTCGAACAACTCGAACTGGCCGCCGAAGAATTGCGCCTGGCACAGGAAGCACTCGGCGAGATCACCGGCAAGCTGAGCGCCGACGAATTGCTGGGCAAGATCTTTTCGAGTTTTTGTATCGGCAAGTAGACCGCTTACCTGCCGCGACGCATGACGAGCCGATGCAGACGCTGGCTGTTGGTGTTCTGCATCAAGGATCAAGGATCAGGGACGGCGACAAGCGCAATGCTTGTACAGCGGGTCACATACCGATACCGAAACTCAAAGCGAGTGTCCGCAACTGCGCCGCAAAACGCGTCACATCACACCCGGCAACACCGTCTGCAACGCCGCGTTCTCGGCATCGCATGCTGGCGATGCCGCGGCGGTGGGAGGTTGCTTTGCACGTGCCTTGTCGATCTCGCGGCGCGCAGCGGCTAGATCCTTCTGGAACTCGGGGTTGTCGTGCAGGGCGGCGACGGTGGCGGCGCC
This sequence comes from Xanthomonas sp. WHRI 7064, assembly GCF_040202355.2. Lineage (NCBI taxonomy): Bacteria > Pseudomonadati > Pseudomonadota > Gammaproteobacteria > Lysobacterales > Lysobacteraceae > Xanthomonas > Xanthomonas sp. WHRI 7064. The sequence continues at coordinate 4,856,591 of NZ_CP167821.1, read as the reverse complement.
CATGATGCGGCCCTGCAGGACATCGCTCTGCCAGTGCACGTTGCAGACCAGGCGGCTGTCGCCGAAGGCGCGGCCGCGGGCGAGCAGGGCGTCGCGCTGGGCGGGTGCCAGCTCGGCCAGGATCAGGCCCCAGCTCCAGCCGATGGCGGTGTGGCCGGAGGGGTAGGAGCCGTTCTTGCGCAGCGCCGCGTCGTCGTCGGGCGTGCACATCGGCTGGTCGTTGCGCATGAACGGGCGTGGCCGCTGGTAACGGGCCTTGGCTGCGCTGGTGCTGGTGCTGGCGTCGCGCATGCTGCGTTCGAGCAGGCGCAGCAGGTGCGGGGTGTGCGCCTGGTCGATCTGGATGCCGAGCGCGCAACTGAAGTGATTGGCGGCCGCCGGGAACGTCAGCGCAGCGTCCTGCGTGGCCAGGTCCCAGCGCGGTGTGCCGCGCAGGGCGAGCATGGATGTGGCGATGGCCTGATCGTTGGCGAGCGCGGCGCTGCCGTCCTGTGGCGGTGGCGGTACCAGCCGCAGGCTGTCGGGCACCTGTGCTTTTTCCAGGTAGCCATGTGCATCGGTGGCGATCACCGAGCCCGTCGGGGCCCCCTTGTCGCGCGCGCTTGCACTGCCGCATCCCACCGCCAACACCGCGATGGCGACGCTGGTCAGCGTCCGGGAACAAGCGCGAGCAATGCGATCGGACATGGAGCAACCCTCGGACAACACGGATGGATGAGGGCGCAGATTACGACGCGCAGATGACATCTGCATGCCAGCGCAACGCAGCTGCGGCGCGCAATGCGCAGCCGCTGTCGCAGCACTGTCATGTCCCGGTCGCATCGGCGCAAGACGGCTGTCGCACGCTTGCCGTCATCTTTTGACTCGTCCCCCTGCCGCTCATGCCCAAGACCCATCTGTTAAGTGCCGCCGTCCTTACCGCGCTCGTGCTGTCGCCGGCCGCCCATGCCGCCGATCCCGAGGTGACTGCCGACACCGGCACGACCGTGCAGCAACTCGACGCGGTCTCGGTGATCGGCCAGGGCGAAACGCGTCAGGTGCAGCGCATCACCCAGCAGGACATTCCGGTGTTGCCGCCGGGCACCAGCATCCAGAAGCTGCTCAACCGCATGCCGGGCGTCAATGTGCAATCCAACGATGCCTTCGGCGCCAACGAGGAGTCGCAGACGATCAGCCTGCGCGGCTTCAACGGCACGCGCCTGGGTTATACGCTCGACGGCCTGCCGCTGGGAGACAACGCCTACGGCAACTACAACGGCCTCAATATCAGCCGCGCCCTGATTGCGGAAAACTTCGGCGGCGTGGAGCTGGCCTCGGGTATCGGCGCACTGGGCACCGCGTCCACCAGCAACCTGGGCGGCACCATCCAGTACTACTCGGCCGATCCGTCCAGCGTGTTCGGCGGGCAGCTGTCGCAGACGGTGGGCTCCGATGCCAATCGCCGCACCTTCCTGCGCGTGGACACCGGCGACTACAACGGGTTTTCGGCGTATCTGTCCGGCATCAATGCCGAAGCCGACATGTGGGCGCGCCCGGAGTCGCCGACCACCACGCGCCAGTTCAATGCCAAGGGCGTGTACCAGTTCGATGGCGGCAAGCTGACCGCGTTCGCCGACACCTCGCGGACCTCGCAGGCCGATTATTCGTATCTGTCCAAGAGCGGCATGGCGCGTGGCCTGGGCTGGGACTGGAACCTGTATGCACCGGACTGGAACCGTGCGTTGGCCGCGGCTTACTGCGCACCGGCCACGCGCAATGCGGCGCGCTGCGGCTTCAGCGGCGGCGTGGACAATGTCGACGATGCCTATTACCAGAGCCGCGCATTGCGCGACGACGATCTGTTCTATGTGGCCGGCGACTTCCAGCCCAACGATGCGATCAGCCTGCACACCCAGGTCTACCACCACGAAAACAAGGGTCAGGGCCACTGGTGGTCGCCGGGCCAGGCGTCCAACCCGGGCACGCCGCAGGCATTGCCGATCTCCATCCGCAGCACCAATTACTGGATCAACCGCACCGGCGGCATCGCCTCGCTCGGCTGGAACCTGGGCCCGCATCATCTCGAAGCCGGGCTGTGGTATGAGCGCAATCACCACGATGTGGAGCGCAATTTCTACTGGATCGACGGGCCGGTCAGCGATGACAAGTTCCTGCAGGATCCCGATCGCCGGCTGTTCTCGCAGAACTACATCATCACCACGCGGCAGTTCTATGTGCAGGGCAACTTCAAGTTCCTCGACGAGCGCCTGAGCGTGGATCTGGGTATCAAGAGCCCGAGCACCGAAATGACCGCACGCGAAACGCCGGGGCTGGCGGTGGAAGCGCCGGTGGCGACCGGCTCGATCAAGGCCAGCGAGTCAGTGCTGCCGCAGGTCGGTCTGGGCTATCGCATCGCAGACGGGCAGGAAGTGTTCGCCTCGTACGCGGAAAACATCGCCGCGTTCCAGGGCGGCGGCGCCGGTGGTCCGTTGCTGGTGACGCAGGCCTCCTTCGATGCCAGTGTCGGCGCACTGGAGCCGGAGAAGTCGCGCACCGTGGAAGCCGGTTACCGCTTCGTGCGTGACCGCTTCGAAGCCTCGCTGGTGGGTTACGACGTGACCTTCGACAACCGCCTGCTCTCGCTCAATCCCTGCGCCAGCATCCAGCAGGGCACCACGCCGGCTTGCACCACGCGCTTCTTCAACGTGGGCTCGGTGAGCAGCCGCGGCGGCGAACTGACCGTGATCTGGAAGCCGACCAGCTACCTGCAGTGGTACAACTCGGCCTCGATCAACCGCTCGACCTACGACGACAACTACGTGCAGAACGGGGTGATCATTCCGACTGCCGGCAAGACCACGGTGGATACGCCCAAGCGCATGTTTGCCAGCGAAATCGCCTTCAACTACGCCAACTGGAACATCAACCTGCGCGGCAAGTACACCGGCCAGCGCTACTACACCTATACCAACGACCAGGGCTTCGGCGGTTACACCTCGTTCGATGCGGGCGCCGGGTACGACTTCGGCCAGGCCGGCGTGCTGCAGGGGCTCAAGCTCTCGCTCAACGTGACCAACCTCACTGACAAGCGCTATGCGTCCAACCTCACCGCGTTCGCCAACAGCGATCCGAATGGCCGTCAGCTGGCATTCCATGCCAGCGCGCCGCGGCAGGTGTTTTTGACCTTGGATGCGAAGTTCTGAGTTAGGGATTGCGGAGTCGGGATTGGGGATTGGTAACAGCGGGTCTTGTGGCTGCTGACTGATTTCCGGTGGCGATCGATGTGGATGGTTTTAGAGTGGCTGGCAAGATCTGGCGGGTGATTGTCGGGCGGGTGCGACGATGTGGAGGTGCGGGATGCAAGGTCGTGCATCCCGCCTCGCTCATCGGCCGCGCTCGCCTGGCGATGACGCGGTGGTGTTGATGGCTGCTTTTTTGTTGGAGAAAGGCATGATGCAGTTCCACCGTGCGTTGGTGTTGGGGGCGATGATGGTCGGCATGAGCGGGCCCGCATTGGCAGAGGCGCCGTTGGCGAAGACGGTGCAGATCTTTGCGCACCGTGGCGCCAGCGCGTTGCGCCCGGAACACACCTTGGCCTCGTATGCCAAGGCGATTGTCGATGGCGCCGATTTTGTCGAGCCGGACCTGGTGTCCACCAAGGATGGTGTGCTGGTGGCGCGTCATGAGAACGAGATCGGCGGCACCACCGATGTGGCCAGCCACCCGGAGTTCGCCGCGCGCAAGACCCGCAAGACCATCGATGGCCAGGCGATGGAAGGCTGGTTCACCGAAGACTTCACTCTTGCCGAATTGAAGACCTTGCGCGCGCGCGAGCGGTTGCCGCAGTTGCGCGGCACGCGTTGGGATGGGCAGTTTCAGATCGTCACCTTCGACGAGATCATCGATTTTGTCGCGGCCGAATCAGCAGCGACCGGGCGCACGATCGGGCTGATTCCGGAGATCAAGCACCCGAGCTATTTCAGCGGGCTGAATCTGGCGATGGAAGACAAGGTGCTGGCGAGCCTGCGTGCGCATGCCTACACGCAGACCGCGCCTGTGGTGATCCAGTCGTTCGAGACTGGCAACCTGCGTGAGCTGCGCGGCAAGATCGGGCGCAGTAGCAATATCCGTTTGCTGCAGCTGTTGGGCGGCGCGCAGATGGCGCTGCCCGATGCGGCCGTAGGCAACGCGCCACGCACCTACGCGCAGATGATCACGCCCGAGGGGCTGAAACAGGTCGCCAGCTATGCCGATGCCATCGGCCCGGACATCCGCAGCATCATTCCGCTGGATGCGCAGCAGCGCCTGGGCACGCCGACCAGCCTGGTGCACGACGCGCATGCGGCAGGACTGCAGGTGCAGCCGTATACCTTCCGCCCGGAGAATTATTTCCTGGCCGCCAACAACCGCAGCAGTGCTGCGGTGACCGAGCGTAACGAGGCCGGTGCATTGGTCGAGTTGAAGGCCTATCTGGATGCCGGTATCGATGCGTTCTTTGCCGACGATCCGGGCCTGGCACGGCGTGCGTTGAGCGAGCGTGCAACGCGTTAACCGTTGGAGGCATATGCGGTCTGTAGGAGCGCGCTGGCGCGCGATGGGGCGTTCCCGATAACGCTCCATCGCGCGCAAGCGCGCTCCTACGTCCCAGGTGGCCGTTCGCGTGGCGGGAAGTGCAGCACCACGTTCTGCGAGCCGTCTTCCTGGCGCTGCCACAGCACCGGCACCTGGCGTGGCGGCGGCGGTTCCAGCACGTCGCGTTCGGCGTTGCTGATCTCCCAGGCGGCGTCTTCGTCCTCGTCTTCCCAGCTGTATCGCGGCCTGGCCTGCTGCGGGTCGCGCAGGCGCAGCAGCAGCGCGGCGATCAGGCCGGCCACCGCGCCGCCCAGATGCGATTGCCAGGACACGCCGGCCTCGTGCGGCAGGATGGTCAGCAACATGCCGCCGTAGAACAGGAAGGCGATCATGCTGGTGGCAATCGCCGGGCGGTCGCGGCGCAGCAGGCCCAGCACGAACACCAGGAACATCAGCCCGTGGGTCACGCCGCTGGCGCCCAGATGCCGGCTACCGGGCTCGCCCAGCAACCACGCGCCCAGCCCCGAGCCCAGCCACAGCAACGGCAGCGCCAGGGCGGTGGCACGCGGATACACGCTGCCGGCCAGTGTGCCCAGGATCAGCAGCGCGGCGGCGTTGGCGCCCAGATGCGCGAGCGAGCCGTGCAGCAGCGGCGCGGTGAGGATGCCGAGCAGGCCGTCGGCCTGCAGCGGTGCCACCGCCCAGGCGCGCCAGTCGAACATGCCCTGGGCGGTGAACACCGCCACCAGCAGCAGCACGGCGGCCAGGCTGAAGTTGAAGGCACGCAAGACCCGGGAACGATCCAGGCGATCTTGCGAGGTGGCGTCGGCGGCAACAGGATGCGGTGTCATGCCTTCACGGATGGCGTCGCGCGGATGTTTTACAAGCCTGTCCGGCGCGGGATAAGCAGGCCCGACGACGGGATAATCCAGCTCCGCCACCGCTGATTGGCGCAGCGTCTCGCGTGGCATCACTCAGGTCGCTGAGGCGCGACACCGATTGGCCGCAGGGCCCTTGCCCGCCCACCCTCGCGGGCCACGCCGCAAGTACGTCCCTGTAGGCGCTTACGCGGCATCCATGCCGCGTAAGGTCCCGCGACGGTGAGCAGGCAAGGACTCGTCGAATTGGTCGGTGCGCTTGGATGCGAGCAGCGCACGCGGCGCTGCCGTTCCCGATTCCCTAATCCCGATTCCCGACTCCCAGCCCCTCAGTGCCGAGCCGGTTTGGGCGGCCGCAGCAGGCTCAGCACGATGGTGAAGACCAGGATCACGATCACCACCGCCAGCGAGACCAGCACCGGGATCTTGTACAGATCGATGATCATCATCTTGGTGCCGATGAACACCAGGATCACCGCCAGGCCGTACGGCAGCAGGTGGAAGCGGTCGGCCATGCCGGCCAGCAGGAAGAACATCGCGCGCAGGCCCAGCACCGCGAACACGTTGGAGGTCAGCACGATGAACGGGTCGGTGGTGATCGCAAAGATCGCCGGGATGCTGTCCACCGCGAAGATCACATCGATCACCGCAATCAGGATCAGCACCACGAACAGCGGGGTGAACCAGCGCTTGCCGTCCTTGATCACGCTCAGCGCATGGCCGTGGTATTGCGGGCTCAGGCGCAGATGGCCGCGCATCCAGCGCAGCACCGGGTTGGCTTCCAGGTCCGGCTCCTTGCCGGCGGAGAACCACATCTTGATGCCGGTCAGCAGCAGGAAGGCGCCGAACACGTACAGCAGCCAATGGAACTTGGTCAGCAGCACCGAACCGGCGAAGATCATGATCGCGCGCAGCACGATGGCACCCAGCACGCCGATGATCAGCACGCGCTGGCGCTGCTCCTCGGGCACGCCGAAGTAGGTCATCACCATCAGGAACACGAAGATGTTGTCGACCGCCAGCGATTTCTCGACCAGATAGCCGGTCAGGAACTCCAGCCCGATGCGGTCGGCCGCCGCATCGCCCATGCTGCCCTGCAGGTACCACCACAGGCCGGCGTTGAAGGCCAGCGCCAGCAGCACCCAGCCGATGCTCCACCAGGTGGCTTCCTTGAAGGTGACCTTGTGGGCACCGCCGTGGCGCATCAGCACCAGATCGACCAACAGCGCCACGATCACCACGATCGCGAAGCCGCCCCATAACCAGACATTGCCAATGGTTTGCATAAAAGAATCCCGAAAGTGAAACGACCTGGACAGCCGGTGGGCTGAGGCCTTGTGACACGGAAATCGTGGATTCCGGGTGACGGACCTTCGCCTGCGCGGCGAAGGTCTCGCTCACAACCGGCCGGGCCGGTTGCCGTTGCACCGGAGCGCCTGATGGCAGGGCTCGTCATGACGGCGACAACGCTGGGAGCTACTCCCCTTCTGCAGCCGATTCTGCGTGCCCGGGGCAGGCACGTCAATCCAGCCGGATACAATGGGCGGATGAATACTCCTGTCCCCGTCGTCCGACTCAAGAATGCGTGGCGCTCCAGCCACCCGTGGATCTTCCAGAAGCTGGTGGAAAAGCCCGCCGCCAAGCCCAAACCCGGCACCATCGTCGATGTGGTCGGCGTGGACGGGGAGTGGGTCGGCCGCGGCTTCTACAACGGCCATTCGCGCATCGCCGTGCGCATCCTGGAGACCGACCAGGCGGTGCCGGTGGATGCGGGCTGGTTCTCGCGCAAGATCGCCGCGGCAGTGAGCCTGCGCCGCGACTGGCTCAAACTCGACGCGGTGTCCGATGCCTGGCGCGTGGTGCACAGCGAAGGCGACGGCCTGTCCGGCCTGGTGGTGGACCGCTATGGCGACCTGGTGGTGGTGGAGTTCTTCGCCGCCGGCATGTTCCGCCACCGCGAATGGATCTACGAGGCGCTGCGCGAGCAGTTCCCGGGCTGCCGCTTCCACAGCTTTGCCGACGAACACGTGCAGAAGCAGGAAAGCTTCGATTTCCACGGCAACACCACCACCGAAGCGTCGGTGATCACCGAGTACGGCATCAAGTTCCGCGCCGACCCGGCCGGTGCGCACAAGACCGGCTTCTTCGCCGACCAGCGCGAGAACCGCCAGTGGCTGAGCGAGCAGGTCGAAGGCAAGAGCGTGCTGGACCTGTGCTGCAACACCGGCGGCTTTGCGGTGTATGCGGCTGCGCGCGGCGCGTCCGAGGTGCTGGGTGTGGACATCGACGAGGACGTGATCGCCATCGCCAAGGGCAACGCCAAGCTCAACAATGTGCGGCCGAAGTTCGTGCAGGCCGACATCTTCCCCTGGCTGCGCGATGCCTCCAACCGCGGCGAGCAGTTCGATGTGGTGATCCTGGACCCGGCCAAGATGACCCGCGACCGCGAGCAGGTGATTCCGGCGCTGAAGAAGTACCTGGACATGAACAAGCTGGCGCTGGGCGTGGTCAAGCCCGGTGGCCTGTTCGCCACCTTCTCGTGCACCGGGCTGGTGGCCGAGCAGGAGTTTCTGGACATGCTGCGGCGCGCCTCGTATTTCTCCGGGCGCACCATCCAGATCCTGAAGGTGGCCGGTGCCGGCCCGGACCACCCGTTCATGGCGCACGTGCAGGAATCGCGCTATCTGAAGGCTGTTTTCTGCCGCGTGATCTAGCGCGGCGATCAACCCCTGGAGCGGCCAGTCGATGACAGCGGACGATGAGGAACGCAAGGCGCTGAGCCGGCTGCTGCGCGAGATCGAGCGGCCCCATGCCAGTCTGCTGGCCAGCAACTGGCCGGTGTTCGGCGTGTGGCTGCTGTTCGCCGGCGCCTTCATGTACCTGTTCCAGACCGGCAACGGTTCGCCGTTGCATCCGTTGCTGCTGGCGCTGGGTTCGACCTGCCTGGGCGTGCTCGGTGCCTGGATCGTGCTGCGCTCGGTATGGGCGCGGCAGTGGCTGCACGTGCGCGAGCACGTCGATGTCGAGAGCGTGCGCGCGCGCCTGGCCGAACTGGGCGATTGAACGACCCGCAATACCACTGCGCGCCGATCGGGCGCGTGCGATGGATTGCGCCCAAGCCAGATCAAATCGCTTGCATGCTGAGCGCTGTGAGCAGCCCCATTTTGAACGTCTGATCGCTTCTGCCAGCCGCGCGACATACCGCGTGTCGCAGGCCATATGCGGCCTGCGCGTATCGGTCACATCAGGCGATGACCTGCGGTGGGTTCCAGCTGCAGCGGCAACCGATCACCAAGCCACCGGGCGCGCGGTGATCTCCAGCACGGCCTGGCGCAGATCGGCACCGAACTCGAAATTACGCATCGCCGCGCCATCGGCGTAGCCGTAGAACATGCCTTGGGTGGGCGTGGTGCCTTCGCGCAATTCGACATCGCCACACACCTGCGTGGCGCCGGCAATGTTGACCGCAGCGAACGCGCCCGGCCTCATGAAGACGGTATTGGCCTGCGCATCGGCGCCGATCGTTGCGCCCGGATGCCATCCAGTCAGACCGCCAGGTACCGCATTGCCCTGCACGGTGCCGCCCATCGCCATGGCGTGGCCATCCGCGTGGCAGCGCGCCCTGGTGCGTGGCGCGCCTGCATAACCCAAAGCAGTCAGGTCATTGCCAACGGCCATTTCGTTGGCCGCATCTGAGCGGACATTGTCGATGTCTGCCGCGATCTGCGCGGCGGCGGTCACCAGGCTGGACACACCCGCAGCGATCGCGATCGATGCTTCCACGCAGCGAGGACGCCACCGCCATGTCCGATGTGTCCACCTCCGCGCTGTCCAGCGCCAAACCGATTCTGCTGTTGCTGGAGCACGACTTCGAAGATCCCAAGCAGGCCGGCCGACGCTTCTTCTGTCGCCATGGCTGGGTTGCTGGAAGCTGCGTTGTCGGGCATCGACGGAGTGCGCGGCCGGCTGGAGGTGCGCCGGATCGGCCCCCCGCGGCCGCGTCGCGATGTGATCGGCCTGGTCGGCGAAAGTCACCAAACGCTGCCCACGCTGGTGACCTGCAGCGCGCGCTGCGCGGGTAGTGCCATCGCAGCGAACCACCCGTCACAGGGCATGGCGGAGTTGCGTCGCTGACGCATCGTGCCTTTGAAGAGCAGGTCATTCGCTCGAACCCCCCGGAGAACGCAATGACTTCCTCACTTCGACGTGCGGGCACGTCAGCGGCCGCGTCCTAGATGCCGGCCATCGATTCCCAGCGCGCCGCCTGGTTGGCGACGCAGATCCTACCGCACGAGCCGGCGCTGCGGCGCTGGCTGCGCAAGCACGCCCCCGGCAACGTCGATTGCGACGATGTCATCCAGGAGACCTACGCCATCCTCGCCGGGTTGGGCGAGGTGGGCCATATCGCCAACCCGCGCGCCTATCTATTCACCGCCGCGCAGTCGGTGCTGCTGCAGCAGGTGCGGCGCGCCAGAATTGTTTCGATCGAAAGCGTGGCGGAAATCGAGCGCCTGGACATCACACAGGACGAGCGTTCACCCGAGCGCCACGCCATTGCCGGTCAGGAGCTGCGCCGCATCGGCGAAGCGCTGGCGGCACTGCCGGACAAATGCCGCCAAGTGTTTCTGCTGCGCAAGGTCGATGGCCTGTCGCAGCGCGAGATCGCCGCGCGGCTCGGAATCAGCGAGAACACCGTGGAAAAACACATCGTGAAGGGATTGCGGCTGCTGATGGCGCGGATGGGCCGCACCCCCGCACCCGCACCGACTGCCGGCCAGGCCGCGCCGGCCACGCGCCTGGCCGATCCGCAGCGCGGCAGCTGAGCATGCGCAGCATCGACGACATTGCCGCCGCCTGGGTGGGCCGCGAGGACGGCGACCGGCTCACGCCGGCCGAGCGCATGCAGCGCGACCGCTGGCTGGCCGAAGACGTGCGCCATCGCGGTGCCTATGCACGTGCGCACGCGGTGCACCTGCATTTCGATCGCGCGCGTGCGTTGGGGCAGGGCTTTGGCGCGGAAGCGACGCGTTCACGGCGCACGCATCGACGCGGCAGGTGGCTGGCCGCACTGGCCGCCTGTGTGGTCGCTGCGGCCACCGGCATGCTGGCACTGCAGCAGGCCGTGCCCGACCACCGCGCGCCCGGCAGCGGCCATCACCTCACCCGCATCGGCGAGGTATTGCGCCTGCCGTTGGCAGACGGCTCGGCGGTGACGCTGAACTCCGGCTCGGAAGTGGTGGTGGAGTTCAGCGCCGCCCGTCGCCAGGTCCAGTTGCTGCGCGGTGAAGCCTTGTTCGATGTGGCCAAGGACCGTCATCGCCCGTTCGTGGTGATGGCGGCCGGTGCGGAAGTGCGCGCGGTGGGCACCAGTTTCAGCGTGCGCCGGCGGCAGGACGATGCCGTCAAGGTCGTCGTGCGCGAAGGCACCGTCGACGTGGAAGCCGACCAGCGCGCACCGCAGCGGGTGACAGCCAACATGCTGGCCATGGTCAGCCCGACGCGGGCGGTGCAGGTGCAGCCGCTGCCAGCACGGCGCGTGCAGCAATTGCTGGTCTGGCGCGAGGGCATGATCGCCTTCGACGGCGACACCTTGGCGCAGGCCGCTGCCGAATTCGCCCGCTACAACGACATGCGCATCCTGATCGACGACCCCGCGGTGGCACGGCGCACCGTGGTCGGCCTGTACTCGGCCAACGATCCGGAAGGCTTTGCACGCTCCGTTGCGCTGAGCATGGGCCTGCAGATCGAACACACCCGTGGCGGCATCCACCTGCGCGGCGCACTCGCGCAGTGAGGTGCAGCGCTGCACGTCACCACCAGCGATGTCGATGGCGGAAAAGCGGCGGCCACGCATCCAACAGACAGGGGGCCACACAGCAACGGTGACAACGACCGGACAGCGGCGCACGCGCGCCAGCGGAGAGCAGTGATGCAGGCAGCAAGCAGGCGTTTGAGCAAGGCCATCGGCACCGCCGTGGCGATGATGGCAGCGGGACATGCGGTGGCAGCGTCAGCGCAGGGGCGCACCTTCTCGCTCCCCGAGAGCAATGCGGTGGTGGCGTTGCCGGAGTTTGCGCGGCAGGCCGGGGTGCAGATCGTGGCACCCGGCGAATACCTGCAGCAGGTACGCACGCCGGCCGTGCAGGGCACGCTGGAATCGCGCGTGGCCTTGCGGCAGTTGCTGGCCGGCACCGGATTGAGCGTGGTCGAAGACGATGGCGAGCGCATCACGCTGGCCTCGGCGCAGCCGCTGACGGCCGCGCTCCACGGCCATCCGGGGACGGGGTATGCGCAGGTGGACGCATCCGCGCCCACGCCACCAGCGTCCACGCCACCCGCAGATGCCGCCGTCGGCAATCTGGATGCGGTGGTGGTCACCGGCGCGCGCGGCGTGCAGCGCACCGTCACCGAAAGTCCCACCCCGATTGATGTGATCGGCGCGGCGGAACTGGAAAAGACCGGTCGCCCGGGCCTGCTGGCGGCACTCAACGATCTGGTGCCCTCGTTCAATGCGCCAGCCAAATCCGGCAACGGCACCTCGTATGTGATCGCCACCGGCGGGCTGCGCGGGCTCAATCCGGATCACACCCTGGTGCTGGTCAACGGCAAGCGCCGCCATCGCACTGCCAGCATCAACATCGCCGGCATCGTCGGGCGCGGCTCGGTGCCGGTGGACATGAGCCTGATCCCGGTCTCGGCGGTGGACCACATCGAGGTGCTGCGCGATGGCGCGGCCGCGCAATACGGTTCGGATGCGATCGCGGGCGTCATCAACATCCTTCTCAAATCCGATGCCGAGGGTGGCAAGGCCGACATCCTGTGGGGCCAGAACATCGACCGCGCCGATGGCGACAGCAGCAGCGCCAGCATCGGCAAGGGCCTGGCACTGGGCAGCGACGGCTTCGTCTATCTGGCCGCCGACGCCAGGTATCAGCAGACCTCCAATCGCGCAGTGCCGGTGGCCGACGATTACCGGCTGTACTACCCGGTCAACGGCCAGCCGGACCCGCGCGAGGCCACCGCCGACCGCCTGATCACGCGCAACTTCGGCCAGCCCTGGCAGAAGGGCGCTAACCTGTCCTATAACGCCGAACTCGGCCTGGGCGGCGACCTGCGTGGCTATTCCTACGCGACCTACAGCCGCCGCCTGAGCGATCTGGAATGGTCGTTCCGCAATCCCAACGCCAACAACACGCTGCAAGAGATTTATCCGGACGGTTACAGCCCGCGCCTGCGCATCGACGAGACCGATTACGAGTTCACTGCCGGCATCAAGGGCCTGTGGGGCGAGTGGGACTGGGACCTGGCCACCAGCTACGGCCGCAACGCCTCCGAACGCGACGGCCTGCACACGCTCAACGCCAGCCTGGGACCGACCAGCCCCACCGCGTTCTATCTGGGCCAGCTGACCTCCACCGACTGGGCCACCAGCCTGGACATCACCCGCGGCCTGCAACTGGCCGAGCGCCCGCTGCAGGTGTCGCTGGGCGTGCAATACCGCTACGAGAAATACCAGATCCAGGCCGGCGAGCAGGCGGCGTATGCGGCCGGTGACTACGTGTTTCCGGCTAGCCATCCGCGTGCCGGGCAGGCACCGCCGCCGGGCGCGCAGGGCGCGATCACCTTCCAGCCCGACGAGGCCGGCAGCCTGGATCGCACCAGCGGCGCGGCCTATGTCGACCTGACCTGGGACGTGGCCGACAGCGTGTCGCTGGGCCTGGCCGGGCGCTACGAGCGCTTCGACGATTCGGCCGGCGACACCGCGGTGGGCAAGTTCACCGCGCGCTGGGCCATCACCCCCACCTTCGCGCTGCGTGGCGCGGCCAGCACCGGCTTCCGCGCGCCCGCGTTGGCGCAGGCCTTGTACGCGGCCACCAACAGCAGCTGGCGCACGCTGGACAACGGCGATCGCGAACTGTTCCTGGCCAAGACGCTGCCGGTGGATTCCCCCGCCGCGCTGGCATTGGGCGCCGAACCGCTGAAGCCGGAAGAATCCACCAATGCCAGCATCGGCTTCACCTACAACCCCTCGCGCGCGCTCAGCCTCACCGTGGATGCCTACCGCATCGATCTGGACGACCGCATCGGCATGACCGGCTACATCACCGGTGCGGCGATCACCGACCTGCTCACCCGCGCCGGCGTGTCCGGGGTCGACAGCGCGCAGTACTTCACCAACGCCATCGATACCCGCACCGAAGGCGTGGACGTGGTGGCGACCTGGCGCATGGAGGCCGGCGACTGGGGCCGGGTCAACTGGAACCTGGGCTACAACTACAACACCACCGAGATCACCCGCATCGCCGACAACCCGGCCGCACTGGACTCGCTGGGCGCCGGCTACGAACTGTTCGACCGTGCCTCGCGCGGCTATCTGTCGCGCACCCCGCGCAGCAAGGTGTTGCTGGGCGGCAACTGGGTGATCGGCGACTTCGCACTCAACGTGCGCGTCAACCGCTTCGGCAGTTTCGATGTGCTGGAGAACAACCCGGCCAACGACGAGCACGTGCCGGCCAAATGGATCACCGATCTGGAAGCGTCCTACGCACTGTCCGGGCGCATCACCTGGACGCTGGGCGCCAACAACCTGTTCAACCAATACCCGAAGAACATCGGGGCGGTCGCCAGCACCGGCAGCGGTTTCTACGTCACCAGCGTGCCGTACGGCTTCACCGGCGGGTCCTATTACACCAAGTTGACCTACACCTTTTGAGGAGTGATCCAGTGCCGCGACTTTCTTCGATGCGGGCGCAGGCGCGCAGCGCTTCCCTCTGCGCAGGGCTGTTGATCGCATTGTTCTGCGCCCCGCAGGCGACCGGCGCCGGCAAGGACAGCGGCGAAATCCTGTGGGACCGCTACGGCGTGCCGCATATCTATGCCAGGACCGAAGCCGGCACCTTCTACGGCTTCGGTTGGGCGCAGACCCATAGCCACGGCAATCTGTTGCTGCATCTCTATGGCGAAGCACGCGGCCGCGCCGCCGAATACTGGGGCGAGAAGTACGCCGAACAGGATCGCTGGCTGACCAGCAACGATGTCTACCCACGCGCGCAGCAGTGGTACCGACAACAGACCCCGGGCTTTCGGGCCGACCTGGACGCATTCGCGCAAGGCATCAACGACTACGCGGCCGCACACCCGCAGGCCCTGGACGCAGAGGTCAAGGTGGTACTGCCGATCACCGGCGTGGACGTGGTGGCGCACGCGCACCGGCTGATGAATTACGTCTACATCGCCTCGCCGGCCAAGGTGCTGGGCGAGCCACCCAAGGACGGCCAGGCCCGCGACGGCTCCAACGCCTGGGCGCTGATGCCGAGCAAGACCCGCGACGGCCACGCCATGCTGCTGGCCAATCCGCATCTGCCCTGGGGCAGCGGCTTTTTCACCTATTACGAAGCGCATCTCAACGGACCGGGCGTGGATCTGTATGGCGCCACCCAGGTGGGCCTGCCGATCCTGCGCTTCGGCTTCAACAAGCAACTGGGTTTCACCAATACGGTGAACACGCTGCTGGGACAGACCACCTACAAACTCACGTTGTCGGGCGAGGGCTATCTGCTGGACGGCAAAGTGCTGCCGTTCAAGCGGGAAACCAAAACGCTGAAGATCCGCCAGGCCGATGGCGCGCTGAAAGAACAGACCTTGCAGGTGCGGCAGTCGGTGCACGGCCCGGTGTTCCAGCGTTACGACGGCAGCACCGTGGCGCTGCGTGTGGCCGGCCTGGATCGCCCCGACATGCTCAAGCAGTACTGGGACATGGGCAAGGCGCAGGACTTTGCGCAGTTCCAGCGCGCGCTCAAGCAACTGCAGGTGCCGATGTTCAACATCGTCTATGCCGACAACGCCGGCAACGTGCTGTTCCTGGACAACGGCATCCTGCCCAAGCATGCGCAGGGCGATCTGAAGTACTGGAGCGGGCTGGTGCCGGGCGATACCGCGTCCACCCTGTGGCGCGATGTGCACAGCTACGACGAGCTACCCAAGGTGATCAACCCGGCCGGCGGTTTCGTGCAGAACACCAACGACCCGCCGTGGCTGGCCAGTTGGCCGCGCGTGCTTGACCCAAAAAAATTCCCGGCCTATGTCGCACCGACGGGGCCGATGTCGCTGCGCGCGCAGAACTCGGTCAAGATGCTGGCCGAGCACGACAGCATCGACTTCGACCAGTTGGTGGCGCTCAAGCGCACCGCGCAGGCGCTGGCGGCCGATCGCACATTGCCGCAGCTGTACGCTGCCGCCGCAGACAGCACCGATCCGGACATCCTCGCTGCGGTCAAGGTGCTCAAGGCCTGGGACCGTCACTTCGAAGCCGACAGCCGCGGCGCGTTGCTGTTCGAGGAATGGGCGCGCTTGTTCACCGGCGATGCGCGCTACCTCTCGCAGGCAGGTTATGCCACGCCGTGGTCGCTGGACGCTCCGCTGACCACGCCCAGCGGCCTGAAGGACCCGGCGCTGGCGCTGCGTCAGCTCAAGCAGGCCGTTGCCAGCACCAGGCAGGCCTATGGCGCCATCGACCGCCCGTACGGCAAGGTGTCGCGCTTCCATCTGGGCGATGTCGATGTGCCCGGCCGCGGCGGTTTCGGCAATCTCGGCGCGTTCGACGTGATCACCTGGAACCCGCCCAATGCCGATGGCCAACGCCTGCCGCAGCACGGCGAAACCTGGGTCTCGCTGGTGGAATTTTCCACCCCGATCAAGGCCAAGGGCCTGATGAGTTATGGCAATGCCAGCCAGCCCGGCTCGGCGCATATCAACGACCAGCTGCAGCTGCTGTCCAGGGGCGAGTTCCGCACCTTGTGGACCACCCGCGAGCAGGTCGAACAGCACCTGGAATCGCGCACCGACTTCTGACGATCACCCTCCGACGATCGCCCTACTCCAAGCAGCTACCCGACAGCACCGCCCGACATCCCAGCATCCAAGGACACAGACCATGCGCACCTTTCCGACCGCCGCCTTGTTCGCCATCGTGGCGTTGAGCGCCACGTTCACCGCGTCTGCGGCCGATCCGCATGACGGCGCCTGGACCCTGGTGGAATCCAAATCCAACTGGAGCGACGGCAAGTTTCCCAAGGGCATGCGGCTGACCATCAACGTGCAGTTTTCCGACAACCGCATCGAATACCACTCCATCAACACTACCCGGCCGCAGACCCCGTACAAGGTCGATTACGTCACCACGCTGGATGGCAAACCCAGCCCGCTCAACGAGCAGGCGCGCTTCAACCAGATCGCGGTGAGCAAGACCGGCGCCGACACCTACCAGATCCTCAAGATGAAGGACGACGACGTGATCGTCGGCGAGTTCTGGACGTTTTCCGCAGACGGCAAGACGCTGATCCGCAATGGCGTGGGCAAGTCGCCGGAAGGAAAATCCAAGGCCTACCACGAGTTCTTCGAACGCAAGTGAGCACTGGCGCGTGGTCGCGGGCAGCAATGTCTGCGGCCACGCGCCACGACAGCCAGTGATCGTGCAGCGGCTGAGGCAAGCGCAGCTATGATCGATGCACCCCCATCTTCTGCGAGCTGCCATGACCCTGCATCGCCTGTGCACCGCCATCCTGCTCAGTCTGGCCGTGGCCGCACCCGGCCACGCGCTGGAGTTTTCCAAGGCCGAGCTAGCGCGCGCCACGGCGCTGCAACAGCGCCTGGTCACGCTGGATTCGCATCTGGACACGCCGGCCAATCTGGAGCGCCCCGACTTCGACGTGTTGCAGGCGCATGCCGGCAACCGGCTGTCGCAGGTGGACTACCCGCGCATGGTCGAAGGCGCGCTGGATGGCGGCTTCTGGGCGGTCTACACCGCGCAGGGCAATCGCAGTGCCGCCGCGCACCTGGACGATCGCGATGCCGGTCTGCAGCGGCTGTTGAAGATCCACACGCTGCTGGCCGCGCAACCACAGCGCTTCGCCTTCGCCACCACGCCCGCCGATGCCGCGCGCATCAAGGCCGATCGCAAGCGCGTGGTGTACATCAGCATGGAAAACGCCAGCCCGCTGGTGGCCGACCCCACGCTGCTGCGCTTCTATTACGCGCAGGGCCTGCGCCTGATGAGCACCGTTCATTTTCTCAACAACGAGTTCGCCGACTCGGCCACCGATCCCAAGGGGCCGGAGTGGAAGGGCCTGAGCCCGGCCGGCAAGCAACTGGTGCAACAGGCCCAGGCGCTGGGCATCGTGATCGATCAATCGCATGCCTCCGATGCGGTGTTCGACCAGTTGATCGCACTGTCGCCGGTGCCGATCGTGCTCTCGCACAGCGGCGCGCGTGCGGTGTTTAACCATCCGCGCAATATCGACGACGCGCGACTGAAGGTGCTGGCCGAGCACGGCGGGGTGATCCAGGTGAATTCCTACGGCGGCTATCTGGTCGACAGCGGCGCCAGCCCCGAGCGCAAGGCCGCCGAGAAGGCGCTGACCGAGCAATACGGCGGCTGGGAGCACATCAAGATCGCCGACGGCACGGCCCTGAGCGCCGCGCTCAAGGAGCTGGATGCGCGCTACCCGATCAAGCGCGCCACCGAGGAGGATTTCTTCGCCCATCTGGAGCATGTGCTCAAGGTGGTCGGGCCCGAGCACGTGGGCATCGGCATGGACTGGGACGGCGGCGGTGGCGTGGTCGGCCTGGAAGACGTCTCCGACCTGCCGCGCATCACCGCCTGGCTGCTGCGCAAGGGCTACACCGAGCAGCAGATCGCCGGCATCTGGGGCGGCAACCTGCTGCGGGTGATGGGGCAGGCGCAGGCGTATGCGGTGGGGAATCGGGAATCGGGAGTGGGGAATCGGTAGAGCGGGATTGGGGAGTCGGGATTCGGGATTCGCAAAGCCGAGGCGGTCCGTCGTGCGGGGCTGGGTGCTGCGTCGGGCTTGGTGGTGGCCGCCGGCTTGGTTGTGGGTGCAGGGCTGGGGTAAGGCAGCGTTGCTGCTGCGGGCTTCTTCGCCGGATGGCCGATTGGCGCGCGCGGAGTGCGCCGGCGCTAGTTGTCAGCCAGGTGGTTGGGGGCGGGGCGCCGTCGCAGCATCGGGGCGGCCAGCCTTGCACCAACAGCATGGTTGCTATTGCGTTCCGAGCCCGGCACACGCCGGGAGCGGTTGTGGCTGATTTGGGCATTCGCACAAAAACCGGCGTCTGCCTGCCCGCAGACAGACAGCAGGCTGACGATGCTTCCGGGAAAAAGCTCCAACTAGAATGCGCCGACCCCTGTGTGGTGCCGGTGCCAGCACTGCGCGCCGGTGGGCCCACCGACTGCTGGAGCGTGCGATGACCCAAGCCACCCGGCCACTGCCGCCCCCCGATGGCATGGCCCCGACCTACCGCAAGATCCTGTGGCGGCTGATCCCGTTCCTGTTCGTCTGCTACCTGTTCAACTACCTGGACCGGGTCAACGTGGGCTTCGCCAAGCTGCAGATGCTTGGCGATCTGGGCATGAGCGAGACCGTGTACGGGCTGGGTGCGGGCATCTTCTTCATCGGCTACCTGGCCTGCGGGGTGCCGAGCAATCTGATCCTGCAGCGCATCGGTGCGCGCCGCTGGGTGGCGATCATGATGGTCAGCTGGGGCCTGCTGTCGACCTGCCTGATGTTCGTGCGCACGCCTGCCGGCTTCTACACCCTGCGCCTGCTCACCGGCGCGGCCGAGGCCGGCTTCTTCCCCGGCATCGTGCTGTACCTGACGCGCTGGTTTCCGCGCGCCCAGCATGGCCGGGTCATGACCGTCTTCATGTCGGCCATCCCGATCTCCGGCGTGCTGGGCGGGCCGTTGTCGGGCTGGATCCTCGGCCATTTCTCGGCCGGGCAGGGTGACCTGGCCGGCTGGCAATGGATGTTCCTGCTGCAGGGCCTGCCGACCGTGCTGCTGGGCATCGGGGTGTGGTTCCTGCTCAGCGATGGCGTGCAGCAGGCCACCTGGCTGGACCAGCAGGAGAAGCAGGCGCTGACCCGCGCGCTGGCCGCCGACGAAGCCGGCAAGCCGGCCGGCGCCTCCACCTCGCTGGGCGCGGTGCTGCGCAATCCGGCGGTGTGGATGCTGGGCACGGTGTACTTCTGCATCCAGAGCGGGGTGTATGCGATCAACTTCTGGCTGCCTTCGATCATCCAGGGCAGCGGCGTCACCGACCCGACCCGGATCGGCCTGATGAGTGCCATTCCGTACCTGGCCGCGGCGGTGTTCATGCTGCTGATGGGGCGCTCGGCCGACCGCCACCGCGAGCGCCGCTGGCATCTGGTGATCCCGTTGCTGATGGGGGCGGCCGGGCTGTGCATCGCCGCCAGCGTGACCGACAACCTGGCTCTGGCCCTGTTCGGCATGACCCTGGCCACGATGGGCGCGGTCAGTGGCTTGCCGCTGTTCTGGCCGCTGACCAACGGCTTTCTCACCGCCGCCGCTGCGGCCGGCGGGCTGGCGCTGATCAACTCCACCGGCCAGGTCGCCGGTTTCGTCAGCCCGTACCTGGTGGGCTGGATCAAGGACGCCACCCACAGCACTGAGCTGGCGCTGTACGTGCTGGCCGGGGCCATGCTGCTGGGCGCCGCGCTGGTGCTGCGGGTGCCGGCACGCGCGGTGAACCAGTGATGCGTCCGTCCCAGCGAGTGTGCCCATGAAGATCGTCATCGCCCCCGATTCCTACAAGGAAAGCCTGTCCGCGCTGGAGGTGGCCACCCAGATCGAGGCCGGCTTCCGCGAGGTGTTCCCCGACTGGCAGTACCGCAAGGTGCCGGTCGCCGATGGCGGCGAAGGCACGGTCGATGCGCTGGTGGCCGCCACCGGCGGGCGGGTGATCGACTGCACGGTCAGCGACCCGCTCGGCACCCCGGTGCAGGCGTTCTTCGGCCTGACCGGCGACGGCCGCACCGCGGTGATCGAAATGGCCGCCGCCAGCGGCCTGGCACTGGTGCCGCCGACCGAGCGCGCGCCGCTGCGCACCAGTACCGCGGGCGTGGGCGAGTTGATCCTGGCCGCGCTGGATGCCGGCGCGCGCCGCTTCATCATCGGCATCGGCGGCAGCGCCACCAACGACGGCGGCGCCGGCCTGGCGCAGGCGTTGGGCGTGCGGCTGCTGGATGCGCAGGGCGAGTCGATCGGCCCCGGTGGCGGCGCGCTGGCGACGCTGGCGCGGATCGATACCCAGGACCTGGACCGGCGGCTGCAGGACTGCCAGTTCGAAGTGGCCTGCGATGTGGACAACCCGCTGATCGGCCCGACCGGCGCCTCGGCGGTGTTCGGCCCGCAGAAGGGTGCCACCCCCAGCATGGTGCGCCAGCTCGACAGCAACCTGCAGCGCTACGCCGATGTGCTGCAACGCGACCTGGGCGTGCGCCTGCACGACCTGCCCGGCGGCGGTGCGGCCGGCGGCCTGGGCGCGGCGCTGGTGGCCTACCTGGGCGCGCAGTTGCGGCCCGGCGTGGAGATCGTGGCGCAGGCGCTGGGGCTGGATGCGCTGGTCGCCCAGGCCGATCTGGTCATCACCGGCGAAGGCCGCCTGGACAGCCAGAGCCTGCATGGCAAGACCCCGGTGGGCGTGGCGCGGGTGGCGCAACGACACGGCAAGCCGGTGATCGCCATCGCCGGTTGCCTGGGCAATGGCGCCGCGCTGCTGCATGGGCATGGCATCGACGCGATGTTTGCGGTGGTGCATCGCGCCTGCACGGTGGAGCAGGCGCTGGCCGAAGCCGCCAGCAATGTGCGCATCGCCGCACGCAATGTGGCCGCCGCGCTGCAGGTGGGCCGGGCCTTGGCGCAGTTGCCTGCGCGTGCAGCCACGCGCTGACGGCAGCGCGCGGGATGCCGTGCGCAGGCTGTGCCACGCGGTCGCCACGTGATCCACTGGCGCTGCCCGCCTGATGCATGAGCGCTGCACCGCCACGCAGCACCGAACATGCCACCGTGTCCTCCCCCGATCGCGTCAACAGACCCCACGCCCATGCTCACGCTCGACCGCACCCTGGCGCAGTCCATCGTCGACCGCGCGATGACCATCATCGACGGCAACGTCAATGTGATGGACCACACCGGCGTCATCATCGCCAGCGGCGAGCCGGCGCGCATCGGTCAGCTGCACGAGGGTGCGCTGCTGGTGCTGTCCAGGCAGGGACGGGTGGAGATCGATGCGGCACTGGCGCAGCAGCTGGATGCGGTGCGCCCGGGCGTCAACCTGCCGCTAATCGCCGATGGCCGCATCGTCGGTTGCGTCGGGCTGACCGGCGACCCGCAGCGGATCGGGCAACAGGCCGAACTGGTGCGCATGGCCGCCGAAGCGATGCTGGAACAGGCCGGCCTGCTGCGCCTGCTGGCCCGCGATGCGCGCCTACGCGAGGAAGTCACGCTCGGCCTGATCCGCGCCGATGGGCCGACCCCGGCACTGGCCGGCTGGGCCGAACGGCTTGGCATCGCGCTCGACCTGCCGCGCGTGGCGGCGGTGATCGAAGTGGAAAGCGACACCCTCGACCTGGACGCCATGCTGGTGGAACTGCAGCGCCTGCACACACTGCTGTCCACGCCCGAACGCGGCAACCTGATCGCCGCCACCGCGCTCAACGAACTGGTGGTGCTCAAGCCCGCACTGGACCGCCGCGGCCACTGGGATGTGGACGAACAACGCCGTCGCGCCCACACCTTGCTCGAGCGCATGCGCGCCAGTAGCCCGCTGCGGATCCGCCTCGCGCTGGGGCAATACTTCCCGCAGCCCGGCGGGCTGGCGCTGTCGCACCAGATCGCGCGCACCACCATGCGCATCGGCAAGGCGCGCGCACCGCAGGCCGATGCGTTCTTCTACGACGACCATCGCCTGCCGGTGCTGGTGGACGACCTGCGTCAGGCCTGGCAGGCCGAGGAACTGCGCAAGCCGCTGCAGGCGCTGCTGGCCCAGGACCGGCGCGGCGACCTGGTGCAGACGCTGTCGGTGTGGTTCGGCGCCGGCATGCGCATGGCGCCCACCGCCAAGGCACTGGCTATCCACCGCAATACGCTGGATTACCGCATGCAGCGCATCGCGGAACTCTGCGGCGTGGACCTGCGCAATACCGACGACTGCGTGCGCCTGTACCTGGCCCTGCAGATGCGCGACGACACTGCGGCAAGCGGGACCGAGCCCATCCAGTGACGGAGCGTGTGGGCTGCGCACAAGGCATCTTCTGTGCGATGGCGCACGCAACGCTGCGTTAGCAGGTATGTTCGGTCCGCTAGACTGAGCGGATTGCCCGGGGGACCAAGCGAGCATTTCATTGAGCCACTGCGACGCCGTCGTGTCATCCACCTCCCGCGAGGCCGAGCGGCTGTCGCGTCTGGCGCTGTTGCAGGTCGTCGATACCGATGCCGAGCCGTTCTTCGACGCGCTGGCCGCCGCCGCGCAGGCGATCGCCGGCACGCCGATCGCGCTGGTGTCGCTGGTGGACGAACATCGCCAATGGTGGAAGGCCAATATCGGCCTGCCCGACGCCAGTGAAACCCCACGCGAACTCGCGTTCTGCGCCTACACCATCCAGGACGATGCGGTGATGGAAGTACGCGATGCGCCGGCCGATCCGCGCTTTCGCGACAATACGCTGGTCACCGATGCGCCGGGGATCCGTTACTACGCGGGCGCGCCGATCGTGTTGTCCGACGGCTTGCGCATGGGCACGGTGTGCGTGATCGACCAGCGCCCGCGCGCGCTGGAGCCTGCGCAACTGGCCGCCTTGCAGCAGCTGGCCCGGGTTGCCGCCGAAGGCCTGGAGCAGCGCCGGCTGATGCTGGAACGCCAGGCCGCCAACGAACAGCTGCAGCAACGCCTGCGCGAGAGCGAGGCGTTCCTGGAGCGCACCGGCCGGGTTGCCGGCGTCGGCGGCTGGGAAGTGGATGTGGCCAGCGGCACCCTGACCTGGTCGGACCAGACCTGCCGCCTGCACGATCTGCCGGCGGGCTACCGGCCGACCCTGGCCGAGGGGATCGGCTTCTACCCGCTCGATGCGCGCGCGGTGATCACCGAGGCGGTCGAGGCCTGCGTGCGCGATGGCACGCCCTGGGATCTGGAACTGCCGCTGGTCAGCGCCACCGGCCGGCAGCTGTGGGTGCACAGCACCGGCTCGATGGAGCATGTGGACGGACGCACCCGCCTGATCGGCGCGATCCAGGACGTCACCGACCGCCACCGCGCGGTGGATGCGCTGGCCGCCAGCGAACGCAAGTTCCGCAACATGTTCCAGTACAGCCTGGGCCTGATCTGCACCCACGACATGGATGGCCGCCTGATCAGCGTCAATCCGGCCGCCGCACGCTCGCTGGGCCGCAGCGTGGAGGGCATGGAAGGCCGCTCGTTGCTGGAATTCGTCCGCCCCGAGCTGCATGCCGCCCTGCACGGCTATTTGTCGCGGATGGTGCTAGACGGCCAGGACGCCGGCGTGATCGAGCTGGTCGCCAGCGATGGCAGCCTGCGCCACTGGCAGTACCGCAACGTGCTGGACGTGGAGGCCGACGCCACCATCGTGCTGGCGCATGCCCAGGACATCACCAACCAGTACCAGCAGGAGAAGCAACTGCTGGAATGGTCGTTCACCGACCCGCTCACCAACTGCTACAACCGCCGTTTCCTGGACGAGCTCGACAAGCGCGACCCCAGCGTGCGCTGGGGCTGCATCGTGGTGGATCTGGACAAGTTCAAGCTGGTCAACGACACCCATGGCCACCAGCGCGGCGACGAGGTGCTGGTGCAGATGGCCTGGTTCCTCAACCAGCCGCTGCGCACCCAGGACCGTCTGGTCCGCCTGGGCGGCGACGAGTTCCTGGTGCTGCTGCATCAACCCACCCAGCCGCAGCTGGCGGCCCTGGTGCGCGACTACATGGCCGCCATCGACGAGGCGCCAATCCGGTTCACCCTGGGCACCGCCCTGCGCAACGACGGCGAGGCGCTGGCGGCAGTGGTCGACCGCGCCGACCACTCGCTGTACGCGCTGCGCCGGGCGCGCCGCGGCACCGGCCTCAGCGACCAGCGTGAATAACGCGCGCTGCACC
Organism: Xanthomonas sp. WHRI 7064; assembly: GCF_040202355.2. NCBI lineage: Bacteria > Pseudomonadati > Pseudomonadota > Gammaproteobacteria > Lysobacterales > Lysobacteraceae > Xanthomonas > Xanthomonas sp. WHRI 7064. The sequence goes on along the minus strand of NZ_CP167821.1, from coordinate 4,832,178 downwards.
GCTGCAAGCGGCCACTGCCGAAGCTGATCGGCGGCTGACCCCGTCTTCCGTCCGGCGCCCGCAGACGTGTCCGGTGAATACGCGATCGCCTATCATGTAACCGTTTTCAACTACATGGTTTGGAATGGACACCTTCGATCGCACCCAGCTCAGCCCCAAGTGGCAGTTCCGTTTCGATTTCTTCGACCGGCACGGTGGCCCCAAGGACCCCAGTTACAAGAACGCACTGAAGACCTTGAGCTTTGGTGAGAAGGTCAAGGTCGGCATGAACTTCTATGCCTTCTTCTTCGGCGTCATCTACTTCTTCATCATCGGCCTGTGGCGCAAGGCGTTGAGCCTGATCGGCATCAGCGTCGTGGTGAGCATCGTGGCCTCGTTCCTGCCGGCCGCGTTTCAGAATGTGCTGTGGCTGCCGCTGTCGTTGTTGACCGGCATGATCGCCAACTACGCCTATTACCTGGACAAGGTGAAGGGCAGCACCAGCTGGAACCCGTTCGAAGGCATGCGCTGGATCTGAGCAACTGCGTCACCGGTGCGTCGGCCCCTCCCGCCGCCACGCCAGCGTCGCCAAGCCCGGTCACTGACCGGGCTTTTTTTATGGGCCAACCACACCCGGGAACCAAGCCCCTCTCCCCCCGGGGCGATAAGGCTCAGCTTGCGCGCCACCGTCGCGCGTGCCTGGGAGCGCCCGCGCTGCCAGCGCGGGCCGGGGCGCGGAGCGGGGGTTGGGGTGAGGGTCCGGCTCCCTGATACGCGACACGCCCAAGCGTACCTCTCAACCAACCGCGCGCAACGCAGCCAAATCACCCCCAAGCCAGCTCATCCGTCAGCACAACTGACACGTTTCAAAACTGCAGCACCCGGCCACGCACAACAGCCTGATTCAAACGCCTAAAACGCCTGAAACGCCTAAAAACTGCAAGACCCCGCACACTTTGCTGCGCCGCGGTGTGCAGCCGTGGGTCGGGAATGCTTAATCTTTGCCAACCGATGGCACAAAGCGGTACCGGATTTAGATCGATCCAAGTACGCCATTCCCCCGCAAGTGTTTGAAAGGACGAAGTCTTTCCGTCGTACCACCGCCCCGACGAGACGCTTGAATGACCGATTACCGCCGTTGTCGCCCGCAGCAGCTGTCCCGTGCCGTGCTGCTCGCATTGCTGTCGCCTCTGTCCGCCCTGGCCCAGCAGGCCAGCGCCCTGCAACAACTCGATGCCGTCACCGTGACCGGTTCGCGCATCAAGCGCGTCCAGGCCGAAGGGCCGGCGCCGGTGCAGATCATCGGCGCCGAGGAGATCCGCAGCCGCCTGCTCAGCCCGGTCGGGCGCGAGATCGCGGCAGAATACGTGTTCGATTTCTGAGCCGCTGCCCACCTGTCGCAAGCCGCCGTCAGGCGGGTATCGACCGATCGCCGCGTCTGGGGCGTCGGCACGCGTCATCCACCTGCGGCCTCGCCCGCTCTCTCCCCCGAGGTGTCCTGCATGCCCTTCGCCGTTGCATCCGATCGCTCTTCGTCGCATCTCCCATCAATGCCGCGGTGGCGCCGCGCCGCCGCCGGCCTGTGCCTGCTCGGCATGGCGGTGTGCGCGCCGCTGGCCGCGCAGGACCCGGCGCAGGTCAACACCTTCATCGGCAGCAAGGACGACGGCAACACCTTCCCCGGTGCCTCGGCGCCGTTCGGCCTGGTCCAGGTCAGCCCGATCGGCGCGCATTACGCCGGCTGGCGCTACGACGACCCCAGCATCCGCGGCTTCGGCCACTCGTTCCTGTCCGGGGCCGGCTGCTGGGAGCAGGGCGGGCAGGTCTCGGTGCTGCCGGTCACCGGCCGCATCGGCCCGGGCGGCGACTTCGACACCGGCGACGCCAAGGCCTTCGACCAGAAGCGCTATGCCGCCCGTTACACCCATGACGGCGAAGTCGGCCAGGCCGGCTACTACAAGGTGCGGCTAACCGACTACGGCGGCATCGACGCCGAAGCCACTGCGCTCACCCGCGCCGCCGCCGAGCGCTACAGCTTTGCCCCCGGCGCCGATACCGGGCATGTGCTGGTCAACCTGGGCCAGGCCAACGAGCGCCACGTGGTGATCGGCAGCCAGCTGCAGGTGGTCGGCGACCGCGTGGTCGAAGGCAAACTGACCACGCAAAGTTTCTGCGGCGGCCACGAATACACCACCTGGTTCCGGCTGGAATTCGACCGCCCGTTCACCGCACACGGTGTCTGGGGCGAAGACGGCGGCGTGCCCGACGCGCGCCACGGCATGGGTGGCGAACTCAAGCCCAATGGTGCCTGGCTCAGTTTCCCGCTGGGCAACAACAAGAACGCGCGCGCAGTGACCGTGGTCAGCGCCATCTCGCACGTGGATGCCGAAGGTGCACGCAACAACCTGCGCGCCGACGGCATGCTCGGCGGCAAGCTGCTGGGCCTGGAGCAGATGCGCCAGCGCGCGCAACAGGCCTGGCGCAAGCAGCTGGCCAGCCTGCAGCTGGATGGCGCCAGCAACGACGATCGCAGCGTGGCCTACACCGCGCTGTATCACGCCCTGCTGCAGCCGCTGACCGGCAGCGATGCCGATGGCCGCTATCGTGGCTTCGACGATGCGATCCACCGCGCCGATGGCTGGACCTACTACGAGTATTTCTCGCTGTGGGACACCTATCGCTCGCAGAACCAGCTGCTCGCCTTGCTGCAGCCGGCGCGCGCGCGCGACATCGGCCGCTCGCTGCTGGCGATCCATCAGCAAGGCGGCTGGCTGCCGCGCTGGGGCTATGCCAACTTCGATACCAACATCATGACCGGCGACCCGGTGACCCCGTTCCTGGTCGACCTGTGGCGCTTCGGCGCGCTGCAGGACAACCAGGCGCAGGCGTACGCAGCGCTGCGCCAGAACGCCTTCGAACAACCGCCAATCAACTCGCGTCACGCCGGCCGCTCCGGCAACGCCAGCTACCTGGCCAACGGCTTCGTGCAGTACGACCGCGCGTTCCCGTCCAAGGGCATGGACGTGGACCCGCACCACGGCGGTTCGGCCACGCTGGAATACGCGCTGGCCGACTGCGCGCTGGCACAGATGGCGCAGGCGCTCGGCCACCCCGACGACAGCGCGCTGCTGCGCAAACGCGGCGGCAACTGGCACAACGTCTGGGACGCCGGCGTGCGCGATGCCGACACCGGCTTCAGCGGCTTTCCACGGCCCCGGCTGGAAGACGGCAGCTGGTACGCCCCCTCGGACGATCGCTACAGCCCGCGTTCGCAGCACGGCTTCCACGAAGGCACTGCCTGGCAATACCAGTGGCTGGTGCAGCAGGACATCCCCGGCGTGCTGCAGGCCATGCATGGCAGCGAGCAGGCCGGCAAACGCCTGGATGCCTTCTTCGCCTACGACGACCTGCTGAAGGACCCGCTCAACGCCGCGCGCACGCACTGGGTGGTCGGCCCGTACAGCTACTACAACCAGTACCGCTACAACCCCAACAACGAACCGGACCTGCACGCCCCGTGGATGTACACGTTGATCGGCCAGCCGTGGAAGACCGCCACCGTGGTGCGCGCCGCCCAGCAGCTGTTCACCAACGCGCCTAACGGCGTCACCGGCAACGACGACCTCGGCACGATGTCGGCCTGGTACCTGTTCAGCGCGCTGGGCCTGTATCCGGCGGTGCCGGGTAGCGGGCAGTTCCTGCTGCACGCCCCGCGCTTCAAGCGGGCCACGCTGGACCTGGGCAACGGCAAGCGCCTGCGCATCGACGCCCCCGGCGCCGACGGCCGCGCGCTGCAATACGTGGACAGCGTACGTTTTAACGGCAAACCGCAGCCCCGGGTGTTTCTGGACTGGACCCAACTGCAGCAGGGCGGCACGCTGTCGTTCGCGCTGACCAAGCAGCCCCCGACCCAGGGCTGGGGCACGCAGGCAGATGCACTCCCAACCTCGTTCTGCGCCACGCCTGCAACCGCGCCTTGAGCCAACGCTCCTCCCCGGGTTGCGGGGAGTGCGAGGGAAAGCCCTGACGTTGCCGGAGCATGTACTAAAGCCCCTCTCCTGCGGGGCGATAAGGCACAGCTTGCGCGCCACTGGCGCGCGTGCCTGGGAGCGCCCGCGCCTCGTGCGTGGGCCGGGGCGCGGAGCGGGGGTTGGGGTGAGGGTAGGGAGCGGAGCACCTGACCAAGTTGGATAACACCAGGCTTCGCCCGTACCCTCATCCGGCCCTTCGGGCCACCTTCTCCCGATGGGGGAAGGGAGTGGTCAGCGTGCATCCGCAAGCAGTCGTGCAGCACAGGACTGCTACCGCCAGGACTTTCCCGTCGACGATTCAACCTTGAAGGCGCGTGGCGACGCGTTCGTCATGCATGGCACTGAAAGATATCCGGGGCGCCCCTCATACGGCCCTTCTGGCCACCTTCTCCCGATGGGAGATGGAACTACCCAACCTTCGCCAAGCGGCTGTTCCGCCGCCCATACGCCACATACACCACCACGCCCAATACGTTCCAGACCAGGAACCAGCCCTGCGTGGTGCTGGGCAGGCTCCAGAACAGGTACAGGCAGCCCAGGATCGCCACCGGTCCCACCACCCATGCCAGCGGCGTGCGGAAAGCCCGCACACGCGTCGGCTCGCGCACGCGCAGCACCAGCAGGCACGCCGCCACTGCAGTGAACGCGGCCAGGGTGCCGGCGTTGGCCAATGCGGCAATTTCATCCAGGCGTGCCACGCCGGCCAACGCGGCCACCAGCACCGCCGTGAACAGGGTGATCGCCACCGGCGTGCCGGTGCGTGCATTGACCTTGGACAGGCCGCGCGGCAACAGGCCATCGCGCGACATCACGAAGAAGATGCGGCTCTGCCCGTACAGAAACGCCAGCAGCACCGTCGGCAGCGCGATGATCGCCACCGCACCGATCACCAACGCCGCCTTGCCGTGGCCAAGTTCGCGCATGATCAGCGCCAGCGGCTCCGGGCTCTTGCCGAACACGGTGAAGCTCATCGCGCCCACCGCCGACAACGCCACCAGCACATAGATCAGCGTGCAGCCGATCATCGAACCGACGATGCCGATCGACAGATCGCGGCCCGGGTTCTTGGTTTCCTCGGCCGCGGTGGAGATCGCATCGAAGCCATAGAACGCGAAGAAGATGATCGCCGCCGCCGCCATCACCCCGCGCTCCACGCCATCCGGGCCTGCGGTCTTGGGAAAGCCATACGGCATGAACGGCTGCAGGTTGGCGCTGTCGAAGGCCGGCAAGGCGATCGCCACAAACACGCCCAGCGCCACGATCTTCAGCACCACCAGCACCGCATTGAGCGTGGCGCTTTCCTTGGTGCCGGCCATCAGCATGCCGGCCACCAGGAAGGTGATCACCACCGCCGGCAGGTTGACGATGCCGCCGGCGTGCGGCCCGGCCACCAGGGCATGCGGCAGGTTGACCCCCAACCACTGCAGGAAGCCGACGAAATAGCCCGACCAGCCCACCGCCACCGTGCTCACCACCAGCGAGTACTCCAGCACCAGGCTCCAGCCCACCACCCAGGCGATGCTCTCGCCGAGCGCGGTGTAGCTGTAGGTATAGGCGCTGCCGGCGGCCGGCATCATCGTGGCCATCTCCGCATACGCCAGCGCCGCGCAGGCGCACACGATGCCGGCGGCCACAAACGACAGCAGCACCGCCGGGCCGGCCTTGTCCGCGCCCACCCCGATCAACGTATAGATGCCGGTGCCGACGATCGCACCGATACCCAGCGCGATCAGATGCGGCCAACTCAGGCTGCGGACCAGTTGCCGACCGGCCTCGTGCACGGTGACCTGATCGATGGATTTGCGCCTGAGCCAAGACGACATGCGGACCTCGCGGGAATCAAAGAATTCCCGAGTGTCGCCCAACGCGCCGCAGCAAAGCTATCGGTCCAAGGTCATGCGTCGGCGCAAGCATGGCCGCGCAGACACGCCCACCGCGTTATTTGAGCGCGCGCCGCACCTCGCCGTTCCCTGGCCAAACGCGACCGTCCCGCACAATCCCCGCTCACTCAACCGACGGGCGATGCGGTGGACGCACATTGCGATACACCAACTGCACCGCCCACGCGCCCACCAGACCCACCGCGCCGGCGGCAAAGTGGGTCCAGTCGAGCAGGCGTGGCGCCGCCCCGTTGGCATCATGTCCCCAGAAGTTGAACCACAGCAGCACCAGTGCGGTGACCCCGATCCCGATCCAGAACCACAGCCGCGTGCCGCCGATCGCATAGAACCCGAACGGTAAGGCCGCGCCGATCAAAAAGTGCACCGGGAAGAAATACGCCGTGCCGTACGGCCGCATCAGGTACCACACGATTGCCGCAAAGCTGCCGAGAAACGCGAACAAGCCCAGCGCGAACAGACGGGTTTGGTTGGTGGCAGTGGTCATCAGCTGGCCTGGCAGGAACGAAGCCCCACCCTAGCCATGCGCAGGTCACGTTGAGGTCAATGCGCTGCAATCTGCCCGCAACTCCATCACCGCGGCGCTGTCTGGCCCGCTTTGCGCAGCGGCTGCCGCATCCTTTACGGCGCGTTGCAGCCATGCTGTTGAAAGCCAGCACGCGTCTTCAGGCGAGCGTGATACGCCGCCACCGCAGGCAACGCCGGCCGCTCGATCGGGCTGGCAAGCCAGCGCTGCGTCGATAACCCCAACACGATATCGGCCAGGGTGAAGTCCGCTCCGAGCACGAAAGGGCCGCCGCGTTGCAGCTGCGCCTCAAGAATTCCCATGTGCCGATTCCACTCGCGCACGCTCGTGGCAATCGCCTGCACATCGGCATGTGCCGCGCTGCCACGCACCGTGGCCATGAACGCGTACCGCCAGGCGTTATTGAGTTCGGTGGCCTGCCAATCCATCCATTGCTCGACCAGCGCACGTGCAGCGGGAGCCGTCGGCAACAGGTCGGTGCGACCTGCATGTGCGGCCAGATACCGGCAGATCGTGTTCGACTCCCACAGCACCAGATCGCCATCGCGGATCACCGGCACCAGCGCATTGGGATTGAGCGCGCGAAACGCCGGCGTCTCCACCGATGCAAACCCGCTGCCATACGCGTGCAGCGTGTAGTCCAGCGCCAGTTCCTCGCACAGCCACAGCACCTTGCGCACATTGATGGAGGTCGGTTTTCCGTAAAGTTCGAGCACGGTCGGTCGCGGCTTGGGCAGGTCGCTCACCTTAGCGCGCATGCCTGCATCTGCGCAGCAGCCCAGACCGTGGCGCGATGCCAGGCCGCTTCGCACCACCGCCAGGCATCTCGCAAGCTTCGCCCACCTGGGGGTCCGGCGCAGTGCGCGCGCCACCCAACTGCGCCCTGCAGCCGCGCCGACACCGCCGGCCGGCAAGCCGCTGACGCAGCCCCTGCGACCGGCCCGGCTACACTGCGCACATGTCATCCGAATCCCTGATCCTTCTCGGACTGCTCGTCGCAGTCCTGGTGTTGCAGCTGATCGCGCTGCTGCGACGTCCTTCCACCAGCGGCCTGGAGCTGGCGCTGCGCGCCGAGCAACGCGATGGCCGCGGCGAATTGCGCGAGCAACTCGAAGGTCTGGCGCGGCAGCAGGACGGCCGCCTGGAAACCTTCGCGCGCAATCTCACCGAACTGTCCACGCGCACCGACCAGCGCCTTGACCTGTTGCGCGACGCGCTCGGCGAAGATGCCCGCAAGGCTCGCGAAGAAAGCGCCCTGGCGCAACAACGCACCGGCGAATTGCTGACGCTGCGGCTGACCGAATTACGCACCCAGCTCGACGGCTTCGGCCAGCAGCAGGAAACCCGCATCCAGGTGTTCGGCCAGCAACTGACCGAGCTGATCGCACGCACCGACACCCACATGGCTGCCCTGCGCGACGCGCTGGCCGAAGACTCCCGCAAGGGCCGGCAAGAGGCCGGCGAGTCGCAGCAGCGCTTCACCGAGGCCTTGGGCCAACGTCTGACCGAACTCACCCAGCGCAATGAACTGCGCATCGGCGAAATGCGCGCCACGCTGGAACAACAGCTGGCCAACCTGCAGAACGACAACGCCAGCAAGCTCGAACTGATGCGCGCCACCGTCGACGAAAAACTGCAGACCACGCTCAATACGCGCCTGGATGCCTCCTTCAAGCTCGTTTCCGAACGCCTGGAGCAGGTACAGCGCGGCCTGGGCGAAATGCAGCAGCTGGCCACCGGCGTGGGCGACCTCAAGCGCGTGCTGACCAACGTCAAGGACCGCGGCGGCTGGGGCGAGGTGCAGCTGGAGAACATCCTCGAGCAGACGCTGACGATGGAGCAGTACGCGCGCAGCGTGCGGGTCAAGCCCGACAGTGCCGAAGCGGTGGATTTTGCGATCCGCCTGCCGGGGCGTGGCGACGACACCGTGGTATGGCTGCCGGTCGATGCCAAATTCCCGCGCGAGGACTACGAGCGCCTGATCGATGCGCAGGAAAAGGGCGACCTGGACGCGATCAAGAATTCGACCGCGCAGCTGGAGCGCGCCATCCGTATCCAGGCCAAGTCGATCAGCGACAAGTACGTCTGCCCGCCGCAGACCACCGACTTCGCAGTGATGTTCCTGCCTACCGAGGGCCTGTACGCCGAAGTGATCCGCCGCGCCGGCCTGGTCGACCTGCTGCAGCGCGAACATCGCGTGGTGCTGGCCGGCCCGACCACGTTCACCGCCCTGCTCAACAGCCTGCAGATGGGCTTCCGCACGCTGGCGATCGAAAAGCGCTCCAGCGAGGTCTGGCAGGTGCTGGGCGCGGTGAAGAGCGAGTTCGGCAAATTCGCCGGCATTCTCGAAAAGGCCGAGCGGCAGATCAGCACGGTCGGCAAGAGCCTGGGCGAAGCCAGCCGCAAGACCCGCACCATCGAACGCCGCCTGCGCGGCGTGGAAACCCTGGCCAGCGAACAGTCCCAGGCGCTGCTGGACGATGCCGGCAGCGACGACACCGGAAGCAGCAGCGAAGACGACAGCAACGACGAGCAGGAGTGATCCATTGCGTAAGGCGATGCCACACGCCATGACGTAGGAGCGCACCCGGGCGCGACCAGGCATTACCGATAACGCCTCATCGCGCCCGGGTGCGCTCCTACCAACGCAGGCCTCCGGCGTGTCCTCTTGCGCCGATAGCCAGCACGCCACGCAGACATCGCCACCGCGATGCTGGCACCCACCTGGTTCAAGACGAGAGTTTCAACATGGCAACCCGATGGATCCACGCAGTGCTCTGCGCGCTGCTGTTGACCGCATGCAGCAATACCCCGGCGGCCAGGTCGGGCGCTGCGGCGAACGCCCCGCAGCCTCCGCGCGCCGTTTCCGCTGACGCTGCCGAATGCACGGCAAAGGGCGGGCAGCTGCGTCCGGTCGGTCGCATGCAGACGGTGCGTTGCGTGGTGCCGTATGCCGACGCCGGCAAGACCTGCAGTGACAACTCCGACTGCAGCGGCGATTGCCTGGCCACCAGCATCGTGCCGACCGGCACCGCGACCTCCGGCACCTGCCAGCGTGACAGCGACCGCTTCGGTTGCCGCCAGGAACTGATTGGCGGCATGGGCCAGGCCGCGTTGTGCATCGATTGATGGCTGCGAACAGGGTCAAGCGCGCGCACGGGCCGATCAGCCGATCGGGCCGTGCGCGTCGCGGCAGATACCTGCAAGCACCATGAGCCAGCGGCATCGCTCGCTCCACCCTGGCGGTTTATGCTTTCGGCTCCACCTGTCCAGGACGCACCGATGAGCCAGACGCTTTATGACATCCCCGTGGCCCGCATCGACGGTGAGCCCGCCACGCTGGCCGACTATCGCGGCAAGGTGTTGCTGGTGGTCAACGTCGCCTCCAAGTGCGGACTGACCCCGCAGTACGAAGGCCTGCAAGCGCTGTATCGCGACAAGCAGGCACAGGGGCTGGAAGTGCTGGGCTTTCCGGCCAACGACTTCAAGGGCCAGGAGCCGGGCAGCGAGGCGGAGATTGCGCAGTTCTGCCAGCTCACCTACGACGTGAGCTTTCCGATGTTCTCCAAGATCGCCGTCACCGGCGCCGAAACCCATCCGCTGTATCAGGCATTGACCAGCGCCCGCCCGCAGGCCACCGGCGATGGCCCGATGCGCGAAAAACTTGCCGGCTACGGCATCGCACCCAACCCGGCACCGGGCGTGTTGTGGAACTTCGAGAAATTCCTGATCGGCCGCGACGGCCAGGTCATCGATCGCTTCGCCCCCGACGTGCCAGCAGACGATGCGCGCCTGCGTGCAGCGGTGGATGCGGCGCTGGCATCGGCTGCCTGAAGTCCTCTCTACAAGGGCCAGACACCACGCGTGCGCAGCAGTGGCACGCGTGGCCTGAAGCGCACACCGCGGAGCAGGGATTGCATTAGGGATACGGTTAAAAACGGCTGCACCATCTACATTCGACGCTGAAAACAGACAGATGTCTGGAGTGATCTGCACAAGCGCAGGAACACGCTGCGTTTGCTGGCCTGGCCAAACATCATGGCGGTTGCGGATGGACCAGGCTCCGCCAGGCAGCATGCGATTGCACTACTCGATTTTCAGTCACCGGCCGCCCGAGCTGCGAGCAAGCTGCATCCGATGTGGCAGTGCCATCACCGCGAAGGCGACACAACAAGGAACCTGTCGATGCGTCTTATCTTTGTCGCCCTGATGCAGCTTGGCAGTTTGTCGCTACACGCTGCGGAACCTTGCCGCGACCTGCAGACAACCTCGGCAAGTAATGCCTGCTGGAACCAGCAAGTCGGCATATCGCAGGAACGTCTGGACGATTATCTGGCTACCGCGCGCGACACGGCCATTTCCACGTCGGGTGTTCCCGCCGACGCGTTCGACAACGCACAGACGGCGTGGACGACTTACCGCGATCTTCAATGCGGCAATGTGCGAATGCGCTGGCGCGATGCGACAGTCATGCCGGCCAAGGTGGCGAGCTGCATCGTCGACCTCAATGATCAGCGGGCGCACGACCTGTGGAAACACTACCTCACCTATGTCGACCGCACGCCGTCGCTCAGGCCTGAGCCCGCGTTGCGCTCCGGCAAGTGATATCGCAATTGCAATCCAATTCTTCGGTTCTGGTTGCCCGAGGTAATCATCCGCAGACGCAACCAGGCCTCCGGTGACCACCACGCATGATGTTGCGGAAAACAAAAAGCCCGGGAGCGATCCCGGGCTTTTCGTATTACTGCAAACCGCAAGCTCAACCGATCAACGGATCCACTGCGGGATCGGCATCGCATCCACCGGCACAGTGCTGTCCTTGTCCTCGCGCAGGTAGTCGGGCAGCTCGTTGTCCTTCTCGCGATGGCTGCGCAGATCGCGCACGATCTGGTAGTTGCGGCGCTGCATCCACGCATCGCGGGTCAGTGCGTATTCGTCCGGTGCCTGGTCGCGCAGCGAATCCAGCGACATCAGCTGCGAGCGTGTATCCACCAGCTGCAAACCCTGCAGGGCGAAGCGCGCACCGCTGTCGTCGACCTGGCGCAACGGCGACAGCGGAATGTCGCCGCCCAGGCCGAAGGTATCGCGCACGGTGCGTGGGCCGAACAGCGGCAACTCGAAGTAGCGCGAATTGCGCCAGCCCCACACGCCCAGGGTCTGGCCGAAGTCCTCGCTGCGGCGCGGAATACCGGCCGCGGAGGCCGGGTCGAACAGGCCGGCCACGCCCAGCGTGGAATTCATCACGAAGCGGCCCAGCGACTGCACCGCATACACCGGGTGGCCCTGCAGCAGCTGATTGACCATGGTCAGCGGCGTGCCGAGATTGTCGAAGAAGTTGGTCACGCCCAGGCGGGCCGGACGCGGCACCACCTTGGTATAGCCGGTGGCCAACGGACGCGCAACGCCGCGGTCCACCGCCAGGTTGAAGCGGTGCATGCCGCGGTTGTAGCGCTCCCACGGATCGTAGGACGGCGCGTCACCGGGCTGTGCCGGTGCACCGTTGGCGCCGGCCTGCGGGGTGGTGGGGCCATAGAGCGCAGCGAAGTCGTCCTCGGCCGAGGTGGGGGCACCGGCCGTGCCGGCGCCGGCATCGGCGCTGGTCTGGTCGGCAGGCGCCGCCGCGGTGGCCGGCAGGGCGTCGGGTGCGGCAAAGCCGGCGGCGGCCGGCTGCGCGGTCACACCGGCATCGTCGCGTGCCGGCGCCGGCGTCGCATCCGGGGCGGGCGCGGCAGCGGCCGCAGGCGGTGCGGGCTTTGGAGCATGGCTGGCACAGGCGCCAAGCAGCAGGCAGGCCAACAGGGAAAGGGGGCGAAGCTGGGTCATGGGGTGGCGCTCAGGCCTGGAAATCGAAAGTAGGGGACAAACGGTAGGCGGCACGCAATTCGTCCAGACCGGACGCTTCACCCACCACCGTGACAGGACCGGCACCGCTGCTGCGCGCACGCGCAGCCAGTTCGGCCAGCATCGCCACGCCGGCACTGTCCAGGCGTTGTACACCCGACAGGTCCAGCGTGCGAATGCCGTCCAGCTGCGCGATCGCCTGCGGCCAGGCCGCAGTGACCGCGTCGCGGTCAAACACGCCGGTGAGTACCAGCGTGTCGCCATTGCGTTGCACGGAGCTGTTACTTGCCATTGGCCGGTGCCGGACCGACCTGCAGATTGCCGCTACGCAGCTCTGCGGCGACCTTGGCAATACCCTTCTCGCGCAGCGGGCCGTCGAACTGGGTCTTGAAGGTCTGCACGTAGGAGATGCCTTCGATCATCACGTCAAAGATCTTCCACTGGCCACCGACGTTACGCATCATGTAATCGACCGGGGTCGGGTCGTTGCCGGCGCGCATCAGGTCGGTGGAGACCTTGACGCCGCGGTTGCCCGGCAGCGCGCTCTCGGACTTGGCGCGGAAGGTCGGCTTGCCTTCGAAGTTCAGCAGCGCGGTGCCGTAACGCTGCATCAGGTTGTCGGCCAGCGCATCGGCGAACAGCTTGACGTCCGCATCGGAGGCGCCACGGCCGTTGACGCCCAGCACCAGGCGGGCCGAGTAATCGCGGTCGAAGGCCTTGTTCAATTCGCCATTGATGTACTGGCGCAGGGCGGCCGGGTTGCTGCGGAACTCGGCGCGGCGCTGATCCAGCGTGCTCAGGATGCGGGTGCTGCTGTCGATGACGGTCTTGGTCGCCGCGCCCTGCGCAGGCGCGCTGGCGGCAGCCGGCTGCGCCAGCACGGTGGCCGGTGCGCACACCAGCAGGGTCGAGGCCAGGATGGCGGAAAGCAGGGTGGTCTTCATTGATGTGGTTCCGTAGAGGGAGAAGCGGTCTGGGCAGGCGCCGGGGCCTGGCCATCGGCGGCGGCCGGGGCATTGCTGCCACCACCGCCACCACTGAACATGTATTTGCCGACCAGCTGCAGCAGATCCACCGCCGGCTGGGTGAAGCCGATTTCTTCGCCCGGCTTGAGCGTCTCCGGGTCGCCGCCCGGCTGCAGCCCGATATAGCTCTCGCCCAGCAAACCGCTGGTGAAGATGCCGGCCGAGGTATCGGCGGGCAGATCCTTGTATTTGTTGTCCAGCGACAGGGTGACCACCGAGTCGAACTTGGTCGGGTCCAGGCTGATGTCGGACACCTTGCCGATGGTCACGCCGCCGATCTTCACCGGCGCCTGCGCCCGCAGTTGGCCGATCTGGCTGAAGCGCGCGGTCAGCGTGTACTGGCTGGAGCCGAAGCCCCAGCGCTGGTTGGTCGAGGCAACCGCCAGCACCAGCAGCGAGGCCAGGGTCAGCAGCAGAAAAGCGCCGACGGCGAATTCGAGTCGTGGTCCACGCATGGCCATAGTTATTCCACTCACCTAAACAACATTGCAGAAAGGACGAAGTTGAACATCAGCACCAGCAGCGAGGCGTTCACCACCGCACGGGTGGTGGCGATCGAGGTGCCTTCGATGGTCGGCTCGGCGTGGAAGCCCACGTAGGCGGCGACCAATGCGGCCGTGCCGCCGAAGATCGCCGACTTGAGCATTGCCACGCCGAAGTCGTCCCAGAAGTCCACGCTGTTGCTCAACCCCGACCAGAATGTGCCGTTGTCGATGCCCAACACGTGTACGGCCTCGAAGTAGCCGCCGGTGATGGCCAGCGAGCAGAACACGCCGGTCAGCAACGGCACCGTCAGCACCGCCGCCCAGAAGCGCGGTGCCACCGCCTTGGCCACCGGATCGATGGCCATCAGCTCCAGCGCCTTGATCTGGTCGGTGGCGCGCATCAGGCCAAGTTCGGCCGCGATCGAACTGCCGGCCCGGCCGATGAACAACAGCGCAGTCAGCACCGGTGCCAGTTCGCGGTACAGCGACAGTCCCAGCAAGGTGGACAGCGCATCCGACGCACCATAGGTGGTCAGTGTGCGGTAGCCCTGCAGGGTCAGCACCAGGCCGACGAAGGCGCCGCCGACGGCGATGATCGGCAGCGAGCGCGCGCCGACCTTGTAGATCTCGCGCACCAGCTCGGCGATGAAATCGCGCGTGGGCACCGAACCGCGCAGCACGGTCAGCGAGAACAGCCCGGCGCGGCCGAAGGCGCGGATCGAGTCGACCATGGCCATCAGGCAGCACTCCGGTCGCGCCGCGGCGCCGCATCGAAGGCGATCGGGCCATCCGGCTGGCCATGCAGGAACTGCTGCACCAGCGGGTCGGTGCTGTCCTGTAATTGCTCAGGCGTGCCGGCGAACACGATGCCGCCATTGGCGATGACCACCGCCTGGTCGCTGATCGGCAGGGTTTCGTGCACGTGGTGACTGACGATGATGCTGGTCAGGCCAAGGCTGTCGTTGAGGCGCTGGATCAGGCTCATGATCACGCCCGACGCGATCGGGTCCAGCCCGGTCAGCGGTTCGTCGTAGATCATCAGCGGCGGGTCCAGTGCCAGCGCCCGCGCCAGCGCCACACGCCGCGCCATGCCGCCGGACAGTTCGCGTGGCCAGGCATCGGCGGCAGCCAGCAGGCCCACCGCGTGAAGCTTCATCTGTACCAGGCGCTGCAGCACCGGCGCCGGCAGGCGGGTATGCGTGCGCAGCGGCAGCGCGACGTTGTCGGCCACGCTCAGGTCGGTCAGCAGGCCATTGCCCTGCAGCAGCACGCCGACATTGCGACGCATCTCCAGCAGTGCACGGTTGCCGTGCGGGATCGCGCTGCCGAACAGGGTGACCGTGCCTGCAACCGGACGCAGCTCGCCGGTCAGTGCGGCCAGCAAGGTGGACTTGCCGCTACCGGAAGGACCGAGCACGGCCGTGATGCTGCCGCGTGGTACGTCGAGCGAGACGTCGCGCAGGATCGTGCGACCGCCGCGATCGATGCGGACACCGGACAACTGCACGACAGGGGATGCGGACGCCGTCATCGAAGCCTTTAACAGAATTCCAACGCGATAGAGTAGCCGTCATCCGGCTGAACATAACCGAACCGACGCGTGCAGTATTGTCGCATGACGCCTGTACCGCAGCAGACGCATTACGGCTGATACGCGTGCAACAAGCCGTCTCATGCATGACGCAACGCAATCTTCGAATGCGCGGGTGTTGTGGCAGGTATGCCCTATGTGGATGATCGGATTCCCGGCCGACCATGAGCACAAAATGGACTTACTGACCCTGGAGCACTTTGCAGGCAGCGTCAACGACACGTTCTCTGCCGCATTGAACGAAGGCGAGGTTCCATTCGTGCTGGTGGAGGCACGGCCGTTGCCCACCAAGCACGCAGTCCATCGCGCGCCGTTTTCGCTGCTGTTTCGCAACAGCTCGGCATTCCTGTTTCCGCAGCAGACCTATCGGTTACGTCACACGCGGCTTGGCGAGATCGGCATCTTCCTGGTGCCGGTGGCACGCGAGCGCGACGGGTTCCTGTATCAGGCGATCTTCAACTGAGCTGCGTGACCGCGTCTGCTTCGGCGCCGCGCCAATGCATTGCCAGATGCGTATCGCCGGAATCGCCGGCGACAAACCCCAGACGCGCATACAGACGTTGGGCGGCTGGATTGGCATGCAGAACGTGCAGCGATACCTCGCATCCCGCTGCACATGCGCCTGTTTGCGCCTGCACAATCAACGCAGTGCCGATGCCTTTACCGCGCCATGCCGGCATCAGGCTGATATCGATCACTGCGTGTTGCGACGGTGCGCGCTGCAGATACAGCCGGCCGATGCGTTCGTGCTGCCACTGCACGACCATGAAGTCCGCATCGGGAAAATGGCGCAGATAATGCGCGCGCTGCAGGGCGAACTGCTGATCCAGAAACGCGCGCTTGGTTGCGTCCGGCCAGGGCACCTGCGCCAGCTCTTCGCTGCGCGTGCTCGCGTAGAGATCCTGCAGCCAGGGTAGATCGGCATCCTGCTCGGCCCGCAATGCGATGGCATGCGCATCCGGTACAGCGGCCTGGCCTGCGCCCAACGATGCTGTCATCACCTTGCTGGAAAGCAGGCGTGCCATGACGTCAACCGAAGTCTGGGTAGTCGCCGTACAACGCAATGCAGAAGTTCACTGCCAGATAGGGCTGCTGGTTCTCGTGCGCTACGCCATTGCCGGTTGGCAGCAGCGCGGTCGGCGAGAACTGCGTATCAGGCTGCGTCACCGTCACGAATGGACGTGCGGTGCTGCTGCTCATCGTCGACAGTGCCGCACCATTGGCGGGTGTGCCGGTCTTTTTGGTCGAGTCCGCTTGTGAAAATGCGTTGATGCCGTGTTGGTGCGGCGGAATCTGATTGCTCAGCAGGCTCACCCCGGCTGTGCCGAACGTGTCACCACGCTGCCGGTTGCTCAGTCCGCCGCCCTGGCCTTGCTGGGAGCCGGCGCGCGCGCAGAAGTTGGGCAACTGGAACGTACTGGAGCCGTTGCCGCCGTAGGCGACACCCAGCAGCGAGTACAGCGCAGTGTTCTGAACGATCGGCAATGTGGCGCCATTGCACAGCGCCCAGCCGACGGGATTGAAATCGAAGCCAAACAGCTGGATTTCGCCGGTATAAGGTTCGGTCATGAACACATTCCTCCGATGGAACGGGTGGGCGTCGCGATGAGCGCGCGGTGCGCCGAATCGATCAGCTCTGCTGTGGAAAAATGCCGGCGGTGGAGATGCAGTACTGCACCGTCAAGGTCGGCATAGTGTTGTCGTGCGCCTGTCCGCCGCCGGTGATCGTCGTCGATTGCGTCGCCATCGGCGCTGCCGTGGCACCGGTCGTATCGGTCGCGTAGAACACGTCGCCGGTCACTGTGCCGGGCAGCAATCCCGCAGGCGCGGTCGCGGTGGCGGCAGTGGGTGTAGCGACCAGCGTGTGCGTGTGCGCCGGCATCTGCAGGCTGTTGAGCGTCACCGTTTCGGTGCCAGAGGTCTGGGCAATGACGTAGTTGCTCAGACCAGGGCCCTGGCCCTGGTGCAGCGGCACGCGTCCGCGCAGGTCCGGTACCGCAAAGGTGTTCTGCCCGTCGCCGCCATAGAGCGTGCCTATCAGCACGAACAGGGTCTCGTACTCGGAGATCGACAGCAGGCTGCCGTCGCACGCCTGCCAGCCCTGCGGGGTGCGGCCGAAGCCGAACATGCGGATCTCGCCGATGAATGGAGTGGCCATGGTGTCCTTCCTGGTCTGTGATGCCGCGCCGTCATCGGCACGCAGCGTGTAGAAGTGCCGGCGAACTAGCTACGCGAGGGAAAGATGCCGGACAGCGCAATGCAGAAATTGATCGTGGTGTAAGGCTGCATGTTTGGATGCGGTTGGCTGCCGCCGGCAGGGCCTACCGACTTCGGGTCCAAGGACACCAGCGTCCCCGGTGCCGCATAGAGCGCAGTGGCCGGACCCGTGGTGCTGGCATTGTTGCCGAAGTTGCGGCCAGAAGGACTGCGGTTATTGCCCGCGGTGCTGGTGGATTCCAGCAGGTGGGTATGTGCGGGCAAATTGCTTGGCAGCAGCGTCACGTTCTCGCTGCCAGCCATCTGGCCCAGTGGCGGCACCGGGGGTTGCCAGCTCGGATCCGTTGACGGTGCGAAGCCGATGGGCGTGCGCCCGCGCATGTCCGGCAAGCCAAAGGTAGTGCGGCCGTCGCCACCGAAACGCGTACCAAGCAAGCTGAAGAGTGCCTGGTTTTGATTGACCGGCAGCAGTTGGCCATTGCACTGCGCGAAATACTTGGGCGCAAACACAAAGCCGGTCATCATGATCTGACCCAAGAAGAACTCACTCATGCGGACTTCCTTCCCGTAAGTGCAACGTCGACTGCGTGTCGGAATAATTTGCACAGATACATGTCATGTTTGAATAGAGCAAGTCTCAACTATTCAGAATTGGAATGAAGTATTAAGTTTTTGTTCTTTATTCGTTAGTCAGTTCCTGTTCAAATACCCTCGCAATGTCGAAGGGAGCAATCCCACTAGGGCGACGTTGTCTTCAGGCACGAGGATCGTTGCCGGCGCCGGGGATGGCGCGCTCCAGGGGTGTGGACAGTGAATAAGCAACGTAGGTTTCCAGCGGACGCCACTGGTGGCCGCGCACGTTTGGCCGTGATGTTTGTCCTGTTCGCGATGATGCTCTTGGCGCCAGGCTGGGCGATGGCGCAAGCCTCGACCTACTGCCCGACGCTGAACGCCACCGTGGTGCAGGGCGGTTCGGTACAGATCGACGTGACGACCTGCGATGGCACGGGAGCAGACGATATCGGCATCGGCTGGAACGGCGTGCAACCCCCGCACGGCACGCTCGTGGTGCCCAATCCGAGTGGTGCGCAGGGCACGCAGATCGTCACCTACACCCACAACGGTGACAGCGCCACCAGCGATACGTTCCCGCTTGAAGATGGCCGGGGCGACACCATCACCGTCAACATCACCATCACTCCTAACCAGCCGACGCTGTCGATCAACAACGTGTCGGTGAACGAGGGCAATGCCGGCACCACCAATGCCACCTTCACCGTCTCGCTCAGCCAGCCGGCCGGCACCGGCGGCGTCAGCTTCGATATCGCCACCGCCGACGGCACCGCCACTGCCGGCGTGGACTACGTTGCCTCCAGCCTGACCGGGCAGACCATTCCCGCCGGCAGCAGCAGCGCCACCTTCACCGTGCTGGTCAACGGCGACACGCTCAGCGAGCCGAACGAGACCTTCTTCGTCAACGTCAGCAACGTCACCGGGGCGAGCGTGGGCGATGGCCAGGGCCAGGGCACCATCGTCAACGACGATGCGCTGCCCGCACTGTCGATCGACGACGTCAGCGTCAATGAAGGCAACAGCGGCACCACCACGGCCACCTTCACGGTGAGCCTGAGTGCGGCCAGCGGCCAGACCGTGTCGGTCAATTACATCACCGCCGATGGCACCGCCACCGCCGGCAGCGACTACGCCGCCCGCTCCGGCACGCTGACCTTCGCGCCGGGCGTTACCGCGCAGGGCGTGGCGATCACCGTCAATGGCGACACCGCGGTCGAACCCAACGAGACCTTCAGCGTCGGCCTGTCCGGCGCCAGCAACGCGAGCATCGCCCGCGCCACCGGTACCGGCACCATCGTCAACGACGATGTGGTGGTGGTGGTCGGGCCGGCATCGCTGCCGGCGGCGACCGCGGGCAGCGCCTATAGCCAGACCCTGAGCGCCAGCGGCGGCACCGCGCCGTACACCTTCGCCATCACGGCCGGTGCGTTGCCGGCCGGGTTGAGCCTGAGCGCTGGCGGCGTGCTGTCCGGCACGCCCACCGCCAGCGGCGGCTTCAACTTCACCGCGACCGCCACCGACAGCGGCGGCAGCCCCACCAGCGGCGCCCGTGCTTACACGCTGACCGTGGCCGTGGCCACGACCACCTTCCCGGCGACTAGTCTGCCGGCCGGCACCGCCGGCCAGGCCTATTCGAGTGCGCTTAATCCGGCGACCGGCGGCGTTGCGCCGTACACCTACGCCGTCACCGCCGGTGCCTTGCCGGCGGGCATCACGCTCGACGGCAGCAGCGGCGCCCTGACCGGCACCCCCGGCAGCGTGGGCAGCTTCAGCTTCAGCGTGACCGCTACCGACAGCACCACAGGCACGCCGTCGCAGGCCACACGTAGCTACACCTTGACCATCGCTGCGCCGCCGATCGTGGTCGCGCCGTCCGCGCTGCCGGCCGCCACCCGCGGCACCGCCTACAGCCAGACGTTGAGCGCCAGCGGCGGCACCGCGCCGTACACCTACGCGCTCGCCAGCGGCACGTTGCCGGCAGGTATCACCCTGGCCAGCAACGGCACGCTGTCGGGTACCGCCACGGTGGAAGGCACCTTCAACTTCACCGTGACCGCGACCGATGCGGGCAGCTTCACCGGCAACCAGGCCTACACCCTGACTGTGGCTGGCCCGAATCTGGTCTTGCCGGCGAGCACCTTGCCGGCAGGCACGGCCGGGCAGGCGTACTTCGCGGCGATCACGCCGGCCACCGGCGGCACTGCGCCTTACACCTATGCATTGACCGGCGGTGTTCTGCCGGCGGGTGTGGTGGTGGACGCGGCCACCGGCGCGCTCAGCGGCACGCCGACCGTGGCGGGCACGTTCAACTTCACCCTGACCGTGTCCGACAGCACACCCAGCCCGGCGGCGCAGGCCAGCCGCAGCTACACGCTGACCATCGCGGCACCTGTGGTCGTGATCGCGCCCACCACGCTGCCGGCCGCCACCCGCGGTACCGCCTACAGCCAGACCCTGAGCGCCAGCGGCGGCACCGCGCCGTACACCTATGCAGTCAGCGCGGGCAGCCTGCCGGCCGGCATCACGCTGGCCAGCAACGGCACGTTGTCGGGCACCGCCACGGTGGAAGGCAGCTTCAACGTCACCGTGACCGCGACGGATGCGAACACCTTTACCGCCACGCAGGCCTATGCACTGACCGTGGCCGGCCCGAACCTGGCGTTGCCGGCCAGCACCTTGCCGGCAGGCACGGCCGGGCAGGCGTACTCCGCAGCGATCACGCCGGCCACCGGCGGCACGGCGCCTTACCGCTATGCACTGACTGCGGGCGCCTTGCCCAATGGCGTGGTTGTCGATGCAGCGACCGGCGCGCTTAGTGGCACGCCGACCTTGTCCGGCACCTTCAACTTCACCCTGACCGCGACCGACAGCACCCCGAGCCCGGCTGTGCAGGCCAGCCAGAACTACTCGGTCACCATCGCGGCGGCAACGCTGGTGCTGGCGCAACCGACCCTGCCACCGGCGGTGCGCGGCAGCGCGTACAACCAGGTGCTGACGGCCAGTGGCGGCATTGCGCCCTATCGCTACAGCATTGCCAGCGGCACGTTGCCGGCCGGCCTGACGCTGGCCAACGACGGCACGCTGTCGGGCACGCCGACGACGCAGGGCACCTCTTCCTTCACCATCGCGGTGGCCGATGCCGGCAATGCCAGCGCCACCCAGGCCTACAGCTTCACGGTGAGCGATGCGGCGCCGGTGGCGGTGGCGGATGTGGCGGCCACCATGTCCGATGCTGCGGTGACGGTGGCGGTGACCGCCAACGACACCGGCAACATCACCACGATCGCCATTGCCGCTGCGCCGACCAACGGCACCGCCGTGGTCAACGGGCTGGAGCTGGTCTACACGCCGGCTGCCGGTTTCGTCGGCACCGATGTGGTGAGCTACACGGTCACCGGCAGCGGCGGCACCTCGGCGGCGGCCACCGTGACCATCGCGGTCAACGCGCGGCCGGTTGCGGTGTCGGTGACTGCGGCGGCAGTGCCGGGCGAGGCGCAGCAGGTCGACCTGACCCGCAATGCCACCGGCGGGCCGTTCGTGGCGGCGGCCGTGGTCGCGGTGCTGCCGGCCTCGGCCGGTACCGCCACCATCACCCAGGTTGGTGGTCTCGCCACCGCGGCGGCGGCACGTGCTTCGGGCCCGTCGCCGGCGGCTGCTGCAATGGCCGAGACGCCGACCTTCATGCTGACCTTCACCCCGAACCCGGCCTTCGTCGGCCAGGCCACGGTGCAGTTCACCTTGTCCAACGCGTTCGCCACCTCGGTGCCGGCCAACGTGGTGTTCACCATCGCGCCGCGCCGCGACCCCAGCGTGGATGCGGAAGTGCGTGGCCTGATCGATGCGCAGTCCGAGTCCACGCGGCGTTTTGCGCGGGCGCAGATCGACAACTTCCAGCGCCGTCTGGAAGCCACCCATCGCGGCGGCAGCACCTTCAGCAACGCGGTGAGCTTCCAGCCGACCTCGCATTGCCGCCAGGCCGACCGCGGCATCAGTGCGCAGCCGTGCAGCCCGGACACGCAGGAGGCCGACAACGACTTCCGCGATGCGCCTGCAGTGGCCAGCAGCGGCACCAGCACCGCGCAGGGGCAGGGCGATCTGGGGCTGTGGGTGGGCGGTGCGATCCGCTCTGGCAGCCTGGACAAGCAGTCCAACAGCAACGGCGTGGACTTCCAGACCGACGGCCTGAGCGTGGGCGCCGATTACCGGGTGGCGCAGTCGCTGGCGATCGGTGCGGGCCTGGGTTGGGGCCGCGACGACAGCGATGTGGGCAGGAACGGCAGCCACTCCAAGGCCACCGCCTACACCATGGCGCTGTATGCCAGCTTCCATCCGGGCAAGGCGTTCTTCTTCGACACCCTGGTCGGCTACCAGCTGCTGTCCTACGACCTGCGCCGCTATGTCACCGACGACGCCTCGATGGCCGAAGGCAACCGCGACGGCAAGCAGTGGATCGCCTCGCTGTCCACCGGTGCGGACCTGCAACGCGGCGAGCTGCAGATCACCCCGTATGCGCGTTTGGATGTGGCGCGCGCCACGCTGGATGGCTATGTCGAAGATGGCGTGGCGCCGTTCGCGCTGCGCTATGACGACATGGACGTGGCCACCACCACCGGCAACCTGGGCCTGCGCCTGGAATGGCGCCGCGAAGTGGCCTGGGGCCGGCTGACCCCGCAGTTGCGCGTGGAATATCAGCGCGACTTCCAGGGCCGCGGCGATGCCACGCTGAGCTACGCCGATCTGAACGGCGGGCCGTTCTACCGTGCGGGCCAGAGCGCGTTCGATCGCAACCGCCTGATGGTGGGCATCGGCGCGGCGTTGCTGACCGAGCAGGGCCTGTCGACACGGCTGGAATACCGCGGCATCACCGATGGCGACAGCAACAACGATCAGACCTGGATGATCAACCTGGAAAAGAAATACTGATCGTCTCTAGCGTCGTGCACCAAGCCACCGCGATGGGCCGGGCGAAGACCCCGGCCCATCGCTTTTTGTGATGCCGCCGCAGGGGTATTGCATGGCGGCGCCGGCGCCTGGAGGCGCGTTGGTCGACGGTGGCTTGCAGCGATATCGCCGAGTGCCGCGGCCGCGCGGCATCGCAGGCAATCCGCAATCCGCTCGTGCCTGCTGCGTTCGGGTGCAGTAGCTCCAGCGTGTTGGCCGTCATCGCCATCGTTGGCCCCGCGCCTGCCCACTCCAGTACGGCCCGAACAGCGGCGCCACTCGCTGCGCGCCTGCCCTGGGCCAACAGCGCAGCACGGCCGCATCCGGCACAATGCGCGTACGCATGCACGCCACTTCCGCGCCCGATTTCCGCCTCTATCCCTCAAATGCGCTGGATACGCTGGCTGCCTTGCTCGCACAGGAGCTGCGCCGGCCGGTGCCGGAGCAGCCGTTGCTGCAGCCGGAGGTGGTGCTGATCCCGCAGGTGGCGATGCGGCGCTGGTTGCAGTCCACGCTGGCGGCCGAGCATGGGGTTGCGGCCAATCTGGAATTCCTCACACCCGGCGAGTTCGTCGCGCGCGCGCTGGAATGCAATCTCGGCCCGGCCGACGACGACCTGGACATGGCGACCACGCAGTGGCGCCTCTATACCGCCTTGCAGGCCGATCTGGGCAGCGACGCGGCGTTGGCGCCGCTGGCCGGTTATCTGTCCGATGGCGATGCGCTCAAGCCCTGGGCGCTGGCCGGCGAGCTGGGCAATGTGTTCGAGAAGTACCAGGCCTGGCGACGCGACTGGTTGCTGCGCTGGGAAGGCGGCGCCGACCCCGATGATCCGCAGGCGCGGCTGTGGCGCAGCATCGCCACCGGCCGGCAATACCGCGCGCGTCGCATCGGCCAGTATCTGGATCGCTACGCGCGCCCGGACGGCCCGCTGCCGCAGGGCTTGCCCAGGCGCCTGTTCGCCTTCGCCATCTTAAATATTTCGCCCGACGTGCTGCGCGTGCTGGCCACGCAGGCGCGCGTGGGCACGCTGCATTTCTATCTGCCCACGCCCACGCAAGGTTACTGGGGCGACCTGCAAACCCTGTGGCAGCGCCGTCGCGAAGACGGTGCGGTACAGCTGTTTGCCGAGCAGGTGCAGGAAAACCCGCTGCTGCAGGCCTGGGGCGCGGCCGGGCGTGACTTCATGGCATTGGTCGGCGACTACGAGGTGGTGCACCCGCTGGCCGAGATCGCCGCCTACGCCGACCCATTGGAGTCCGGCCGCCGCGCACTGGCCGACGGTGGCCTGGGCGACAGCCTGCTGCGGCGCATGCAGAGCGACCTGTTCCATCGCCGCGCGCCCAGCGTGCCTGCGGTGTTGCCGGCGGTGAATCTGCACGACCCCAGCCTGCAGGTGCACGCCTGCCACACCCGCCTGCGCGAGCTGCAGGTGCTGCACGACCAGCTGCGCGCCTTGCTCGACGATGCGCGCTTCGACCCGCCGCTGCAGCCGCGCGAGATCGCGGTGCTGTCGCCAAATATCGACCCGTACGTGCCGTACCTGGATGCGGTGTTCGGCAGCCACGGCAACGACGACGCGCTGCCGTACGCGCTGGCCGACGCCAGCCCGTTGGCCAGCGAGCCGCTGGCCGAAGTGTTCCTGAGCTTGCTCGGCTTGCCGATCGCACGCTTCGGCCTGCACGAGATCCTCGACCTGCTCGCCAGCGCGCCGATTGCCGAGGCCGCCGGCCTGGACGAAGCCGGGCTGGACCGTCTGCGCGGCTGGCTGCATGCGGCCGGCGCGCGCTGGGGGCTGGATGCGGCGCATCGGCGCCAGCATCAGGCACCGAGCGACGACGCCTACACCTGGCGCTTCGCGCTGGACCGGCTGCTGCTTGGCCATGCCAGCGGCGCCGACGACGATATCGAGGGCGTGGCGCCATGGCCGCAGCTGGAAGGCAGCGCGCTGGCCGCACTGGATATCTTGTTGAAGCTGCTGCGTGTGCTCGAACGTCACCAGTCCGTGTTGGCCGAGGCGATGACGCCGGTGGAATGGCGCGAGCGGCTGCTCGGCCTGCTGGAGGCTTTGATGCCAAAAGCGCCCTCGGCACCGCGTGCGCAGCGCGCGCTGGACCGTTTGCGTAGCTTGATCGACCAGTTCGCCCGCGACGCAGTGCGCGCCGAGTACGCAGGCAGCGTGCCGGCCGAAGTGGTGCGCGCGCATTTTGCTGCAGTGCTGGGCGAGTCGGACACGCGCGCGCCGCTGCTCACCGGCGGCATCAGCTTCGGCCGCATGGTGCCGATGCGCTTGCTGCCATTCCGCGCGATCTGCCTGCTCGGCATGAACGATGGCGACTTCCCGCGCCGCGACCCGGCCGCCGGGCTCAATCGCCTCACTGCAGAATTGGGCACCGAGCGTCGCCGGCACGGCGACCGTTCAACCCGCGAGGACGACAGGTTCCTGTTCCTGCAATTGTTCGCCTCCGCGCAGGAAGTGTTCTACCTGAGCTATCTCGGCGCCGATGCGCGCGACGGTAGCGCGCGCGAACCGTCGGTGCTGGTCAGCGAGCTGCTGGGCAGCGCCGCGCAGTACCACGCCGACCCGGCGGCAATCGACACGCTGGTGGTGCACCACCCGTTGCAGCCGTTTGCCGCCGCCGCCTTCGGTGCGCCGGGCGATCACGGCGCCGATCCGCGCCGTTTCAGCTATCGCCGGCAGTGGCGCCCCGCGGTGGACAGCCTTACCGGCCAGCGCCAGCCGCTGGCGCCCTGGGTGGCCGGCGCGTTGCCGGCCGATGACATCGCAGTGCCGACGAATGTGTCGATCGACGAACTGCGCCGCCTGTTCGCCGACCCGGCCGGGCAGTTCCTGCGCCACCGCCTGGGGATGCGTTTGCCGGATCCGGCCGGCGAAGACAGCGATCTGGAGCCGCTGCTCGCGCCCACGCGCGGGCTGGAGCAATACGGCCTGCAGCAGCACGTGTTCGATGCCGCGCTGGCCGGCGACACCGAGCGGCTCTACGAGCGTCTGCGCGCGCGCGCGTTGCTGCCGTCCGGGCCGCTCGGGCGACGCCAGCTTGATGAGCGGGTGGCGCAACTGCGCCCGTATGCCGAGGCATTCCGGCAGTGGCGTGGCGAAGCGCCGGCGCAGTCGCGCCGGTTGCAGGTGCACATCGGCCAGACCGAGGTGCACGGCCGCGTGCCCGGCTGGTATGCGAGCGGGGTGGGGCGGGTGCAGGTCGGCGCGCTCAGCGGCCGCAGCGCGATCCGCCACGGCCTGGAATGGCTGCTGCTGCGCGCTGCCGGCGAGCACGCGCCCTATGTGCGCTTCTTCGAAGACGAAGACGGTTTAGGCCCGCATCCCATCGATGCCGAACCGCTGTCGCAGACCCAGGCGCAGGGCGCGTTGGCTGCGCTGCTGCAGATGTACCGGCAGGGCTTGCAGACGCCGCTGGCGTTCGCGCCCTACAGCAGCTGGAAATATCACCAGGCCGCGCGCAGCGACGACCTGGACAAGGCCATCAAGGACGCTGCCGGGCAGTGGCAGTCCAGCTTCGGCTGGAGCGAATCGCACAGCCCGGAACTGCGCTTGGTCAACCGCGGCCGTGACCCGTTCGCCGACGCGCAGCGCTTTGCCGATTTCGCCATCACCAGCCACCGCGTGTACGACCTGCTCGAGCGCGGCAACGCCGATGCCACGCTGGATCCGGAGCGTCTGATCGAGAGCTGGCGCCACTGGCATGGCGCGCAGGAAGAGGCCGAATGAGCGCCAGCCCGGTCACCGACCCGTATCTGCACCTGCCGCTGCATGGCGTACGCCTGATCGAGGCCAGCGCCGGCACTGGCAAGACCTTCACCCTGGCCACGCTGTTCACCCGGCTGGTGGTCGAGCGTGGCCTGCGCATCGGCCAGATCCTCGCCGTCACCTTCACCGAGGCCGCCACCCAGGAACTGCGCCGCCGCATCCGCGAGCGCCTGGTGCTGGCCGCAACCCTGGTCCCCGACGCCCCCGTAGGAGCGGCCCGGGCCGCGACCGACTTCGCCGACGACTCGTCGCGGCCAGGTCCACTCCTACAGGACGCGCCCGATGTGCTGCTTACGCGCGCCATCCTCGCCACGCACCTGGCCACCGGCACCGAAACACCCGCCGCCCTGCGCCGCCGCCTGCAACAGGCGGTGGAAGAAATCGACCTGGCCGCCGTGTTCACCATCCACGGCTTCTGCGCGCGCGTGCTGCGCGAGCATGCGCTGGAAAGCGGCCAGGCCTTCGCCGCACCGGAACTGCTCGCCAACGATCGCGAACTGCTCGGCGAAGTCGCCGCCGATCTCTGGCGCCAGCGCGCCGCCGATGCGGCAATGGCCGAAGACCTGATCGCGCTGTGGTCGGGCGGCCCGGAGGCATTGGCCAGCGATCTGCGCGCACTGGTGCGCCATCCAACGCTGCTGCCGGCGGTGGCAACGACCACCGACGATGGGGCTGCGCTGCTGCAGGCCGTGCATGACGCCAGCACCGCATTAGCCGCCGCATTCCAGGCGCACGGCCGCGCGTTTTTCGACACCATCATGGCCGCCATCGATGGCGGCATCCTGAGCAAGGTCAGCTACAAGCCCGAGTGGCTAACAGCGTTGTGGCACTGGTTCGACAGCTTCGCCGCCGCGCCCTCGGTCAACGCCGCCCCGCACGCCAAGCTGATCAAGTTGACCGCTGCGGAACTGGCCGCCGGCACCAACAAGAAGTTTGTCGATCGCACCCCGGCCTCGCCGCTGAGCCACGAGATCGACGGCTATCTCACCGCGCTGGCCGGTATCGAAGCATGGCGCAGCCGTCGCCGCATCCGCCTGCTGCACGCCCTGCGCGAGGACGCCATTGCGCGGCTGGCATTGCTCAAGCGCCAGCGCCGCGTGCAGACCTACGACGACCTGGTCGATGGCGTCGCGCACGCGCTGGAAGGCGCGCAGGCCCAGGCGCTGGTCGCGCGGCTGCGCGCGCAATACGCCATCGCGCTGGTGGACGAATTCCAGGACACCGACGACCGCCAGTGGGCGATCTTCTCCAACGTGTTCGGCGAAGGCCCGCTCGCACGCGCCGCCGGCCTGGAGCCGGCGCTGTTTCTGATCGGCGACCCCAAGCAGGCCATCTACGGCTTCCGTGGTGGTGACGTGCGCACCTATCTGGCCGCCGCGGTCACTGCCGAACTCGCCCCGCCGCTGAGCCACAACTTCCGCTCGCGCCCCGGCGTGCTGGCGGCCATCGACGCGTTGTACGCGCAGGCCGGCTACACCGATGCCTTCCTCACCGATGGCATCGCCTTCCACCCGGTGCGGCCCGGCACCAAGCGGGTGGATGCCGACCTGCAACGCGATGGCGCCGCCGCCCCGGCGCTGACGCTGTGGCGCGCCCCGGACCCGCCGCCGCCACCTGCCGCGGCAGCGGCAAAAACCAAGCAAGCAGGAAAGCCCAAACCCTGGAGCGCCAACCGCGCCCGCGAGCTGGCCACCGCCGCCTGCGTGGCGGCGATCCGCGGCTGGCTGGCCGGTGGCCGCGACGGCACCGCCACCGTCAATGGCCGCCTGGTGCAGGCCGGCGATATCGCCGTGCTGGTGCGCAGCCACGGCGAGGCCACGCGCATGCAGCAGGCGCTGGGCGCGGTGGGCATCCCCGCCGTGGCGGCCGGCAAGCAGAGCCTGTTCGCCACCGACGAAGCGCTGGAGTTGCTGGCCCTGTTGCAGGCCTTGCTCGACCCGGGCGACGACAGCCGCCTGCGCGCCGCGCTCGCCACCGTGCTGATCGGAGCGGACGCCGCCGCCATCGCCGCACTCGCACACGACGGCGAGCGTCACCGCCGCTGGCAGCAGCAGGCGCTGGACTGGCGCGAGCGCTGGCAGCGCGGCGGCCCGCTCGCCCTGATCGGCGACCTGGGCGCCGCACACGGGCAACGCCTGCTCGCCCTGGTCGATGGCGAGCGCCGCCTCACCAACTACCTGCAGCTGGCCGAACTGCTGCAGGAGGCCGATGCCCGCGCACTCGGCCCGCACGGCCTGGTCGACTGGCTGTCGCGCCGCATCGCCAATGCCGACGACAACGACGAAGCCCAGCAGCTGCGGCTGGAATCGGACGCGCGCCGCGTGCAGATCGTCACCCTGCACAAGAGCAAGGGCCTGGAATATCCACTGGTGTTCCTGCCGTACATCGGCATCGGCCGCAGCGACAAGGGCGCCGGCCGCCATTGCGTGGTGCATGCGCCGGAGCTCGGCCGCCAGCTGCACTGGAAGACAGACAAGGACGACCCAACCTGGAGCGCCGCCGAAGTGGCCTGGAAGCAGGAACAACGTGCCGAAGACGCACGCCTGCTCTACGTCGGCCTGACCCGTGCCGAGCACGCGCTGTGGATCGCCAGCGGCCCGTTCCACCAGCACGAGCGCACCGCACTATCCGGCATGCTGCGCGCGCTCGATGCGCTGCAAGGCGCGGCCGGCGAGGGCGCAGTGGTGGTGGACACGTCCACGCCGCCTACCAACCTGCCGCGCCTGCCGCCGCCGGTCGAGGCACAGGTGCCGCCCGCGCGCGCGCCGCAGCGGCATATCGCCCCGGACTGGTGGGTCTACAGCTTCACCCAGCTGGCCAATGCCGATGCCGGCGCCGCCACCGACCCGATGGCCAGCGCCACGGTGGTCGGCAGTGGCGGCAGCGACGAGCCGTCCGGCAGCGAGGCCGTTGCGGTGGCCGCCGAGGTCGACGCCTTCGACCCGCGCTTTGCCGGCAACCGCTTCGGCGTGGTGATGCACGACGTGTTCGAGCGCTGCGACTTCGCCGCCTGGCAGGCCTGGCGCCCCGGCCTGCCCGCACCCGAGGGCCAGGCCGCCGCCATCCTCGAGGCGCTGCAACGCGGTGGCTACGTCGAGAAGGAATGGGACGACGGCCTGGCCATGCTCACCGCGCTGATCGGCCACACCCTCACCGTCGCCCTGCCCGAAGGCACCACACTGGCCGCCGTGCCCGCGCCGCAACGCCGCAACGAGATGGAATTCCACTTCGCCATGCGGCCCACCCGCGTCGATGCGCTGCTTGCGTTGCTGCACCGGTTTGGCGTGGTCGGCGACCGCCAGGCCTTCGGCGCGCGCCAGCGGCTGGAAGGCCTGATGACCGGCCTGATCGACCTCACCTACACCGTGGACGGGCGCTGGTACGTGCTCGACTACAAGTCCAACCGCCTGCCCAGCTACGACGCCGACGCCCTGGCCCGCGCCATGGCGCATAGCGAGTACGAGTTGCAGGCGCTGATCTACACCGTCGCCTTGCACCGCTGGCTGCGTTTCCGCCTGGGCGATGGCTACGACTACGCGCGCGACTTCGGCGGCGTGCGCTACCTGTTCTGCCGCGGCCTGGACGCCACCCGCAACCCCGCAGCCGACCCCAGCTCCATCCCCGGTTCCGGTTCTGACTCCGGTTTCGACTCCAACTCCGACTCCGTCAACGGCGCCAGCGCCGCCTCCGATTCCGACCTCGTCAATGGCGCCAGCTCCATCTCCGATTCGGGTTTCGACGCCGACGCCGGCTTCGACGCCGTCAACCGCGTCACGCCCGCACCCGGCATCCACGCCTGGCGCTTCGACCCGGCGCTGGTCCAAGCCCTGGACGCCCTGTTCGCCGGCAGCGCCCCGGAGCCGACATCCAGCAACCCAGGCACGCCCGATGCCCGCTAGCGCACAGCCCCTTACCGCTGACGCACCAAAGCCCCGCTCTCCCCGGGGCAATAAGGCACTGGCTGCGCGCCACTGGCGCGCGTGCCTTGGAGCGCCGCTGGCGCGGGCTGGGGCGCGGAGCGGGGGTTGGGGTGAGGGTACGTCCGCCGCCGAAGCATCCAAGCCATGACCCAACAGACCGCACGCCCGATCAGCGCTGTGCGCACGCCCGGCTCCCCTCGGGGCGGGCAGACCCCGCTTGCGCACACTGGCGCGCGTGCCTGGCAGTGTCTGCGCCACGCCGCGCGGGCCGGGACGCGCAGCGGAGGTTGGGGTGAGGGCGCCTGCGCCCGGGAGGCGTCCACCCCATGAACCACCCAACCCTCTTCAACGCCCTGATCAAGGCCGACGCCCTGCGCCCGCTGGATCTGACCTTCGCCCAGAGCCTGCAACGCCTGGCCCCGGACACCGACCCCCAGGTGTTGGCCGGCGCCGCACTCGCCTCGCTGGCCGTCACCAGCGGCCACGCAGGGCTGGACCCCAGCCGCGCCGGCATGCTGCTGGACACGCGCGAGGGCCCAGCGCCCGCACTCCCGGACCCCACCGATTGGCAACGCACCCTGGCCGCCTCGCGCTGGGTCGACCAACCCAATCCGCAAGACCCCGCCGCCGCCGACTGCCCGCTGGTCCTGGAACACGGCCTGCTCTACCTGCGCCGCTACCGCGAGTACGAACGCCGCCTGGCGCTAGGCCTGCAACGCATTGCCGCCCAGTCGCCGCCGCCCTTCGACGCCGCCACGCTGGCCCCACTGTTCGCGCAGCTATTCCCCCAGGCTTCCTCTCTCCACATGGGAGAGGGTGCCCGAAGGGCGGGCGAGGGCACGGGCCTGCCCGAGCCATCCGTCGACCAGGAAGGTACGGCCCCACCGGCCCCATCCCACCACCCAGACCGCCAGGCTCAGGCCGCCGCGCTGGCGCTGCGCCGCACCCTGCTGCTGGTCACCGGCGGCCCCGGCACCGGCAAGACCACCACCATCGCCCGCCTGCTGCTGCTGCGCATCGCCCAGGCACACGCCTCCAACACCCCGGCACCGCGCATCGCCCTGGCCGCGCCCACCGGCCGCGCCGCCGAGCGCATGGCCGAGAGCCTGCGCCTTGCGGTCACGCGCGCCATCGCTGGCGGCATCGACCCGGCCCTGGCCGACGCCCTGCCCAGCGGTGCCAGCACCCTGCATCGCCTGCTCGGCGTCATCCCGGATTCCCCGCACTTCCGCCATCACGCCGACAACCCGCTGCCGTTAGACCTGATCGTCGTCGACGAAGCCTCCATGGTCGACCTGCCGCTGATGTGCAAGCTGGTCGAAGCCGTGGCCGATGGCACCCAGCTGATCCTGCTCGGCGACGCCGACCAGCTGCCCTCGGTGGAAGCCGGCGACGTGCTCGCCGCCATCCTGCAGGCCGCCGGCCCCGGCGATGCCCTGCAGCCGCAGGACGCACAGGCGCTGCAAGCGCTGCTCGGCAACGCGCCCGGCGACACCACGCCCGCCGCCACCCACAGCGGCGGCCTGGCCGGCCACCGCGTGCACCTGCTGCGCGGCTACCGTCAGGCGCACGACTTCGCGCTCGCCCCATTGGCCGACGCCGTGCGCGCCGGCGACGCCGACACCGCCCTGGCCCTGCTGCGCAGCGGCGAGCTGGCCGGCGTGCACTTCCACGAAGACGGCGAAGACCCGCTCACCCTGGGCCGCGACGCACTGCTCGCGCACTGGCGCGCGCTGGCCGATGCACAAGACCCGGCCGCGGCCCTGCGCGACGCCGCGCGCCTGCGCCTGCTCACCGCCGTGCGCGCCGGCCCGCAGGGCGCACGCGGCCTCAACGCCCGTATCGAACAACTGCTGGCCGAAACCGGCTTCGGCGCGCGCCGCCTCGGCGCCGCCTCGCCCTGGTTCCAGGGCCGCCTGCTGCTGATCACCGAAAACAGCTACCGCCACGGCCTGTTCAACGGCGACGTCGGCATCTGCCTGCGAAGCGACGCGAGTCCCTCTTCGGGGCGCAGCGGCGAAGGCGCCGCTTCAGGGCCAGGCCAGCCCGGCGGCACCGCCAACCGCCGCGACCCAGGCACCGACAGCCGGGCCCAAGGCCCGTTGGTCGCCTGGTTCGAAGGCGACGGCGACGGCCAGGTGCGCGGCTTCCACCCCGCCGCACTGCCTGCGCACGAAAGCGCCTTCGCCATGACCGTGCACAAAGCCCAGGGCAGCGAATTCGATACCGTCTGGCTGCAACTGCCCACCCGCGACGCCCGCGTGCTCAGCCGCGAACTGCTCTACACCGGCATCACCCGCGCCCGCCGCGCCCTGCACCTGGCCGGCAGCGAAGCGGTCATCCGCAGCGCACTCGCCCGGCACGCCGCACGCATCTCGGGCCTGGCGTGGCGGTTGGGTGCGCAGCAGCAGGCGGTACCCGCCACGCAAGCAGCAGAACCATCCACTGCGCTGCCCGTGCAGGGGTCGTTGTTCTGATGGACGCGAGCCGGCGCAATGGCAACATCACTTACGGCAGAACGGCACGTTCGCCTATCACCATCACCGGGCATGCCCGGATAGCATCATGGACGAAGAAAAACTGGTTGTGCGGTATCGCCAGCATGGGAGGCATCAATGGCGAAAAAGCATGAAATTTCGCTCGTCCGCTCGTCGGCGGCCGAATACCTGACCTTCGTGGCCGCCGCAGGCGAGGGCGGCGTGCAGGCGGCGTATGCCGACGAAAACGTCTGGCTGACGCAGAAGATGCTGGCCCAGCTCTACGATGTCGAAACCCACACCATCAACTACCACCTGAAAAAGGTGTTCGCTGACAACGAGTTACAGCCAGATGCAGTTATTCGAAATTTTCGAATAACTGCCGCCGACGGCAAGAGCTACGACACCAAGCACTACAACCTCGCGGCCATCATTGCCGTGGGCTACAAGGTCAATTCCGAGCGCGCGGTGCAGTTCCGCAAGTGGGCCACCACCATCATCGAGTCCTTCACGATCAAGGGCTTCGCGATGGACGATGAGCGCCTGAAGAATGACGGCACGGTGCTCGGCAAGCGCTACTTCGAAGAGCAGTTGCAGCGCATCCGCGAGATCCGTCTCTCCGAGCGCAAGTTCTACCAGAAGATCACCGACATCTACGCCACCGCCCTGGACTACGATGCCACCGCGCAGGGAACCCAGCGGTTCTTCGCCACAGTGCAGAACAAGCTGCACTGGGCCATCCACGGGCAAACCGCAGCAGAAGTCGTCTACCACCGAGCCGATGCCGGCAAGCAGCACATGGGCCTGACCACCTGGGCCGATGCACCGCGCGGGAAGATCCAGAAGTTTGACGTGGCGGTTGCCAAGAACTACCTGACCACCGGCGAGATGGCGCAGTTGCAACGCCTCGTATCGGCCTATCTGGACCTGGCCGAGGACATGGCACTGCGGCAGATTCCGATGACCATGCAGGATTGGGAAACACGTCTGAATCGTTTCATCGAAGCAACCGACCGGCAGGTGTTGCAGGACGCAGGGCGCGTCACCGCCGAGATCGCCAAAGCGCATGCGGAAAGCGAGTTCGAAAAGTACCGCATCGTGCAGGACCAGCTGTTCGTGAGCGATTTCGATCGCGTGTTGCAGCAGCTTGATGCAGGAGACCGGGTGGACGGTGCCGACGAGGACTTGCGCTAGACGGTGATGTGGGAAGCGCCAAAGCGTCAGGTCCCCAACCGCGCGCGATAGTGCACGTTGGATTGAAAGATCGCTCCGAGGATGAATCGCGACTAGCGTCTGCCCAGGAGTCGCCCGCCACGGTGGTTCCGCCCGTCCAGGGCTCGTACCCCAAGCCGGAGAGATGGCATGAGAACTGACGACAAAGAAGCGCTTGCGCGTAAGAGGTGAATGATGAAGGCGATATGGGTTCTTGGGATTCTCGCGCTGTCAGCCTGCTCCAGCGCGACTGCGGCTGGGAGGCTGGAGATCAGACTCCAAAACAGACAGGCAGCGCATACAGCGACAGCTGGAGCATCCGTCTCAGTCACGATGGCCAACGCAGGTGACCAGCCCATCGAGCTACCTGCCTCGTATGTTCCAGACGTAGACAAAGGCGGGGTGTTGCAGACCAATCTGTTCAAGGTCCTGCAAGAGGACGGCAGCCCCGTCGACTATCGCGGCATTTATGTGCACAACGTCCGAGGTTCCACGCCATCTCTTGTCCTGAAGCCGGGGCAGTCAATCGTCAGGACGATCAATCTGTCATTGAGTTACCAGATCATGCCTGGGCGCAATTACTCGGTCGGGGTACACCCACTTATACGTTATCGGGAGCAGCAGGAATCAAAGAGTAAAACCACCTCAGCCGATATGACGTCGCTGAAGACTGCTACATCCAACATCATCGAGATCACGCCTCGATAGGTCTGCGATGTATCGGCGAACCTGCGCCTGGCCCCAGCGTGCCGAGGTGTAGCGGATGATCCCGCGCAGATCGGCTTCGGCTTCGGCTGCGTCGGTGAGGACTTAGCCGTGCATCAACCGCGACGGCCCTCGGCGAATTCTTCATACAGGATGGTGCTGACGTTCCTGGTAGACACGTTGCCGGCAAGGCCTTCCTCGACACGTCCCCCAAGGAGGGTTTTCAACTCCTGCCATGCCTGATCGGCGTTTAGGTCGCCAGGGAACAGGCGTTCAAGCGCGTATTGCTTGATGGTCTTGCCCTGCAGAGCCGCCAGCGCCTTCAGGCTCTGATGCTGCTGATCGCTTAGATCAATGGTCAAACGGCTCATGACGCGCTCCTAAATCCATACAAACCCACATTAGCGCATCTGGGCTGGTTGACCGATTGCAGAGCTTTGGGACCCCAGCTCGGGTGACGCCGTGCAGTGTTTTGACGGAAACCGCGCTCCCGAAACAGGACCGCACCGGTGGACCGACGTCGCCGCAAACGCATGGAGCGCTATTGGGTGCGGGCAGAAGCCAAGGCGCGTGCAGCGGTCGACAAGTTGGACCCGGAAAGCTGGTTCGACCTGTGGCATACGCATGTGGACTGGAATGGCCGCGGCCACTCCTGTGTTGAGCATCGGCAGATGGTCAACGCGGTTGCAGTGCGCGTGTTGTGCTACCTGGAAGCACGTCTGGCGCAACGTGGGGCAGCGGTGCAACTGTGGGCAGACCTCAGTGAGGACACGATGGATACGGGCATTTACGCGCACTCTGCCAATCCGAACGGCACGAGCTTCCCTGCCGCCTTTCCCAACCTGGATTGGCAACTGGCTCTGCCTGACGAGGTCGCAGCGATCCTGCCCGCCACGCATCGGGCCGGCACCGCGTCATGCGATGGCAGTACTCGATATGTCGTGCAGCGTCAGCCAGCCGTGGTCGGCCCGGAGGCACGTCAATGAGTTCCACCGACAAAGCCCATCGCACCGCATTGCGTTATGCCGTCGGTGCTCGTCAGCCGCGTGTGCCCAAGGCGCCCGTCACCGGCGCCGCCTATCGGCTAGCGCACGCCTGCTTCGGTTGCCGCAGAAGTTTCAAGATCGCTCCGCGCGAGCAGGTGGCCCCCTGTCCTGGCTGCGGTAACGCGCTGTGCGTGATGGGGCGTTCGTTCAAGGCACCCCCGGCCCGCAACCAGGCGCAATGGCGCAAGGTCGAGCGGTTGTATCGCGCTGGCTTTCGGTTCTTCAGTTACCGCAGCCACCCGTGCGTTGCTCTCCCAGCCAAGCTGTCGGAGGTCGATCGCTTCATCCGTGATAACCCTGAGCACCCATTACGCCTGGGCGGTCATTGAGGTTGGCACGGCGTCACACCGCGAGGTCAGGCCTACGCCTGACCTCGTCTGCCGTCTGGCAGGCCGGGCGGCTTACTTGCCCTTCTTTTCCTGCTTGGCCGCGCGCTTTTCCTTCAGCGTCTTGGTCGGCTCTTTCTTCTGGCTCTTCTTCTGGTCCATCCCCTTGCTCATGACACCCTCGTAGTTGCTGGATTGATCGGTCGGGCAGCGCCATGACCCTGGCGTGCCTGCGCACTGTACGGCTTGCGCGGGGTGGAATGGCAGCGGTAGCGCAAGACCGGGCGATGGGCGGTGCGTCCGGCTCGGCGTCTGCGCGAGGCAGCGTGCACCAGTAGCCCTTCGGCGTGGCCGGCTAGGCCACAAACGCAAACGCCCGCGTGCGGCCGGCAAGGTCTGCACGCGGGCGCTGGCGACAGCGGTGGGCTTACTTGGCCGGCACGCGCTGGTACTGCTCGCCACCGGTGTTGAGGTGGCCGTTGGCCGCGTCGATGGCGAAGTTCACCGTCTCGCCATCGTTGGTGACCCGCAGCGCCCCGTCCTTGTAGACCGCCGGGTAGCTCTCGGTCTTGGGCTTGCGGCTGAAGAACTTCGGCGTGGTGCTGCGGACCATGAAGGTCTCGCCATTGCGCTCGATGTCCATCGTCTCTTCCTGCGTCTGCACGTTGACCCAGTGGCCGACGAACTTCTCGCCCTCCTCCTTGGCGCAACCGCTCACCAGCAATGCCGCGGCCAGCGCGGTGCCCATCCACTTCATCATCGTGTGTTCTCCAGTTGAGTCTGGAGCCGAGGATGGCGGGTGGGGGATGTATGGGAGGTCAAGGTGCACCCACCCAGACATTTCGAATGTGAGCGCTGACGAGGTCAGAAAAAGTCAACCTGACCCCGTTACTAACCCCGTTACTATCCAAATTCTTGACACTCGCACCTTGATCGCTAACGCCTGAGTTAGACCGTGCTGCGAATCGGCATCGGCTTGAACGAATTATTGGCTCGCGGGCGCAGCCAGTCTCAAGAGGTCGGCTACTAGCATGTACGTGTACACGACATAACGATCTGCCTCGTCTCGTGTTGATATGGTCGCATGCGAGCCTTTCTGAGCAGCTCTAAACAGGGAGTCGAGGCGATCACCCAAATACGTTAGCTGAGATCCTACAATTTCTTCGGAGCGTTCTGAAGTGGAATTGTCCTCAGTGAAGCAGACGAGGCGATTTATATAGTTATCTGCCCCAAGAGAAATACGAACTTCCTTGCCACCTATCAATTTCTTGCGCGGCGTGCCCGTAGCCGGGAACAGGTGATCCGCCAAGTCTTGCAAGATTCGTCGGCAGCTATGAACGGCGTTAGACCAATCTTCCGGATTGTCGGACTGTAGGTTCTCGTAGATCGCAATAAATTTCTGCGCAGCTGATGGTACTGTAATCCCGATTAGTTCATCAGCTACTAGACGGATTCTTGAGAATGCGTCCCCCGCGATTCCAGAGAATTTTAGCTCTAGGTTTTTTTGCAAAACGTACGAATAGATAAAGGACCTGCGAGAGCTAAGTTTCGCGGATGCCTCGCTGATTGATTGGTGCAGCCTGTTTCTTTCTGCCCAATTGCCGCTTCCCGAACCCACGTACTGGTTTGGATTGGCGGAAGAGATCGAAACGCTCGGATCCCTAGCTGCATCGATCCCGAGCTTTGAAGCCTCTAGCAGAGCCTCCAATTGCTCAATCGATTCGAGTCTTGCATAAGTTTTGACTTCTTCCTTAAATTTTTGTTTGTAGGTCCTCCCAGAAAGTACTGCAAGGCGCCAAACCTCTGGCGATACCCCGGTTGGCGAGGATGGATATCCACCGCTCTCATACTCAAAAATTTTCTGATGATCGAAGTCGTTAAGGAGTCTAGCGAGGCGAGCGGCCATCAAAGCGACGTTGGTCAGAGGAATTTGCGATAGCTCAATCGCTCGGAGGAGATCCTCCGACAAGCCCAAGGCTTCAGCTAAGGCTTTAGCTGATGGCTTTACTTCGACGTCCAAGAAAATTTCTCCTGTGGCCTAACGCCTGAATTAAGCCGACCCGCGAAGCGGGTTCGGCTTGAATGAATTGTTAAGTGCCAAAGCCAAATAGATGAGCAACCGCAGCTTTGACTGTCTCGATGGTCAGTTGCTTGCCGCCGTCTTGCAAGAAGGCTTTTACTTTTTCCCAGTTTGATTCCGATGAAATGGCGTCAATGAAGTCATGCCCTGCCCAAGTGAGTTTCTTAAGCATCACATTTGCAGGGATTTCACGATTTCCAGTACCACTTTTGAGAACAGAACCTTCAGCCAATCCGGCCTCAATCACCAGTGCTTTATGGT
The DNA here is from genome assembly GCF_040202355.2 of Xanthomonas sp. WHRI 7064. Classification (NCBI taxonomy): domain Bacteria; kingdom Pseudomonadati; phylum Pseudomonadota; class Gammaproteobacteria; order Lysobacterales; family Lysobacteraceae; genus Xanthomonas; species Xanthomonas sp. WHRI 7064. The sequence continues at coordinate 4,793,257 of NZ_CP167821.1, read as the reverse complement.
ATTTGATCGAGTCGGCGTCATATCCGTCAAACGCAGATTTGGCTTGGCTGGACTCAACGGCTAAGAGGATTTGGCGAACAAGCTCCATGTCACGCTTCATTAGCGAAAATCTCCAATTGGCACACCTAACGCCTGAGTTAAGCCGCGCCGCGAAGCGGTGTAGGCTTGGACGAATTGTTAGACCCCTGCACGGATAGCTTGGGACAGGAACCGCCAAAGGTGCCAGTAAGCGAGCACCACAAGAGCTACTTTGTCATAGTAAAAGAGGATTGCGGGCCAGTTGATTGTGCGTGGCGCCTTAAACGCGTCGTTTTCTCCGAGTTTTTTCTCTTTTGAACGATGAAACGCACCCCATAAAAAACCTGCGACGACGTACTGAAGCAAATCGGCCGCCAACGCCCCAACAATGAGCTTGAGCGGAAGAAACAGAGCCGCCGGAAGCACACGGGCTCCACCATCTGTAGTTTGAAATAGCCAAATGATGGCAATGGCGCCCAGCGCAAGTTGTCGGACAATGTCACTCGCCTTGCCGGAGTGGTAGTAGTAGTTGTCGAGCGCACCTTTAAGGTTCATTTCTTGCGCCCCCTCGGTCCGCCGCTTTCAGTGCCACCGCCACGCGTGGCCGAGGTGGATTTTCTCGCGGCTGCGGGCCGCTGAGAGAGCGCAGAGCCTGCGGCGCTCTTCGCACCCGAACTCGCCTTGCTATCGCGGAGCGTTTTCGAGGCGGCTTTCCCGGCGGCGGAAGATGTTTCCTTTTGCGGCGCCTTCCGCTGCGACAGGGCACTGCCTGCGGCTGACTTCGCTGCCTTCGAGGACGAAGAGCTCGTGAGCGTCTTGGAAGCCTTAGTTGCAGCGGGCCTCGAGGTTACTTCTTTCTTTGTCATGCGGTTATCCCTCCCCAAGGGGTCTAACACCAGAATTAAGCCGACCCGCCAAGCGGGTTCGGCTTGAATGAATTGTTAGGGCGCACTCTAGGCTGTACCCATCAGTACGAGTACGCGCCAAGTTGTAAACAACAAGACGCCTGTAGCAAGCAACCAAAACTGAAGCCGAAGGAGGAGCTGAGCCCTATTGTTCTTTGACTCCAGTGCATCGTTTGTAATGCGCCATGCGATTTCCATTTCCTGTTGCGTCCTTGGCTGCATGGGATGATTGCCTTGCTGAAGCTGAAGCAAGTGAGAGTTTGAAAGAATTACTGACTGGATCGCTGTGACGTGCATGCAACCGAAGAAAAAGCTAAAAATCCAGCACCCAATCGCGGAAAGGCCGAACCAAACTTGGCAGCTGTAGGTAGAGCCATCAATTTTTTGAAGAGCATAGCCAAGTGCAGCGCCAGTAGCAGCTAGCAGGAAGTACACATACTTCGAGTGCCCGTCTGCGTGGATTTTGTTGAGATGTATAAGCTCGTCTGACACTTTTTGTGCGCCCTAACTAATGTTGGACCGCCTAAATGCGGTGTTGTATCTAGTATCCGCAAATGGCGGACGCTTGGTAATAGGCTCTTCCTATCCAATATCAACCACTTACCCGATAGCCGGGGCGTCGCCCAACACTGATACGGGTGGTGTTATCCAACCTTTGAGCAGGTGTATGGATTACACCCGGGGAGGCGGAGGCGTAACAACGCGGTCGGGACCGAAGCTGTTGGATCAGGTGCCTAATCGGCTGCGGGTTCGGCACTATAGCTTCCGCACTGAGCATGCCTATCTCAGTTGAATAAGGCGCTTCGAAAAATGGGGTCAGGTTCAATTATGCGGCTCCTCTGCACTTCGGGAACTGACGGCAGCCTAGGAAGCTCTCGCCGGTATGCCGATTTCTTCTCTGCACAAGCGCGCTGCTGCAGCGCGTGCAGCTTGGGGTGACGATGGCTGCGGAGGCGGTGGACCCAGGTGAAGCAAAGACGGGCTCGACACGTACTGGCGCCGGCCCCGGCGTCGACTGCGCTGTGGCTTGTCGTTGCACCGCTCGAATCATCCCCAACAACTGTGCGCCGCCAATCAATTCAATGGGCTTGCCTTCGGCAAAGCGCTCAGCGTCCTTCGTGTAGGTTCCGATGCAGGCGATCTTTACCGCGTGGGCCTGGTGATGGGCGAGCAGGCCGAACATCTCGCGCACGACGCTGACGCCGACTTGCTGGCGCTTCCATTGCTTGCATTGCACCAGCGTGCGGCGGCCGTCCTTGCGCAGGATCAGGTCGATGCCGCCGTCGGCGCCGCCCAGGCCGGTTTCTTCGACGCTGTAGCCCTGGCGGCGAAATGCTTCGCCCACCAATAGTTCGAACTGGCGCCAGCCGCCGGCGGCCAGGCTCTCCAGGCTTGTGCGTGTTTCCAGAAAGTGCCGCCGGCTGCGTGTGCCCAGGTAGGAGAGTAGCGCAGCAAGCCAGCAGACGCCGAGCAGCGTCCACGCCAATGGCGCGAACATTCCACTCGATTGCTGGGCGAAGCCTTGCGACAACATTCCGTCCTGGTGAGAGAACCACCAGCCGATGCCGTAGCGCACCACCAGATACGCAGTGATTCCCATAACGAAGCCAACCGGCCACGGCAATGCGGCCAATGCATCGAATCCACCCTGTTTCTTTCTGCGTCCCATGCCAGAACCCCCGTTCCCGGCTTGAACATAGCCGTTGAAACGGGTTTTGTCAGCAGACCACGCGCGCCGTTGCGATCGATGCCTCATCAACACTCGGCACGACGCGTGCGCAGGTAAACAGGTGTGTTCTTTACGCTAAAGTTTGAGTTCGCTTGCGCGTTGTTTAGCGCAACCGCATGCCAATCCACGCGATGAAGCGGGCTGCGGTAGTGGTCGCTGTGCACGCTTCCCAGCAATGCATGCGGTGCGCAGCGCTCGAAAGTCTCTCTCGGATTGAGAGCTGTTACATCACTGCGTAGAGAATCGACGCGACAAGGTACGATCCCAGCCCATCTGCTTGAGTGCGCTTCTGCTGTCGCCATGTCTGCTCCTCGCCCGACCCTCGATGGCACTCCTGCCAGCCAGTTCCAGCTGCCGTCCGGCCCGTGGCACACGGTGTGGGAGGCACTGTGTGCGTGCTTTCCGGTGGTTGGTGCTGACACGTGGCGTGATCGCTTCGCGCGTGGGCGCGTACTGGATGCGCAGCAGCAGGCATTGGATATCGCTGCGCCGTATCGGCTTGGTGCGGAGATCTATTACTTCCGCGAAGTAGCGGACGAGCCGATCATTACGGCAACGGAAACGGTGTTGCATGCCGACGCGCATATTGTCGTGGCCTGCAAGCCGCATTTCCTGCCCGTGGTGCCAGCCGGTGCCTACGTGCACCAGACGCTGTTGACCCGTTTGGCGCGGCGTTTCGATAACCCCGCGTTGGTGCCGCTGCACCGCATTGATCGCGATACTGCGGGGCTGGTTTTGTTTTCTGCTAACGCTGCAACACGCGGGATCTACCAAGCGCTATTCCGCGAGCGACGCATTCGCAAGCATTACTTGGCAGTCGCACCGCCGCTGCCGGGGCTGACGTTTCCGTATGTGCATCGCAGCCGGCTGGAGCCGGGCGAGCCGTTCTTCCGCATGCGCGAGGGTGTGGGTGAGCCGAACAGCGAGACGGTGATCGATGTGGTTGTGCGCGGCGCAGACACGTGGACGTATCGATTGGAGCCGGTCACCGGGCGCAAGCACCAATTGCGCGTGCATATGGCCGCGCTGGGCGCGCCGATCCTGCATGACCGTTTCTATCCAGAGCTGGAAGATCAGCGGCCCGATGATCCGGAGCGGCCACTGCAGTTGTTCGCGCACACGTTGGCATTCGATGACCCGATCACTGGTGAGCCTCGGCGCTTCACCGCGACGATCGAACCGAAAAAATCGGCTTGAGACGGGAACCTGTGCTCCGCTAAAAATCGGGCGAATATCTGGTTTTCAGATATCCGAAAAAGCGCGCTACGGTGGCTTTGCGGACATCCCCGTCCGCTCACGTCGAGGACGGATGCCATGACCACTTCGAGAGCCCTTACGACCAATAATCGGCAGCGCGTGCGGCCAGCGGCCAAAATACAAACGCACGCAGAGCCCTTCACCTTCGGCGTCACCCTGCAGCAGATCGACCAGTTCCATACGCTGCTGCGCACGATCACTGCGCAGAGCGACATGGTGGCGGTGTGCAGCGGCAAGCCGCTGGATGTCACCAGTCTGTCGGTCCTGGGCGAGAGCATCTTCAATGCCGCCCGCGCGGTACGCGGCGTGGTCGACGAGATCTACGAGCAGCGGCTCGGTAGCGACGGTGTTGATCCGGTGTCGCACGCAATGCAGCGCCAGGCGTAAGTCTTCCCTCCGCGCCGCACCTACGATCGCGCCCACGCTCCTGCTGCATGTCCATGCTAGCGTTCCGCTGCCGAGAGCAGGCTGGCCGAAGGAGCGGGGCATGCGGGTCGATCCGATGCGCGAAGGTGTCGAGGTAGCAGGTAGCAGGCCGTTTGCCCGCGTGGCGTGGGCGCTGCTGTGGCTTGCGCTGGCCGCGCTCGCGTCCGAGTTCGTGCGCCACGTGTACCTGAAGTACGCCGCGCTGGAGTTGCCGGCATACGCCATGTTCCTGACCCGGCGCGGCTGGCTGTGGTGCCACCTGGGTGGCGGTGCCGTCGGCATCGCCCTGGGCACGTTGCAGTTCGCCACGCAACGCTGGCGCAGGCACGCATGGGTGCACCGCTGGGTTGGGCGTGCGTATTTCGTTGGCATGTTGGTGGCGATGCTCGGCGCCACCGGCTTGATCGCCACCTCGTCGGCGCCGATGGCGATCCGTGTGGCCTTCGCAGCGACGGAAGCGGTGTGGCTGGTGGTGGCCTCCGTAGGCCTGGTGGCCATCTTTCGCGGGCAGGTGGACCTGCACCAGCGCTGGATGGTGCGGGCGTATCTGGTGACCCTGGCGCCGGTGATATTTCGCATCGCGCTCTATGCGGCAGTGGGGGCCGGGATTGCGCCCTCGCCGGGCACGATCGCGGCGCTGCTATGGGCCAGTTGGGCGGTGCCGTTGCTGATCCACAAGGTGGGGAGCGCCATCGCCAACGCCGCGCGCCGGCACATGCGTCTGTCCGCAGCCGCGGCGGGTGCCGGCGTCGGAATCGACGCTCGCTGAGGCCTGACACGCAGCGCAACCAGCCAATGCAGCGCGCGTCGTGGACCAGGCGGCAACTGCCGCTCTACAGACAGGTGCCCCCTCGACCGACTCGGAAGGAAACCAGCATTCCCTGCGCATCGAACGTCAGCGAAATCATGGTGAACGTGGTTGCGCAGGGAAAATGCGGCCACCGCGTTCGCACGGGGGCGGCCATGAGCGTGGGGCCCATGCCCATGGCGGTACGCAGCGCATTGCGCTCCGCCCAGGCCAGTACCTGCGTTTGCGACATGCCTGGTGTCAGTTCCCGCTCGGCTTTGTCGCGCCAGTACGTCTGCTGCCGTTGCTCGGCCGGGCTTGCCGTGCAGCGGTAGCCGCCCAGTGCTACCAGCAGCAGGACAATACCGATGCCTAGCCACACCCTGCGCCTGCGTCGCCTTGCGCGATCGCGCGGGCGCAGTGTGTGTGGTTGCAATGGGTCGCGCATCGGTGGCGTGTGCCTGCGCTCAACGCACCTTGTACAACACCGCCGCACCCGGCTTGGGCTCGAACATCGGCACGGTCTGCTGCTTGAGCGCGGTGCCCTTGGCATCCCACACCAGCGTCTCGGCGGGGTATTCCTCGTTGCGGGTCATGGTGTCGATCTGCTTGACGATCACCGTCTTGCCGGCGGGCACTTCCGGGTTCCAGGCGAACACACCCAGGCGGCCGTAGAACACCGCCGGCGCGGCGGCATCCAGGCGGCGGTCCGGGCACATGACCAGGCCGCGTTCCAGCATCACCCGCAGCGCGCCCACGGGCACGGCCTTGACGGTGGGCGAAGTGCGCTCGGTGCTGTGGCCGGGGCAGACATTGGCCGAGCGGGTGAGCATGTCTTCGACCACCTGGCGGTCGGACTGGGCCAAGGCCGGCAGGGCGGCGGTGGACAGGGCAAGCACGGCGAGGGCGGATTTCCAGGGCATCTGACAACTCCTCATGAGATGACACTCCAATACGGCAGCCGTGTGGGTGCGGGCTGCTGCCAGTGACACGCCCGGATGCTAGCAATCCCAGCGTTAAGCGCTGCCAATGGTTGGCGCCACTTCCAGGCGGGCGCGCAAGCGGGAATCGGCCACCGAAGCCGCCGCCGGCCTGCCAACTCCGTACCGGCCGGCCGGCGCGTAATGCAACCGCCGCTGACGCCCATCGCCGCTGTCAGGAGACTCCTGATTGAGCAGCGGCGACGACGCGGATAGCGTGCGCGCTATCACACCGTTGGACTGCTTTATGGAACGCGCCGACCTCATTGCATCACTGCTCACCGGCATGCGGCGTGCCGAAGACTTCCGCGCGCACGGGGCGGCCTACAACACCGCGCACAGCCAGCAGATGGCGGTCGACCACGGCAAGGCCGCCGACGCCGAGCTGGTGCTGTCGCTGTTCGCCTTCACGCCGGAGCACCTCAAGCTGCTGGGCAGCACCGGCATCGAGAACCTGGGCGAGATCGTCTGCCACGCCTGGGCCTTGAACGGCGGCAACAACGAGGCGCTGATCGGCTGGTTCCGCAAGCCCATGAACGCGCTTGACGGCCAGACGCCGGCGGCGCTGGTCCGCAGCGGCCGCCTGAAGGTGCTGCTGCTGGTGCTCAGGCAGCAGCTGGAGTGGGAATTGCCCAAGCGCTCGGCCTGAGCAGCGGGGCCGGTGACGCCGCGCCCTGGCGTGCCGGTGGCCGGCACGCCGATCGGCAGCGCCGGCCGTGCATCGGCGGGCTACTGCTTGGGCCGCGCCACGGCGTACATCTCCCAGGCAATCTTCTTCATCAAGGCGTTGCTGTCCTCGCCTTCCTTGTACAGGTCGAAGTGGGTGCGGCCTTCCAGGTAGCGGAAGTTGCTTTTTGCGCCCAGGCCGTCCATCACGGCCTGGAACTTGCGCGCGGCCCCATCCAGGTAGAACGTGTCGGCGGTGCCGACGATCAGGTGGATCTTGCCGTCCAGATCCGGCTTGAGCGCGGGCCATTGCGCGGCCACGCGCGCGGCGATGTCGTAGTGCGTGCGCCAGTAGGCCACCACGGCCGGGTCCACCTTGCCGGTGTCGCGGTCGAACATCGGCACCGGGCGGCCGTCGGGCCCGCGCGGCGAGAACACCCAGTCGAACGAGGTCATCTGCCCGCCGTAGGGGCCCAACACGCGTTCGAGCTTGGCGAAGGTTTCCAGGTCGGCCACCACCTTGCCCTGGTCGCGGATCAGCGGGAACTGGCTGCCGTCCGGGCGCCGGTAGACGTTGGCATTGGGCGCGTACAGATCCGGCCCGGTGAAGTCGTGGAAGTCGCTCGAATCGGGCGAGGTGGACCAGGTACCGCCGAACAACTTGGGGTAGCGCGTCTGCAGCCACAGCGTGGCCCAGCCGCCCGACGAATGCCCGTTGAGGAACCGGCCCTTGGCGTTGCCGTCCATCTTGTACTGCCGTTCGAGCGAAGGGATCAGCTCTTCGGTCAGCGCGGTGCCCCAGGGGCCGTTGTTGACCGAGTCGGCGAACTCGTGGGTGCCGGTGGGCGTGGACTGGTCCAGGAACACCCAGATCATCGGCGGCATCTGCTTGGCCGCCATCGCGCTCCAGGTGGCGGCGATGCTGCCGGCAAAGCGGTTGTAGTTGCCGCCGAAGCCGTGGGTGACATACACGGTGGGATAGCGGGTGGCGGCCTTGGCGTCGTAGCCAGGCGGGGTGAGCACGCGGGCGCGCAGCGACACCGGCCGGCCCCAGAACGCACTCAGCGACGGGCTGACCAGCGAGGCGTCCGCGCTATGCAGCCTGGCCTCCGGGATAGCGTCGCGGATTGCCTGCGGCGCCCGCGGCGACACCTGCCACGGGTCGTCCGACGCGGGCACCTGCTTGCTGAGCTTCAGCGTGGGCAACGGCTTGCCCTTGCCCTGCGTCACCGCGGTGACCTCGCTCAACAGGTCGCCGCCATCGCGGCCGGCATAGCTGTAACTGTGGTCCGGATCCAGCACGGCCTGGAACAGGTACTCACCGGCCGGCAGCGCGGAAAAGCCGCTGGGGAAGGCGATGTTGTCCAGGTCGATCTCGACGCTGGCACCGGGGGCGAGCGCGGTCACCTCCTGCGCCGCCACCGCCACCGCGGTTGGGCGGAACGGGTTCACGCTCACCTCCTCCACCTTGCCGTCCTTGCCATCCTTGCCATCCTTGGCCGCGGCCTGGGCGTCCTTGGCCAGGGTGGCGAAGACCAGCAGGCGCCCGGACACGGGCTGGTCGCTCGCCCCGTCCAGCGTGACGCGCAGCAGGCGATGGGCCGCTGCCGGTGCGGCGGCGTGCGTGCAGCAGGCGCACAACAGGCCAACGGCCAGACCCAGGCGGGGGGCAAGACGATGCAGAGACATGCAGATCCTTGGGAACGCAGGTGGATGGAGCGGGCGCACACGGCCCTGTGCAGACTGTAGCCAGTTCCCGGCCAGCCGTGCGCCACCAACGCGAGGTCTGGTCACCGTATCCGATCTGCCCGCTCCAGCGCTCACATCATCAACCGGACGCGACACCGACTCCGGCCGGCATCGCGAGCGGTAGCGTGAAGTTGGGCCATCCCCAAGTAACCAAAACGAAAGTCAGCGTCAGTTTCATCCCAGTAACTGCCTAATCGATAGCTAATCTAATGTCGGCTTCAGGTTTCGCTTGTACCTGTTGACTGCCGGAATAATCTAAAGCCCGCTTTAGATTCGATCACTGCCATGCGCATCCCAATCGACCGAGCATCCGACATCGACGCCTATATCCGCCCAGTCCGCAATGCGGAAGGCTTGCGGCAGGCGGCCAGGTCGCTGTGCAACTAGGCCGGATGTCCGAGCTGTTGCGGCAATTGGGCATCCAGGTCCGGCCAGACCTGCCGGACCCGGTAGATGAGCGATCCAAGTGATCAGCGCCGATACGCCACGCAGCCTGGAACTGTGGCTGGGAGAGCGCCGCGGCGGCGAGCTGCGGGAGCAAGGCGATACGACTGCATTCCCAATTTCTGTTCACCGCATTCCAAGCGCACCATGACTTGGTTGGTCCACTGCGCGTGATGCCTCCTGCGTAGACGCTTGCATGGTCTGTTGATTGGCAACTTCGAGCTTCTGCAGGTTCTCGGCCAAGGGCTGCTTGACGGCTTCGGCTTTATCTACGTGCGTGCGTAATACATCCATGTCATTTCCTGGATTCTTGTACGTCGCGAAAATATTGCCGTTTGTGTGATTCGGAATAACGTCCTGGATCTCGGGCAGCGGCGGGCGATTGAGTTTGGCCTGGACCGCCAGGGCACCGGCAATGCGTTCCTTGTCTTGCTGATTGGTGTAGACGCCTGCATCCGGGCCGAGCTTATCGAGCCCCGCCAAGGCTTGCTTGAACAATGGGTCATCGCGTAGCCGCGCTTCCTGATGCGGATCGAGGGGTGCTCCGCCTGCGCTGAAGGTACGTCCTGAGTTACCTAATCCTGGCACCGAGGGCTGGATCGATTCGTCGAGCTGTCGTCCCGATGCAGGCGCCCAGTGGCCGAAAACGCCATCGTTCTTTGGTTCCGGAAGGCGTACATCCCGCAGAACGCTATCGGCCAGTGTGTTGGAGTTTTGCAACTGGGGATCGTAGGGATACTTGTCATCCTTGCTCTTGGCATTGGCGACCATGCGTGCCCAGGTTCCCGACAAGTCCGCACCGTGTGTGATCTCTTCGCGATATTGCTTTTGTCCAACCGCATTCGGATTGTCGCGATGATCGGGGTTGGCCCGGTTGTAGGGCAGATTAGTCTCAACGTGCATCCGGCCATACGGCAATCCAGGTTGCTCATCGCCGGTCCAGCCGCTGATGGTGTGCTGGTTGCCCTCTTTATCGGTGTAGAGAAGGAATTTGTGATGGTACTCCTTGCCCAGCGCAGACCCGATGTTGCGATATCCAACTTCAATCTTCTCGTCCATGATGGTCTCCGTTGGCTTACTGATTCTTGATGTGGACGGCGTCGACGTGTGTCACCTTGCCGTCGGCATCCAAAGAAAAAGTCATCACAACGGAACGTGCATCTGGATCAAGCATTGCCTGCCCCTTATTGTCCCTGACGACCACCTTGCCTGGGGTGTCTTCAACAATCTTTGACGTTGGAGATTTGCTGAACGTCTCCAGCACCACCAACTTTGTTGTTCCCAGAGGAACGTACTTGGCAACGATGCTACTAACGTCGACCTGTTCGAATCGAACGGGCTTTTTTGATGCATAAATCTCTTCAAGCATTGGGCTTGCTCCTGATTTCATGGTGTCTTCCTGTGTCGAAGCGGTACGTGCAGTATCTGCATTGGCGCAGGATGAAAGCGGGAGCACCGCAAGCCCGGTAAGTGCAAGCGTTGCGGCCCACCCGTTTAGCACGATGCGTGGCATGGCGATCTCCTGATACAACCAATCACTTGAATAGAATGTCCGCGCGGTCCTGAGCCTTCCCAGGCAGGCTGGTACATCAACACTCCTTCCGTGCAGACGATACCAGCGTACTACAAGCTTCCCATGGTTGATGAATAGCTGAGTTGGGTCGTCAGGGCTGCCCAGGCGATCCATTTTGTGCCACATTCAAATGTATGCATTGAGATATTCCTGCAATCCACGCCTCTTCAAGTAGGCGACTACACTTCTACTGGCGTTACTGGAAGTTACAAGTCCTAAGCGCTTCAAATAGCCGCTTTGCCTCGACTGATGCTTGACGTGAGCCGTGGACAGCGCCGTATTCGCTTCCGAATTTCAAACTGCATCACGCAACGACGTTGTTGAGACGATTTGCCGGGTTTGCGAGGTCTTGGTCTTCAACGATGAACCCACCAGCGGCGTGGCCAGCTGGGTGGCGTAGGTGTGGTGCTGCCACACACACGCATGTCGTCATCGTACGCAATCGATCATCTGCCGCTTGGCGTTATGCACAGGTGCCGTTGCGAATGTCCATTCAAGGCGCAAGCGGCAGCCGCTGCCGACACCTTGCATCACACACCAGGGAACGATCGAAATGAAACGTAAAACCAGCTATCGCGGTGCGCTTGCGGCCTGTGGCCTCTCACTCGTCGTGGCCGCGTTGTGCATGGACGCTGCCGTTGCCGCACCGGTCACCGGGACGGACACGGTCACGCTGAGCTATGTCTTTGCCACGCTGCAGACGGGCCAGCAGGATCAGAAACCCGAAGACATTACGGCCTGTCGCAAGCAGGTTTCCGCACCGGGTTCCAAGTACCTGGGCTCGGCGGTCACCACCAAGTACTCCATCGACGTGCAGTCCAAGATGATGTCTGCGTCCTCGTCGCTGCCATCGCCTGGGGGCACGCAGCCGATGACGGTGACGATACCGCTGTCACCGTTGGGCTTGTCCGGGGAGTATGCCTTCGGTGCGTTTCGGCCGAGCGCGCTGCCCAACACCTATGTGCTGTTCTCGGTCGGGCTGGACTTCAAGGGGCCGCAGTCGTCCGTGCTGGTTCTCAACAGCGACAAGACCTACAACTGCCTGGTGACCAGCAATCCGGCGCCGTTCAAGGGAGCACTGGGTACCAAACTGGGCAAAGACCAGGGCCGCTGATGCCTGCAACCGCCGGGTAATCGGTGAACGCGCCGAAGGCAGCTTCGGCTCGTTCGGCTCGGTGCTGCGGCAGTGCAGTGCAGCCCTCGCGCGGATCGCGCGATGCACGTCGTCGGGAATATTGCAGACGGTGAAAGAAGGCATGTCGCCCTCGCGCAGGAATCAGGTTGCTTGCACTTCAGGAAAGTGCAGGCACTCAAACAACGTCACCGGTATCGAAGCAGTCATCCCCGCACCAGCAGTAAGTGAAATCCAGGGCCAACCTAGCCCCACTACTCACCGATACGGCCCGGGCCCGCGCCATACCGGCTCGCCTTGCTTGTAGACCTCCATCATGTTGATGACCTCGCGGGCATCGCCGATGTCTTTGAGCTCCGGCGAGTCCGGCGGCAACAGGCGGCATTTGCTGGAGCCGCGCTTGAGCGCGACTTCCAGCGGGCAGACCATGCGGTACTGGGTGCCGGGCAGGATGATGGCCACTTCCTTCATGCCCTGGTCGCGCCAGTTGCGCAGCTGGGTTTCGCTGCGCACTTCGTAATAGACCTGGTAGCCGCCCACATCCATGCTGGGTTGGGCGTTGTTGCGGTCGCGGCGGCGGCCTTCGCTGATGGTGGGCGTGTTGGACATGCCGTCTTCGGCGGCATCGGCTTCTTCTTCGAGCATGCCGGGTGGGCGGCCGGTCCAGGTTTCGGGGCGGCGCTGCGGCGGCGACGAGGGCTCTGCCGGCGGTTGCGGCGGGGTGGCGCGCTGCACCGGTTGCGTCTGGCGCTGCTCGACCAGGCCGCCGCGGCGGGTGTTGCCTGCCGGCGGGATCGGGTTCTTGGCGGTCTTGACCAGGGTGGACTGCACCGGCGAGGCGGCCGGCGGTGGCTGCACGGGCGCGGGCGTTTGCGACGGCGGAGTCGGGGTCGGCGAGGGCGTGGGTTGCTCGGGCGTGGAGGTGTCGCCGACAAAATCCACCTTGGTGCGGCCGCCGCTGGCCGAGCCCTGCGGCGGGGTCATGGTGGGCGTGGAGGCCGACAGCAGGATCAGCAGCATCAGCACGTGCAGCAGGGCGCTGATCAGCGCGGCGATCCAGGGTTCGATGTGTTCGATCAGCGGCTCGGTGCGCGGCAGCCAGTCCTGCGTCTGCAGGCGGACGTGCAGCAGCTGCAGCGCGTCGTCGCGCACGCGGTAGACCAGCACGTAGGGCGTTTGCTTGACCACCCATTCGCGGGTGCCGACGACGCGGCCGGCGCGGCCGCGGCCGGGTTGCTCGGCCAGGGTGCGGGTGGCTTCCAGCACCTGCCGCGCCATCGCGGCGGCGGCGGTCGGGTTGAGCGCGTGGTAGTGATCCTGGGCGTGTGCGAGTTGCCTGGCGGCCGGGACGGTCCAGTCACGCCGCAACATCAACGCCCCATCTGGCGAACAGTGCGCTCACCTCTGCCGGCGCGGCAAAGGCGCCCTGATCCGCTGCGGCCATGCCGTCCAGCACGGCGGCCTCGAAGCTGGCAGTGTCCACGACGCGAACCACGTCGTCCCATCCTGCCGTCTCGGGCAGCGTGTCGATCAGCGTGCGGGCTTCTTGCTTGATGGCGGACATGGCACTGCGGTGGGGGAACTCTGCCGGCAAGTCTACCCGTGCGGCTCCGCTTCGCGTGTGGCAATGGCTGGCGCGCGGCTGGGGCGTTCACCGGCGGTAGCCGGCAGGCCGGTCCTGCGTGAACGCTGGCGCCTGTCGCGATTGCCGCGCGCGGCGGTGGCCGCCCGGGCAACCCGCCTGTGCGCGCAGAAAGTGACACTTGGCACCTTGTTCGCTGCGGGGGCCGGTTTCATTCTGCGTCGGTCACCTCACCCCGCAAAGGAATCGCCATGCCCGCTGCTGCCATCGCACCGCTGACGCCGTATCTGTCGATGGCGGCCATCGCCTTCCTCTACTACCGGCGCATCCGGCGCAGCTTCGGCCGCCAGCAATGGAAGCCGGTGAGCACGGCGCTGCGTACCGTGGTGCTGCTCATTGCGGCGGCAGCGCTGGCGTTTGCGGTGTATGGCCTGCCGCAGGTTCGGCCAGGGATCGCCGTGGGAACGCTGGTCGGCATCGGGCTGGGCGCGCTGTCGCTTCGCTACACCCATGCCGAATGGGTGGAAGGGCGCGGCTGGTATACGCCCAATCCGTGGATCGGCGGCGGCCTGACGCTGGTGCTGCTCGGGCGCCTGGCCTGGCGCTGGGCCGATGGCGCCTTCAGCGCGGGCGCGGCGGCGGCCGGCTCGCAGGCCAGCCCGTTGACGCTGGGCATTGCCGCAGCGCTGGTGCTGTACTCGCTGGTGCACGTTGGCGGGCTGTGGTGGCGGCTGCGCCAGCTGCGGCTGCAGGCGTGAGCGCTTGCTCGAGTGTGCAGCGCTGAGCGCGGGTGCGCTCACTGCCAGGTGGGAAGGCCGTTGCCTACACCTGCGAGCGGAACGGGACCACCAGCTTCTCGCCCAGCTTCTGCCGCAGCGGCCGCTTGCGCCAGCGCTCCAGCGTGTACAGCTCGGCCCGTTGCAGGTCGCGCTCGAATACCTCGGTCATCTGCGCGGCCAGATCACGGTCGTAGACATTCAGGCTGGCCTCGTCGTTGAGGCGGAACGAGCGGATGTCGAAGTTGGTCGAGCCCACCGAGACCAGCAGGCCGTCGATGATCAGCAGCTTGGTGTGCAGCATGGTGGGCAGGAATTCGTGGATGGCGATGCCGGCCTGCAGCAGCGGCTCCCAGCTGGCCTTGGAGGCCAGCCGCACCGAGACCGCATCGATATGCTTGCCCGGCAGCAGCACGCGGATGCGCACGCCGCGCGCACGCGCTTCCAGCAGCGAACGGGTGATCAGCGCATCCGGCACGAAGTAGGCGGCGGCCAGGTCGATGGAGCTGCGCGCCGCGGCAATGGCGATCAGGTACATCAGGTGCATGCTCTCGCTGCCGCCGGCGGGCGAGGCCACGAACAGCTGCGCGTCGCTGTCGCCGGCCGGTGCCAGCTCGGGGTAGTACTCGGCGCCGTTGAGCACGCGGCCGGTTGTCTTGATCCAGTTGTCGTTGAAGGCGGCCTGCACCTGCGCCACCACCGGGCCTTCGATGCGGTAATGCGAGTCGCGCCAGTGCTCCGGGTCCTGCGCATCGCCCATCCACTGGTCGGCCACGCCAACGCCGCCGGTGAAGCCGATGCGGCCATCGATCACCAGCAGCTTGCGATGGGTGCGGTTATTGACGCGGTGCAGGTTGTACCAGGTCAGCGGGCGGTAGCGATGCACCTCCACCCCGGCGTCGGTCATGTCCTGCACCAGCGAGGCATCCATCTTCAGGCTGCCGCCCCAGTCGATGGTGACGCGCACCTTGACCCCGGCGCGCGCACGCTCGGACAGCGCCTGGCTGAACTCGCGGCCGATCTCGCCCGACCAGTAGATATAGGTTTCGAAGGTGATGGTGCGCTGCGCGCTGCGGATGGCGGCCAGCATCGCCGGGAAGATCTCGCTGCCGTTGTGCAGCACCTGGATCTTGTTGCCGGGCAGGATCGCCGGACCCAGCAACACCGACATCTCGCGTTTGAACTGCGGGTCGGCGACGTCGTAGCAATGGCTGGGGATGTGCTCGAGCTTTTTCTCGGGCGTGGCGAAGTTGAGCAGCAGCAGCCCCACCACCAGCGTGGTGACGACCGTGGCCACGATGATCCATGTCATGCATCCAACTCCGGTTCCCCTGCCATCGACAGCCCCAAGCGGCCGGCATTCTGGCAAGGCGGGCGGCATGGGGGCCGTGAAGGGTGATGCGTCCGGCGTCTGCGCGTGTCCATGCCGGCCCAGGTGCTGGCCGGCACCGCGCACTGAAGGCGGTGGCAGGCCTGCCGCGTGCCTCAGCTCAGCGCGGGCGGGTCAGGAATGCTGCCGGAACCTGCGCGGTGAGCCAGACGCCGTTGTCGGCCTGGAAGAACCGCAGGCCGTCGCGATGCATGCGCCCGGCGTCGACCTGCAACACCACCGGCTCGCCGTAGCGCTGCCCCACCGATGCGGCGGTCTGCGTGTTGTCGGACAGATGCACATGGTGACGCTGGCCGGGGCGCAAGCCCTCGGCCATGATCGCTTCGAGAAAGCGCGTGGCGGTGCCGTGATACAGCACCTCGGGCGGCACCCTGGCTTCGAGCTGCAGGGCCACGGTTGGCGTGGAATGCCCCTGCACCGCGCGGATCCGCTGCCCATCGGCAGAAAGCGCAAAGCGTTTCTTGTCGCTGCCGGCGACCACCGCCTGGATCAGCTCCAGATCGAGCGCGGTGCCGTTGGCCCGGGCGCCGGCAATCAACGCGTCCAGCTCGGCCCAGCCCTCCGGGTCGAGCGTGAGTCCGATTGCCTGCGGTTCGTGGCGCAGCACGAAACTGAGGAACTTGCTGATGTCGGTATGGTGCTTGCTCATGCGGCGGCGCCCGAAGCGTCCTTGCGGCCAGTGATGCCGGCAATGTTGACGCATCCAGGTGGCCAACGCGCGTGCGCGAGCCGTGGTGCCCGGCGGTGCCGGGACTGGTGCTGTATGACCCGGGGCATCGGCAGATTCCCCCGGGCTGCGTGCATTCATCGAGACGCTCAGGCAGGTGCTGCCGTAGCGAGTGCCGGGCGTCACTGGCAGAAACCAGCAGTTGCGCTGTTGCCCGCGGCCGCAAGCACCACACCGACGACCGTCGGAAGCGGGCTGAAGCGCGCGCCACTGCCGGCCGTTGCCAGGCCTGTATATGCGCCGAAATGCTTACATGCGTCACACAAGCACGCACCTATACTTCCGGGGTGTCCCACCCACAAGGTTCTGACTGCATGAGCGCACCCCCAACGTCTCCGATCGCCGCCGGTTCTGGCGCAGCCCCCGGTAGCCTTCGCCGTTCGGTGTCCAACACGCTCAAGGGATCGGCCGGCAATCTGGTCGAGTGGTACGACGTCTACGTCTACTCGGTGTTTGCCACCTACTTCGAATCGCAGTTCTTCTCCAAGGAAGACAAGAACGCCACCATGTTCGTGTGGGCGATCTTTGCGATGACCTTTTTGATGCGCCCGATCGGTGCGTGGTACTTCGGCCGCTTCGCCGACCGTTACGGCCGCCGGCTGGCGTTGACGATCTCGGTGTCGATGATGGCGCTGTGCTCGTTCGTCATCGCGGTGACGCCGACGGTGGCCACGATCGGCATCGCCGCGCCGATCATCCTGCTGCTGGCGCGCCTGCTGCAGGGCTTTGCCACCGGTGGCGAGTACGGCACCAGCGCCACCTACATGTCCGAGGCGGCGATTCCCGGCCGGCGCGGGTTCCTGTCCTCGTTCCATTACGTCACGCTGGTTGGCGGGCACGTGCTGGCGCAGACTACCTTGCTGGTGATGCTGCATTTCTTCGATGCGCCGCAGGTGTCCGAGTGGGGCTGGCGCGTGGCGTTCGGCCTGGGCGGCATCGGTGCGTTGGTGGTGTTCTGGCTGCGCCAGACCATGGACGAGTCGCTGAGCTCCGAATCCATCGCCGATTCGCGCACCGGCAAGGCCAAGGCGTCGGGCTCGATGCGCGAGCTGTTCGTCAATCAGTGGCGCCCGCTGCTGCTGTGCTTCCTGATCACCGCCGGCGGCACGATCGCGTTCTACACCTATTCGGTCACCGGGCCGAAGATGATCCAGACCGCGTTCGCCGGTGGCGACGTGATGGCCGGCACCATCATCAACCTGGTCGCGCTGACGCTGCTGATGCTGATGCAGCCGGTTGGCGGCTGGTTGTCGGACATCGTCGGGCGCAAGAGCCTGCTGGTGTTCTTCGGCATCGGCGGGGTGCTCTACACCTGGTTCCTGGTGATGGAGCTGCCCAAGCAGACCGATTGGCTGACCGCGTTCGCGATCCTCACCGTGGGCTTTGTGATCCTGACCGGTTACACCTCGATCAATGCGGTGGTGAAGGCGGAACTGTTCCCCACCCATGTGCGTGCGCTGGGCGTGGGCCTGGGCTATGCGCTGGCGAACTCCGCCTTTGGCGGCACCGCGCCGCTGCTGTACCAGGCCTCGTTGAAGACCGGCCACGTCAGCGAGTTCGTGATCTACGCGACGGCAGTGATCGCGGTGTCGTTGGTGGTCTACATGTTCTTCCTGACCAACAAGGGCAGCAACTGGCTGGACGACGAAGCAGCGATGCATCAGCGCAAGCGCTGATGCTCTGCCCTTCTCCCGTCGGGAGAAGGGCCCCGAAGGGGCGGATGCGGGGCGCCTCCGGTGACTGGCACGCCGACTGTGGTGAGCGCGTCGCCACGCGCCGCCAAGGTGAAGCATCGATACTGCGGTCGTGGATTGGTACACGACCCCTCACCCCAACCCCCGCCAGCAGCGCGGGCGCTCCAGGGCACGCGCGCCAGTGGCGCGCAGGCAGTGCCTTATCGCCCCGCAGGGAGATGGGCTAAGGACGACTCAGTATCGGCGTTTGCCTGGGTATGCAGCGCCGTCCGCGCAAACACGCTGTAACGCAAGCCGATCAAACCCAGCAGCGCCTCATCGCGATGCGTCCCCGCCGGCACCTTGCCGACGCGCGCCAGCGAGGCATCCAGACGCGCACGCAGCGTATCCGGCGCAGGCAGCGGGCGCTTGTGCGCGATCTGTTGCCGGTAGTGCGCGGCAACATCGGCCAGGATCGCGTTCACCGCCTCAACGCTCGGCTGCGGCAAACCATGCCGCGCGCTGCGCAGTTGCAGGATGTTCAAGCCCACGCGCACTTCGTTGAGCATATCCACCGAGGCCAGCTCGCTGCCTTCCGGGGTCAATGCCAGCCGGGGCGCGAGCAGGCCGAGCAGGTCCAGCATGCGGGCGGCGAAGTGCTGCCGGTCCTGCGCGCCGCGGCCCTCGGCGGCATCGGCCAGCGTGCGCCAGCCCTGGCGCACCAGCCGGCGCGCGCTCCATTCGGCGCCCACCGAGCGGAACAAGCGCGTCAGCACTACGGCAAATCCAATCCCCAGCACCATCGCCACCGCCGCGTTGACGAAGCTCTGGATATTGGCGTTGTAGGTGTTCTGCAGGCTCAGCAGCGCGGTGAGGTTCACCACCAGCGGCAGCGCGATCAGCATGGTCTTGGGGCGATGCAGCAACGCGCCGATCGGCAGGAACACCGCCGCCAGCACCAACACCAGCATCGGGAAATCGTGGATGGCCGGGAAGATGCCGAACAGATAGATGCCGGCGACCACGCTGGCCACCACCGCCCAGGTCAGGAACGACAGCATGCTCGGCGCCGGGTCGTCCTGCGCGGCGAAGAATGCGGCAGTCACCGCCGCCATCATCGCGCCGTTGCCACCGCCTTCCCAACCGATGCCGATCCACAGCACGCAGTACGCCATCAGCGCAAAGCCCGCGCTGAGGGCGGAAAACGCGGCCATGCCGAAATCGATATGGCGGGTGGTGCTGGCAGCTGCCGGCGCATCGCTTGCGTCGCGCGGTGACCAGGTCAGGCGCTGCAGCAACGAGGGGTGCATGCGCGAACGCGTAGCAGGTTCGCTGTGTGCGCTGTCAGCCCGTTCGGATGATTCGGCCGTTGCAGGTGGTCTGGCCGCAGCCGGCATCGCGCGCAGCACCGGCGTCGCCTTGCCGTGCACCACCGCCTGCTGCAGCGCGCGGCAGTCCTGCCACAGGTCGAGCAGCTCTTCCAGCCGCAGCAGCAGGCTGGCCAGCAGCAGATGCTCGATGTCCTGATCCACCACCGGGCGCAGTGCGGCGATGCGTGCGCGCAAGGCGCCGACGTCCGCATCGCTGGGTGCGTCCTCGCCCTGGTCCACCCAGGCTGCGACGTCCTCCAGCAGCGCGGCGGTGGCGAGCGGCAACGCAGACCCATCGCGCTGCAACGCATCCAGCCGATCGGCCATCGACGACAGCACCGGCAGCAACATCAGCATGCGTGCGCGCAGCTGTTCCAGCGTGGGAACGGCACCGGCATGGCGTGGGTCGTCGTGGCGGACGAAGGCAATCAAGGCCTCGAACTGCACCAGATCGGCGGCCAGCCGATTGCGCGGTGCCTGCGATGGGCCGCGCTGCAGCACCTGCCGGCACCATTGCGCGGCGTCCTGCATCCAGTTGCCGATGCGCGCGGTAAGCATCGGCTTGACCGAGGCGGGGAAGACCAGCGCGGCGAACAGCACCGCCATCACCGTGCCCAGGATGATCTCCTCGCTGCGCGCCACCACGGTGTCGAAGATGCCCTCCGGCGCGGTCACTGCCGGGAAGCCGATGAAGGCGGTGGTGTAGCCGGCCAGCAAAAACGCATAACCGCGCGGGCCGCGATTGAGCAGCGCCAGGAACAGGCAGGCCGACAGCCACAACGCCATCGCCGCACTGAGCAGCAGCGGCGTCTCCACCAGGTTCGGCAGCATCACCAGGGTGGCCGCGCCGGCCAGCAAGGTGCCGAGCACGCGGTACACGCCCTTGGCGCGGGTGGGGCCGAGCAGCGGCTGGGAGACGATGTAGACCGTGGCCATCGCCCAGTACGGCCGCGACAGGTTGCCGGCCAGCCCCACGTACAACGCCGCGATCGAGGCGGCGAAGGTCTTGGCCGAAAACAGCCAGGCCTGGCGATCGCGCAGCAGCGCACTCATCGCGCGGCAGTCGGGTCGGTGCGGCCGGCGGCTGCTTCCCAGCCGCCGCCCAGCGCCAGGAACAGCTGCAGTTGATCCTGCGAGACCTGCGCCTGCGCATTGGCCAGCGTCATGTCGGCGGTGGCCAGCGTGCGCTCGGCATCCAGGCTGGACAGATACGGCGTACGCCCGCCCTGGTACAAACGCCGGTTCTGCGCCGACGCCAGGTCGGCCTGTTGCTGCGCCTGTTCCAGCAGATGCAGGCGGTCCAGATCCTGCGCGTAACGCGACAAGGCGGTCTGCACCTCGCGCAGCGCCTGCAGCACGGTGTTGTCGAACTGCGCCAGCGCCGCGTCCGCGCCGGCTTCGGTGGCGCGCACGCGCGCACGCGCACCGCCGGATGGCAGCGTCCACGAGATCAGCGGGCCGAACGACCAGGCATGCGTGGCCGGCTCGCCGAAGTCGGCCAGCAGGCCGGTGGCACCGATCGAGCCGCCCAGACGGATATCCGGATACAGCTCGGCGGTGGCCACGCCGATGCGCGCGGTGGCTGCCGCCAGCCGGCGTTCGGCCTGGCGCACATCCGGGCGACGCGCCAGCAGCGCGCGGCCGTCGCCGATCGGAATCGGGCGCTGCAGGGCCGGCGCGTGCGCACAGCTATCCACGCCGGCCGGCACCTCGCCGGGAGTCTTGCCGAGCAGCGCGGCCAGTTGGTAACCGGCGGCCTGGCGGCGCGCGCGCAGCGGCGGCAGCGCCGCTTCCAGCATCGCCACCTGCGCGGTGGCGCGGGCCAGATCGGGCGGGGTGCCGCGGCCGGCAGCGATCAGGCGCTGGGTGATGTCGCGGCTGCGCTGCTGCAACTGCAGCGAATGCTCGGCCACGTGCAGCTCGTGGTTGGCGTGGCAGATCTCCACGTAACTGCCGGCCACCTGCGCGGCCACGTTGACGCGCGCCAGGTCGATCGCGGCCTGGGCGACCTGCGTGTCGGCCTGCGCGGCCTCGGCACCGCGTTGCAGCTTGCCGAACAGATCAAATTGATATGACACCCCGAACTTGCCGTCGGCCAGGTTGAACACCGGCAGCTTTTCCTGCTGCAGGAAGGCCTCGGCCGAGACCTGCGCGCGGCTGACGCCGGCCTCCACCTCATAATCGAAACCGCCCGCGTCCAGCGCCTGTTCGTACACCGCGGCGGCGCGGCGCAGGTTGGCACCGGCCACTTTCAACTCGACGTTGTCGCGCAAGGCCTGTTCGATCAGGCCATCCAGCATCGGGTCCTGGTACAGCGCCCACCAGCGTGCCGGCAGCGGCGCGCCGGCCTGCACCTGGACGTTGCCGGTGTCGCCAAACGCGGCATTGGCGGCCGGGCGCTGGTAGGCCGACTCCGCCGGCACCGCGTAGTTCGGGCCGACCGTGGTGCAGGCGCTCAATGCGGCCAGCAGCATGGCCAGTCCCAGCGGACGCAATACGGTGCGGTTCATGGCGCGGCCTTGGCCGGCACGCGGGCAGGCGCGGTGGCGGCGTCGCGCGCGGCGTCCGGCAGGATGGTCACGGTGGCGGTGCGCCCGGCGATCAGCTGCACATGCGCCGGCACCCGATCCAGCACGATGCGTACCGGGATGCGCTGCGCCAGCCGCACCCAGTCGAACGCCGGGGTGACGTTGGGCAACGCGCCGGCGCTGCCGCTGCGGTAACGGTCCTCGATACCGGCGGCGATGCTCTGCACATGCCCGTGCAAGGTGGCCGGCTCGCCCATCAGGTGCACGTCCACGCGCTGGCCGGCATGCACGCCCTGCAGGCGGGTCTCTTCGAAATAGCCGTCGACGCGGAACGAGCCGGTATCCAGCACCGCCACCACCGGGCGCCCGGCGCTGACGTAATCGCCCACGCGCACGGTGCGGTCGCTGACATGGCCGTCGGCCGGGCTGCGCACCTGGGTGCGGTCCAGGTTGAGCTGGGCCAGGTCCACCGCCGATTGCGCGGTGGCCACCGCCGCCTGCGCTTTTTGCACATTGGAGCGGCGTACCTCGGCATCTTCGGCAGCCACCAGGTCCTGCAGGCTGCGGTCGCGCGCGATCTCGCGGCGCAACTGGCTCAAGGTGGCCTGGCGCTCGGCCAGCGCGGCGCGCGCCTGTTCCAGCGCGATCGCATAGCGTGCGCGGTCCACCACGAACAGCAACTGCCCGCGCCGCACCGCCTGGTTGTCGGCCACCGCCACTTCCTCCACCAGCCCGGACACATCCGGTGCCACCTGCACCACATCGGCGCCCACGTGCGCATCGCGCGTCCACGGCGCTTCCATGTAATAACGCCACAGGTGCTGCAGCACCACGGCCGCCACCACCACCATTGCCAGGGTCAACAGCGCCGGCCCCGCGTTCTTGATCAGCTTTTTCACGATTGCATCCAACGGGTAAGGGAAAACAGGCCGCCCAGCAGCGCGATGTACAGCGCCAGGTTGAACAGCGCCGGGTGCCAGATATGCCGGTACGCGCCGGCCCGGGTCAGCAGCGCGCCGATGGCGCTGTTGAGCAGGTAGGCCAGCGTCATCAACGCCAGCAAGGTGGGAACGAACACACCGTAGAGACTGAATTCGCCGTACATCGGGCACATCCTGGGCAAGGGGAAACAACCACGTCCGGCGCCGTGCGCAATGCGCACCGGGCCATCCGGAACGTCACAACCGGCGTCGCAGCGCGACGCCCGACAGCGGGCTCAGTCGGACTGACTCAGCCGCGCGTGCGCCTGCGCGATCTGCTCCCACAAGGTCAGCACCACCTGCACCTGCGCCTCGCTGAGCGCGCCAAACACCTCCGCGCGCAGCGCATCCAGGCGGATCTCGATGCGCCCGACCAGCGCCTGGCCTGCGTCGGTGAGCCACAGCTGGTTGGCGCGGCGGTCGCTGCTGTCGGCCTCGCGACGCACCAGCGCCTGCGCGCACAACTTGTCCAGCAGCCGCACCAGGGAGGGGCCTTCCATGCCCAGTTGCTGGGCCAGCGCCACCTGGCGGATACCGCCGCCGGAGCGGCCGATCATCAACAACGGCCCGGTGCAGGCGCTGGACAGCCCGAATTCGGCAAATGCCTGGTCGGCCAGCCGCTGCCACTGGCGGGCGGCGACCAGCAGGCCGGAGCTGACCTGGGCGCGGGGAGAGAGAACGCTGTTCGTCATAATAGATAGGATGCTATCAATTCAACAATGAATCAATAGTCACTGAACCCGGGCAAGCCGGCGCAACCGCCACTGGGGCCGCCGGCCCGTCCTCGGGTACCATGCTCGCCCCCTTTGGGTGCACCCTGCGCATGAGCCAGTCCGACCAGCCCGATTCCCCCGTCACCCAGGCCCAGGCCGAAGATGCCGTGCGCACCCTGCTGCGCTGGGCCGGCGAAGACCCGGCCCGCGAAGGCCTGCTGGATACCCCGCGCCGGGTCGCCGAAGCCTATGGCGACTGGTTCAGCGGGTATCGCGAGGAACCGCGCGAATACCTGGAACGCACCTTCGAGGAAGTGGCCGGCTACGACGAGCTGATCGTGCTGCGCGACATCTCCTACGAAAGCCACTGCGAGCACCACATGGCGCCGATCATCGGCAAGGTGCACGTGGGCTACCTGCCGCGCGGCAAGGTTGTCGGCATCAGTAAGCTGGCGCGCGTGGTGGAAAGCTATGCGCGGCGCTTCCAGGTGCAGGAAAAGATGACCGCGCAGATCGCCCAGTGCATCCAGGACGTGCTGCAGCCGCGCGGCGTTGGCGTGGTGGTGGAAGGCTCGCACGAGTGCATGACCACCCGCGGTATCCACAAGCGCGGCGTCAGCATGGTGACCTCCAAGATGCTGGGCAGCTTCCGCGAGGACGCGCGCACCCGCGCCGAGTTCCTGCAGTTCATCGAAGTGGGCGGCAAGCGTTGAGGCAGCCGTTGCCGTCGCCATGAAGCACCAGGCACGTATCGCCGGCTATCGCCAATTGCGCGAGCAGCCGGTGTGGAAACTGCTGGCCGCCGACCACGCGCCGGAGCTGATCGGCCTGCTGCAGACGGTGTTGCTGGACGGCGAACGCCGCCTGCCCTCGGCCGTGCTGCACGAGCGCCTGCAGCGCCAGCTCGACGCGCTGCGCGCCGACGAACTCTCGCGCGAGTTGCCGCGTACCGCGCAGGCCTATCTGGCGCATTGGCTGGCACAGGGCTGGCTGGAACGTCGCCTGCCCGAGGGCGCGGCCGAAGAAGAATACGAGCTGTCGCGCGCGGCCACCCAGGCCATCCGCTTCATCGTCGGCCTGCGCGAGAGCAGCAGCAGCGCCACAGAAAGCCGCCTGTCGCTGGTGATCCAGCAGCTGGTGCAGCTGGCGGGCCAGACCGAAGCCGACCCGGAGCTGCGTCTGGCCGCCCTGCGCGAAGAACGCGCGCGCATCGATGCCGAGATCGAACGGGTGGCCTCCGGCCGCGTGGCCGCGCTGGACGGCAAGCGCGCGCTGGAGCGTGCCCGCGACCTGATCCATCTCTCCGACGAGCTGGCCGAAGATTTCCATCGCGTGCGCGACGATTTCGAACAGCTCAACCGCCAGTTCCGCGAACGCATCATCGACGACGAGGGCGCACGCGGCGACGTGCTGGAGCAGCTGTTCAACGGCGTGGACGTGATCGCCGACAGCGAGGCCGGGCGCACCTTCGAGGCGTTCTGGAGCCTGCTCAACGACACCCAGCAAAGCAGCCAGCTCGATCAGGCGCTGGATGCGCTGCTGGCACGCGGCTTTGCGCGCAAGCTGGACCGGCGCGAGCGCGCCTTTTTGCGCGGGTTGACCGGCACGCTGCTGGAGCGCGGCGGCGAGGTGCACACGGTGATGCAGCACTTCGCCCGCAGCCTGCGCGGTTTCGTGCAGAGCCGCGGCTATCTGGAGCAGCGCCGGCTCAATCAATTGCTCAAGCAGGCGCAGGGCGAAGCCTTGCAGCTGCGCGACAGCCTGCACGCCACCACCGCCACCGGCTACACCCAGGCGTTGAGCGCTGCCCGCCTGCGTTCGCTGTCGCAATGGCGCCTGCACGACCCGCGCCTGACCCAGGTCGATGGCCGCGTGCAGGCTGCCGACGCGGCAGACATCTCGCTCGACAGCGTGGGCGATCTGGTCGCGCAATCGGAAATCGACGTGCGCAGCCTGCGCCGCGACCTGCACGAGCTGCTCGGCCAGCGCCCGCGCCTGACCATCGGCGATGCGCTGCAGCAGCGCCCGGCCGCGCAGGGCCTGGGCAGCGTGATCGGTTACCTGTCGCTGGGCACGCGCCACGGCGTGGTGATCGACGGACAGATGGAAACGGTGCAATGGGAAGGCGGCGACGGCGCCCTGCGGCGCGCACGCATTCCGCTGGTGTGGTTCACCCGGGAGAAACGCAATGAACTGGACTGAGGACACCCGCCTGGACGCGGACGAGGACAGCGGCGCGTCGGTCGATGCCGGCCGCACGCCGCTGACGGAGACATCGCCTGCACAGCCGCGCGGCGAGCTGTTTCTGGGCGACACCGGCACGCTGCCGTTCGATGCGCGGCGCGCGCTGTGCCAGCTGCTGGCCGGCCCCAGCATCGATGCGCAACGCCACGGTGCGTTGTGGCCTGCGCTGCTGCGCAACGAGGCGGCGATCCGCCAGGTCTTGTGCGAGCTGTTCCTGGAGCTGGTGCTGGACCGCGAGGGCGGGGTGGCCTTCACCCGTCAGGCCGACACCGCCGAGCTGGAATCGCCGACCCTGCTGCGCAGCGCGCCGCTGACCTTTATCGAGTCGGTGCTGCTGCTGTTCCTGCGCCAGCAACTGGCCGAAGCCGATACGCGCGGCGAGCGTGCGGTGGTGGACGAGGCGCAGTTGGTGGAGGCCCTGTCGGTCTACGAGAAGAACGTGTCCACCGACCGCGCCGGATTCGCGCGACGGGTGCTGACGGCGATCTGCAAGATGCGCGAGAACCAGTTGCTGTCGCGGCTGCGCGGCAGCGAGGAGCGCTACGAGGTCTCGCCGGTGCTGAAGTTGCTGTTCTCGGCCGAAGACGTGCAGGCCCTGGTGGTGGCGTATCGCGGCTTGCGCGAGGGAGACGTTGCGCTCGACTAAGTGCCTTCCCCCATCGGGAGAAGGTGCCAGAAGGGCGGATGAGCGGACGGCCGATCGCAATGCCCGATGTATGACGCCCGGGATGCGCGGAGTTTGTGTAGTCGTGCGTTGTGCGGCACAAGTCAGCACTCACGCCCGATCAAACGCGATCACTTTTTTCCACGGGCTGCAGCAAGGCATCCAGCTTCCTTATCGGCCGCCCCCGCCGCCCCACGTCAACGCAGACCACCGCAGCCGTAGGAGCGGCCCCGGCCGCGAAGGGGCCGTACCGAATCACTCCCAGACCACAGCACCGCCACCAGCCCAGCAACACGCAACACCCCGCTTCAATCAGTCCTGATGTGAGTCGTCTTCAGCGTTACCCGTCATCCCGTTTTGGTGAGTTAAGCCATGAATTCCCAGTCCAACCTGTCGCCGGCGCAGCCGGGCGCGTCCCTGTTCACTGATTCGCTTGCCGAGCAGCGCGCGCAGCAGTTCCGCATGCGGCGCTTGCAGGTGCACAACTGGGGCACGTTCAACGGCTTGACCGAGGTGCCGATCGCCGAGAAGGGCTTCCTGTTCGTCGGGCGCTCCGGGTCGGGCAAGTCGACCCTGCTGGATGCGATGTCGGCCTTGCTGACCCCGCCCAGCATCGTCGACTTCAACGCCGCCGCACGCGAGGCCGAGCGTAGCGGGCGCGATCGCAGCCTGGTGTCGTATGTGCGCGGTGCCTGGGCCGATCAGCAGGACAGCGCCTCGGGCGAGATCGCCACCCAATACCTGCGCAAGGGCGCCACCTGGTCGGCGCTGGTGCTGGAATACCGCAACGCGCACGGTGAGACGGTCAGCCTGATTCGCCTGTTCTGGATCGCCGGCAGCGGCAATGCCGCAGCCGATGTGCGCCGCCATTACATGGTCGCGCCGCGCAGCTTCGATGTGGCCAGCGAGCTGGATGGCTTCGATCTGGATCTGCGCAGGCTCAAGGCGCGTCTTGGCGAGGAGGTCGCGCATTTCGACGGTTTTGCCGGCTACGCAGAGCGCTTTCGGCATGCGCTGGGCATCGGCAACGAGATGGCGTTGCGGTTGCTGCACAAGACCCAGTCGGCCAAGAACCTGGGCGATCTCAATGTGTTCCTGCGCGGCTTCATGCTGGACGAGCCGCGCACGTTCGAGGCGGCCGACCGGCTGGTGGAAGACTTCGCCGAACTCGACGGCGCACACCATGCGGTGGTCACCGCACGCCGCCAGGTGGAAACGCTCAGCCCGGCACGCGAGCACCATGCGGCACTGATGGCTCTGCGCCACAGCGTCGGCGAGTTGCGCGAGCTGCAGCTGGGCGTGGACAGCTATCGCGAACAGCAGCGTCTGGCCTTGCTGGAGACGCGCCTGCACGAACTCGATAGCCAGGACCGCGGGCTGGCCGGCGAAGAAGGCCAGCGGCGTGAGTCGCTGGACAATCACGAACAGAAACTCGCCGGGCTGGAACGCGAACAACGCGCCGCCGGTGGCGAGCAGATCGAGGAACTCGAACGCGAGCGCGCCCGGGTCGAGCGCGAGCGCGACGAGCGCTTGCGGCGCCGCGTGCAGATCGAACAGGCCTGCCGCCAGCTCGGCACGGCCCTGGCCGCAGGCGCCAGCGGCTTTGCCGAGCAGATCGCGTACGCGCAGACCGTGCTCGAGAACGGCAAGCACGACGCCAGCGCACTGGATGAGGCGATCGCCGAGCGCATGGGTGCGCGCCGCGACGATGAGCGGCGCTTTGCCGAGATCCGCGCCGAACTGGATGCGTTGAAGCGCGCGCCGTCTAGCATGCCGGCACCGATGCAGGCCTTGCGCGCGCGCCTGTGCGAGGACACCGGCATTGCCGAAGCGGCGCTGCCGTTCGTCGGCGAACTGGTGCAGGTACGCGAGGATCAATCTGCCTGGCGCGGCGCGATCGAGCGCGTGCTGAGCGGTTTTGCGCAGTCGCTGCTGGTGGACGACCGCCATTACGCGCAGGTCAGCGAGTGGGTCAACCGCACCCAGCTCGGCACGCGGCTGGTGTATTTCCGGGTACGCCGCAACGATGCGCTGCATGCGCGCACGCCGGATGCGCGTGCATTGCCGGGCAAGCTGCAGCTACGCGAGCATGCCTTCACCGAGTGGCTGCGCAACGAATTGATGCGCCGCTTCGACTACGAATGCGTCGACAACGCCGCCGCGCTGCGCAATGCCGACCGCGCCATCACCCGCGAAGGGCAGGTCAAGCATCCCGGCGACCGTTACGAAAAGGACGACCGCCATGCGGTCAATGACCGCAAGCGCTGGTTGCTGGGCCACGACAACCGCGACAAGCTCAAGGTGTTCGAGCGCGAAGCGCAGACGCTTGCCCAGCGCATCGCCAGCTGCGATGCCGACGTGGCCGCGCTGCGCAAGCAACGCGAGCAGGACCAGGAACGGCAGCTGGCCGCGCACACGCTGGTCGAGCGCGACTGGGACGAGATCGATGTCGGCCCCAAGCTGCAGCGCCTGAGCGACATCGACGAACAGCTGCAGCAGCTGCGCGAAGGCAACAGCGGCCTGCGCGCGCTCGGCCAGGCGATCGAGACCGCACGCACCTTGCGCGACCAGGCCAAGCGCACCTACGAGGACGTGCGGCTGGAGCGCGCGCAGCTGGCACGCGAGCGGGTCCGGCTCGAACAGCAGCACGCTGCCTGTGCCAGCCGTGCCGGCACCGCCGCGCTCACGCCCACCCAGCTGCAGGGCCTGCGCGAGCGCCTGGCGACGCTGGCACCGCTGTCGCTGGACAATCTGGAAGCGCATTTCCGCGTGGTCGAGCGTGGCCTGGCCGAGCAACTGGCCGAGAGCCAGGGCCGCGACAGCCGGCTCAGCGCGCAGCTACTCGATTGCTTCCGCAAGTACTGCCAGCAATGGCCGGAAGACAGCGGCGATTTCACCGTGAGCCTGGCCAGTGCCGACGATTTTCTCGCGCGCCTGGATCGCCTGGAGAGCGATGGCCTGCCGCGCCACGAGCACCGCTTCTTCGATCTGCTGCAGACCCAGAGCAAGAACAATCTGCTGGCCCTGCAGCGCCACACCGCCGAGGCCCACAAGGGCATCAAGCAGCGCATGGACGAGGTCAATGCCAGTCTGGAGCAGGTGCCGTTCAATCGCGGCACGCTGCTGACCATCGAGGTCAGCGACCGTCGCCTGGGCGAGGTGCAGGAGTTCCAGCAACAGCTGCGCGCGGTGCTGTCGCATCAACAGACCGAAGACCGCGCACTGGCCGAGGCGCAGTTTTCCACCCTGCGCGCATTGGTGGCACGCCTGGGCGCGCAGGAACCGGACGCACGCCGCTGGCGTGAGCAGGTGCTGGACGTGCGCCAGCATGTGGAGTTCATCGGTGTCGAATTGGATGCGCAGACCCGCGCGCAGGTGGAGATCTACCGCAGCGGCGCCGGCAAATCCGGCGGTCAGCGCCAGAAGCTGGCAACCACCTGCCTGGCCGCCGCACTGCGCTACCAGCTCGGTGGCGAAGACGGCGAACTGCCACGCTACTGCGCGGTGGTGCTGGACGAAGCCTTCGACAAGGCCGACAACGAATTCACCGCGCTGGCAATGAACATCTTCGAGAACTTCGGTTTCCAGATGGTGGTGGCCACGCCGCTGAAATCGGTGATGACGCTGGAGCCGTTCATCGGCGGTGCCTGCTTTGTGGAAATCAGCGGCCGGCACAACTCCGGCGTGCTGCTGATCGAATACGACGAGCAGGCGCAGCGACTCCAGTTACCCGAGCGCTCGCGTGGGGACGAGGCCGCTGCAGCGGTGACGGAGCAGCCGAGGAGTGTTGCGCAGAGCGAGGATGCGGCGCGTTCGACGCAGGTCCAAACGCGTATGGACAGCACCGGCGCTGTCTCTGGCGCTGAGGGCGCGCCGCTTCAGGGTGTTCCTGCACAGGACGACGCGGCGGCCAAGGCGAGCAGGCGCGCCAGCAAGGTCGCGCCGGCATCGACGCCGGCCGTTCAAGCCGCGCCGAAGCCCGCGAAGACAGCCGCTGCCAGCGCACGTGCGGGATCAGGCAAGTCGGCAGCGGCGAAGACCGCAGCGGGCAAGGCCGCATCCGCCAAACCTGCATCAGCCAGGCGTGCATCGCCTGCAGCGGGCACAGCGCGCAAGCCGGCAACGCCGGCCAAACCGGCCAGGACGCCAGCGAACACCGGGACGGCACCCAGGCGCGCGACCGCGTCCGCCAAACCGACTGCCAGGCCAAACAAAGCCGCGACAACAGCGGCAGCGCCGAAAAAGCCCGCTGCCAAGTCGACGGTAGCGACCAGGCGCGCCACCACTTCGCTGGGTGGCACAACCAAGGCAACCAGGACAACTGCCGCGCGTAGCGTGGCCAAGCCTGCGCCAGCCAAACCCGTGGCCAAGGCACGTGCTGTGTCCACGCGCGGATCTGCAGGCAAGCCGCGCGGAAAACGCTGAGCGCGCCACCTGGATGCCTGCGTCACCGCGCTGCGGTCGCAGGCGTCCAGATCAGCAGCGCAGCAAGGCGGGCGCGCGTAGATAAGAATCGTTATCATTATCGGCCCAGATGTGCCCGCTAGCGCGCATCGTCCCGCTGAAGATCCCGATGACCCCACTGCCTGCGCCTCGCCACCTGTTGTTCGCGTCCCTGTTTGCCGCCATGCCGGCCGCCGCCCAGGAGGCCAGCCTGCTCGACGCCATCGTGGTCAGCGAAAAGCGCGCCCTGTACCGGCCGGAAAAGGCCGCCGGTGCCACCCGCACGCAGACGCCGGTGGAGCGCATTCCGCAGGCGATCCAGGTGGTGCCGCGCTCGGTCATCGACGAACAGCAGCTCACCCGGCTGGTGGATGTGGTGGCCAATGTCTCCAACGTGCAGCCCGGCGGCACCCAGGGCAATCGCTCGGAAACCTTCGTCATCCGTGGCTTCGAGGCGTCCTCGTATGCGGTCGACGGCATCCTGCTCAACCCGGCGCAGAACTTCACCGAGACCGTGCGCGATCTGGCCAATGTCGCCCAGGTGGAAGTGCTCAAGGGCCCGGCCGCGGTGCTGTACGGCCGCGGCGAACCCGGCGGGGTGATCAATCTGGTCACACTGCGCCCGGATGCGGTGTTCGGCGGCAACGCGTCGGTGCAGGTGGCGGAACACGGCCTGCGCCGCGTGCAATCGACCGTCACCGGCCCGCTGAGCCCGACGCTGTCGGCACGGCTCAGCGCCGCCGCGCAGGAAACCGGCAGCTTTCGCGCCGCGCAGGCCGATGGTGATCGCGTGTTCGTGTCGCCCTCGCTGGCCTGGCGGCCCAACTCGCAGCTGCGCGCCGATCTGGATCTGGAATACACCCGCCAGACCAGCCCGGGCGATCGCGGGCTGGTCGCCATCGACGGGGTGGTGCGTGGACCGGCGGAGCGCAGCTTCGGCGAGCCGTGGTCACGCAATCACGGCACTTCGCGCACCGCACGCGGGCGCATCGAATATGACGCCAACGACTGGCTGACGCTGCGCCAGATCCTCAACCACCAGGACGGCGACAGCGGCCGCGACGTGGCCGACTTCACCGGCTTCAGCGCCGACCGCGCCTTCCTGCAGCGCCGCGCCGTGCGCCAGGACCAGCAGGTGCGCGCAACGACCTCGCAGACCGAAGCGCTGGCGCATTTCGCCACCGGCCCGCTGCGCCATCAGCTGCTGGCCGGCGCCGAGTACGTCGATGCGCATCGCCACACCGGCGAAGCGCGCGCACCGCTGGCCCGCATCAGCGTGCGCAACCCGGTGCAGGGCGCCTTGCCGGGCAGCTATGTGCTGGCCCGCGAGATCGATGTCGATGCGCGCTATGCCGCGCTGTATGTGCAGGACCAGATCAGCATCGGCGAGCGTTGGGACGTGCTGGCCGGCGTGCGCTGGGACGACGTGCAGCAGACCACCATCGACAACGGCGCGCGCACCCGCGAAGACGGCCGGCGTGCATC
This sequence comes from Xanthomonas sp. WHRI 7064, assembly GCF_040202355.2. Taxonomy (NCBI): domain Bacteria; kingdom Pseudomonadati; phylum Pseudomonadota; class Gammaproteobacteria; order Lysobacterales; family Lysobacteraceae; genus Xanthomonas; species Xanthomonas sp. WHRI 7064. The sequence continues at coordinate 4,761,016 of NZ_CP167821.1, read as the reverse complement.
GCCGCGCATCGGCGTGGTGTGGAAGGCGGCGCCGCAGCTGTCGCTGTACGCCAATACCTCCACGTCGTTCCGGCCGCGCAGCGCCACGCTGTTTTCCGGCGGCAGCGCACCACCGGAGACCGGCCGCCAGTACGAGCTCGGCCTGAAGGGCGCGCTGTTCGACAACCGCGTGCTCGCCACCGCCGCCGCGTTCCAGATCACCAAGGACAATGTCGCCACCAGCGATCCGGACAACAGCGGCTTCGTGCTGGTCACCGGCCAGCAACGCGTGCGCGGGCTGGAGCTGGACATCACCGGCGAGCTCACCCGGAACTGGCGGCTGATTCTGGGCGCCGGCTATCTGGATGCGCAGGTCACCCGCGATACCGTCATCCCGGCCGGCAACCGCCTGCGCGGCGTGCCGCGGGTCAGCGCCAGTCTGTGGAGCACCTATCACGTCGCCAGCGGGCCGCTGTACGGCCTGACCCTGGGCGCCGGCGCGGTGCATGTGGGCGAGCGCGAAGGAGATCTCGCCAACAGCTATCGTATTGCCGGCTACACGCGCTTCGATGCCTCGGCGGCGTACCGCTTCGGTGGCCGTTACCAACTGGCGCTGATGCTGCGCAATGTCGCCAACCGTTTCTACATCGAGCAACCGGTGACGCAGACCACCAATTATCCCGGCGCACCGCGCACCTTGTCGGCGACGCTGAGTATGGATTTCTAAACGCCGTGCAGCAGATCCCAGCCCATCTTGCCGATCAGCACGATGACCAGCACCAGGAACAACGTGCGGATCAGCGGCGTACCGCCGCGTAGCGCCATCCGCGTGCCGGCGACCGCACCGGCTACGTTGGCCACCGCCATCGGGATGCCGATCGCCAGCATCACCTGGCCGCTGGGCAGGAAGAACGACAGCGCTGCCAGGTTGGTGGCCAGGTTCACCACCTTGGCTGCGGCCGAGGCGCGCAGAAAGTCCAGCCCGAAAAAGCGGATGAACAGGAAGATCAGGAAACTGCCGGTACCGGGCCCGAAGAACCCGTCGTAGAACCCGATCGCCGCGCCCATCGCCAAGGCAGTGATCAGTTCGCGCCGGCCGATCTGGCGTGGCCGATGCAGCGCACCGAAGTCCTTCTTGATCAGCGTGTAGACCAGCATCGCGATCAGCAGCACCAGGATCAGCGGCCGCACCGCCTGCTTGGGCATCAGGCTGACCGCGGTCGCGCCCAGAAACGAAAACGTAAACGCCGCCACCGTCGCGTACAGCACCGGCCGCCACGGAAAGCGTACGGTGCGCGCATAGCGCCACGCCGAGGCACCGGTGCCGAACATCGCGCTGAACTTGTTGGTGCCCAGAATCAGCGACGGCGCCTGCTGCGGCAGGGTGGCAAACAATCCCGGCAACTGGATCAGGCCACCGCCGCCTACCGCTGCATCCACCAGCCCCGCGACAAAAGCGATGCACAGCAGCCACGGCAATTCGGTGGGAATCAGTTCCAGCAAGGCGGCGCTCCGCACGACGGGGCGACAGCATAAGCGCGCAGAAACCCCGCCTCCCACTTCCCACTTCCCAATTCCCGCACAATCGCCAGATGCCGACTTCCAATCCCACCGATCCCTGTCCCTGCGGCCGCGCCGCCACCTACGCGCAGTGCTGCGGGCACTACCACGCCGGCGCCGCCGCGCCCGATGCCGAAACCCTCATGCGTGCGCGCTACAGCGCCTACGTCCGCCGCGATGTGGCGTACCTGCTCGCCAGCTGGCATCCGTCCACGCGCCCATCCGAGCTGTCGCTGGACGAGGGCGGCCGCACCACCTGGCTCGGCCTGACCGTGCAACGCGCCATCGAGACCGGTACCGACACCGCCGAAGTGGCGTTCCTGGCCCGCTACCGCATCGGCGGCGGCAGCGCGGTGCGCATGACCGAACACAGCCGCTTCGTGCGCGAAGACGGCCGCTGGTATTACCTCGACGCGCGCTGAGCACGGCCCGGCACTGTCGCTGTCGGGACACCACCGGGACGCAGCAGGGTCTAACGCTCGTCGGCACCTGCGTGCCGGCACCGCGCCGCTGCGGCCGATATCGGCCTGCCTGGCCTCCACCGGCCCTCGGTAACGTCGGTAGTCGGCCGTACTAGTGGGCGAAGGCGTGCAGGCCGCCGTCCACGGCAATCACCTCACCGGTCAGATAGCGTGCAAGTGGCGAGGCCAGATAGGCGACCAGATGAGCGATGTCGTCGGGTTCGCCGAAGTAGCCGATCGGCACATGGCGTGCGATGAAGACCTGGCGCGCTTCCGGCGTGGGATGGAGCTTGTCCAGCACCTGTTCGGAGTTGATGCGTCCCGGTGCGATGGTATTGACCGTGATGCCCTCGGCCGCCAGCTGCGAGGCCATTCCCTTGGCCCAGAACTGCAGCGCTGCCTTCGCCGCGCCGGCGCCGTTGACCTCGCGGGGCTCCATGCTGCCGCTGAAGTTGATGATCCTGCCCCAGCGCCGGTGGCGCATGCCGGGCAGCAGGGCCTGGGTCATGCGCCGGGCACTGCCGAAGTTGAGCGCGAAGGCTTCGTCCCAGTCCGCATCGCTGGCCTCGAGCGCAAAAGGGCGTGCGCCACCGGCGGTATTGACCAGGATCTCGATCCGGCCCAGCGCCTGGCAGGCATCCCGGGCGATGCGCGTGATCTCGGTCGCGCTGGTGATGTCGCCGGGGATCACCAGCGGGCGCGGGTGACCCTGCGCCGCGATGTCGCTGGCCAGCTGTTCCAGCCTGTCGGCGCGGCGCGCGGTGATCGCCAGCTGCACCCCCTCGGCCGCCAGCACGCGGGCGATGCCGGCGCCGATTCCGGTGCTGGCGCCGGTCACCAGTGCCGTGTATTCACGCAATTTCAGATCCATCGACAACGTCCGTCTGAGTGAGGGCCCAGCCTGATCCGTTATCGAGCCGCGATAAACGCCGTTATCCTGCATTGATTGGCAACCAGGAGTGTTGAATGGATCTGCTGGACAGCATGCAGGTGTTCGTCCGCGTGGTGGACGGCGGCAGCCTCGCCGCGGCGGCGCAAGCGCATGGCATTTCCCCGACCATGGCTGGCAACCACCTGCGCGCCCTGGAGCAACGCCTCGGTCTGCAGTTGCTGGTGCGGACCACGCGACGGCAGCGATTGACCGCGTTTGGCGAGGCCTACTACGGGCGTTGCCGGGAGATTCTTGAGCTGGTCGCCGATACACAGGTGCAGGCCGACGGTCAGCGCCTGGAACCGGCCGGGCCGCTGCGGGTCGCCGCACCGGTGTCGTTCGGAACCTATGGGCTCACGCCGGTGCTTGGCGAGTATCTGCAGCGCCATCCCCAGGTGAGGCTGGATCTGCAGCTCAGCGATCGGGTGCAGGATCTGGTCGACGAGGGCATCGATGTAGCCGTCCGCATCGGGGCGCTGGGCGAGTCCTCGCTGGTGGCGCGCGCGCTGCAGCCTTATCGCCTGTGGTGCTGCGCGACGCCGGCCTATCTGCACCGCAACGGTACCCCGCAACGGCTTGCCGAGCTGGCCGGGCACCAATGCCTGGGGATGGATGCCAAGGCGCTCGGCCAGTGGCAGGACTACACCGGCGAGCGAATCGGCCCGCTGCCGCGCGCGCAGTTGCATCTCACCAGCGGCCCGGCCTTGCATCTGGCGGCCTTGCAGGGCCTGGGCATCGTGCTGCAGCCGGCGTTCCTGTTGCGTGCCGACGTGGAAGCGGGCCGGCTGGTGCGGCTGTTTCAGGACCGGGAGCTGCACCGTCCACTAAGCGTGCTCTATCCCCAAACCCGCTGGCGCTCGGTCACGGTACGCAGCTTCGTCGATTTCCTGCTGGAGCGGTTTGCCTGAAGCCGCCGGGCGTCAGACGGACCCCGTGGCAACGCGCGTTGCCGGAGCCTGGCTGGAGCGGCGAGCGTGCGGGGCGATCAATGCGCCGCGTTGCTGCTGCAATCACGCGGGTTGTCTCCATCGCCCGCGTGATCTAACGCGATAGCCGGCACCCCGTTCGTTCCGACGAACGGCAGGCACGGCCGTGCTTTCTCGACGCCACGTTCGCAGCCGATCCCGGAAGCTTGCCGCCTCGGCGGAGCTCGCCGCGGGGCGGACACGATGATGGCAACCTTCAATCTCTGGCAGTGGGTGCTTGTGGCCATCGTGGTGTTCGCGATCGTGCTGCCGGCGTGCCTGGCCACGGCACTGATCTGGTTCGGCCCCCGCCACGACGCCCCGCGCAGGGCGCGCGCCCGACGTATGTCCGACACCAGCCCCTCCAGCCCGGCGCTGTCGCTGCTGACCGGCATCACCGGCGACGGCAGCTAGGCGCGGCGATCGACGCGGCTGGGTTGCCGCGGCGTCTTCGCCAGACGGGCCGGATCGATGCCACTCCATCGGCGTGCAACATCACCATCCCACACGCGTTAGATAGCCTCTGCGCCGCACTCACCCCTCTGAAAAGCGCGCGCACCGCACAGTCACCGCTGCGTATCGCCACTGACCAGCGCAGCGCACCACACCGTCGCAACATCACGACCTGCACGCCTGCAACCAGCCAGGTTGGCTATCCTCGGCGGCTCGACCTGCCGCAGGAGCGCTCCACCGCATGACCTCCGTCCACACGCCGGCCATCGCGCCGTGATGCCGACCCGGCGCGTCCTGCCTGCGCTATTGGCGCTGGCGCCGCTGATCGCCTGCGCCGATCCGGCCTTCGACCGCTGCCTGGCCGGCCTGCAGACCCAGGCGGCCGCCAAGGGCGTGGCGGCCGCCAACTTCCAGCGCTTCACCGCCGGCCTGGCGCCCGATCCCAGCGTATTGCCGCTGCTCGATGCCCAGCCCGAGTTCACCACCCCGATCTGGGACTACCTCGCCAGCCTGGTCGACAGCCAGCGCGTTGCCGACGGCCAGGCCATGCTGGCCACCCACCGCGATTTGCTTACCCGCCTGTCCGAACAGACCGGGGTCGATCCGGCCACCATCGTGGCGGTCTGGGGCGTGGAGAGCGACTACGGCCGCGTCACCGGCAAGCGCCCACTGCTGGTCTCGCTGGCCACGCTGTCCTGCGCGGGCCGCCGCCAGCCGTTCTTCCGTGGCGAATTTCTTGCCTTGCTCGGTCTGCTGCAGCAAGGCGATCTGTCGCCGAATGGCTTGACCGGCTCCTGGGCCGGCGCCTTCGGGCAGACTCAGTTCATGCCCTCGACCTATGCCCGCATCGCGGTGGATGGCGACGGCGACGGCCGACGCGACCTGGTCGCCAGCATTCCCGACGCGCTGGCCTCCACCGCCAACTATCTGGTCAAGGCCGGCTGGGAGCGCGCCCGTCCCTGGGGCATGGAAGTCCGCCTGCCCGCCGGCTTCGATGCCAGCAAGGCCGGCCGCACCCGGCGCCAACCGCTGCAGGCCTGGCAAAACGCCGGCCTGCTCGGCACCGACGGCAAGGCGCTGGCGCCGGCCGGCCTGCCCGCCGACACCCCGGCTGCCCTGCTGCTGCCGGCCGGCGCGACCGGCCCGGCATTCCTGGTGTTCCGCAACTACGACGCGATCTACGCCTACAACGCCGCCGAAAGCTACGCGCTGTCGATCGCCCTGCTCGCCGACCGCCTGCGTGGTGGCGCCGGCCTGGTCGCCGCCTGGCCCACCGACGACCCCGGCCTGGGCCGGCCCGAACGGCGCGAACTGCAGCAATTGCTGCTGGCCCGCGGCCACCTGATCGGCGAGGCCGACGGCATGATCGGCACCGCCAGCCGGCGCGCCATCCAGGTCGAGCAGACCCGCCTGGGCCTGCAGCCGGCCGACGGCCGTCCCGGCCAGCGCATCCTCACCGCCTTGCGCGCCGCCCCGCCGGTCGCCGGCGCGGCGGCCATCCGCGCCACGGCGTTCAAGCTGCCGGCCGCCTATCCCGCATTCGTCCAATCCCCCATCGTCCAGAAGGCACCCCCCATGTCCGACCTCACCGGCCTGCGCACAGGCGACTTCCACGGCTTTCCCTCGCTGTTGATCGACACCCCGTTCTCCACTGCGGCCATCAGCCTGTTCGGCGGCCAGTTGCTGTCGTTCGTGCCCAAGGGCGGGCAGGACGTGATGTGGCTGTCGCCCACCGCCAAGCAGCCGCCCACCCCGATCCGTGGCGGCGCGCCGGTGTGCTGGCCGTACTTCGGCCGCCAGGACCAGACCGGCGAGGTCCCTGCGCACGGCTTCGTGCGCACCGTGCCCTGGCAGCTCACCGAGAGCCGGCGCGAGAACGACGGCACCCTGGTGCTCACGCTGACCCCGCCCAGCTTCGACGACCTGGCGCTGCGCCTGCGCATGACCCTGCGCATCGGCCGCACCCTCCAACAAAGCCTGATCACCGAAAACACCAGCCCGGCCCCGGTGCGCTTCACCCAGGCGCTGCACAACTACTTCCGCGTCGGCGACGCGCTCAAGGTCAGCGTGCAGGGCCTGGACGGGCTGGACTACCTCGACAAGTACGAGAACTACGCCACCGCCCACCGCCAGCAGGGCGACTGGAGCCTGCGCGACCCACGCGACCCCGGCCGCAGCGACCGTATCTACACCAACGCCGGCGGCCGCTACACCCTGACCGACCCGGTGCTTGGCCGCCGCATCGTCATCGCCACCAAAGGCAGCCGCTCGCTGGTGGCCTGGAACCCGGGCCAAGAGGCGGCCGCCAAGATGGCCGACGTGGGCGAGGGCTGGCGCGATTACGTCTGCCTGGAAGCGGCCAACGCCGGCCCGGACGTCATCGAACTCGCCCCCGGCGCCAGCCACACGCTGACCCAGACCATCAGCGTCGAGTAAGCGCAAGTTGGCACCAGGATCGCCCAGATCCTGCGCTGCCTTCCAAAACAGGAAAGAAGCAGCACGGCTCCCTTCTCCCGCCGGGAGAAGGTGCCCCCAAGGGGCGGACGAGGGTGCGGGCGAAGCCTCGTGTCACCTCGCAATTCCTGTGGCTTCGTCGGTACCCTCACCCCAACCCCCGCTACGCGCCCCGGCCCACGCATGAGGCGCAGGCGCTCCAGGGCACGCGCGCCAGTGGCGCGCGTGCCATGCCTTCTCGCCCCGCAGGAGAGGGGCTTTCAGTGATGGGGGCGTTGGGCGTATCAGGCGACAGCTCATCCCCACAACTCCGCCACCCAGTCCACCGCTACACTCGCCGCTTCGCCCCACTGCGCAGCGCGATGTCCCTCCCAGCAGATTCCGCTCCCGCCACGGGCCGGCGCCGCGCCGCGCTGATCTTCATCTTCATCACCGTGCTGATCGACGTGCTGTCGTTCGGCGTGATCATTCCGGTGCTGCCGGATCTGGTGCGCCAGTTCACCGGGGGCGACTACGCCGTCGCCGCCGGCTGGATCGGCTGGTTCGGCTTTTTGTTTGCCGCCATCCAGTTCGTCTGCTCGCCGCTGCAGGGCACCCTGTCCGACCGCTATGGCCGCCGCCCGGTGATCCTGCTCTCCTGCCTGGGCCTGGGCCTGGACTTCATCCTGATGGCGGTCGCCCATTCCCTGCCGATGCTGCTGCTGGCGCGGGTGATCTCCGGGGTGTGTTCGGCCAGCTTTTCCACCGCCAATGCCTACATCGCCGACGTCACCCCGGCCGACAAACGCGCCGGCGCGTTCGGCATGCTTGGCGCCGCGTTCGGTATTGGCTTTGTCGCCGGGCCGTTGATCGGCGGCTGGCTGGGCAGCATCGGCCTGCGCTGGCCGTTCTGGTTTGCCGCCGGGCTGGCGCTGCTGAACGTGCTGTATGGCTGGTTCGTGCTGCCCGAATCCTTGCCTGCCGAACGCCGCACGCCACGCCTGGACTGGTCGCATGCCAATCCGCTCGGCGCGCTCAAGCTGCTGCGCCGTTATCCGCAGGTGTTCGGCCTGGCCTCGGTGGTGTTTCTGGCCAACCTGGCGCACTACGTCTATCCCAGCATCTTCGTGCTGTTCGCCGGTTATCAATATCACTGGGGCCCGCGCGAGGTGAGCTGGGTGCTGGCCGGCGTCGGCGTGTGCAGCATCATCGTCAATGCGCTGCTGGTCGGCCGGCTGGTGCGCTGGCTGGGCGAACGCCGTGCGCTGCTGCTGGGTCTGGGCTGCGGGGTGGTCGGTTTCGTCATCTACGGGCTGGCCGACAGCGGCACCACGTTCCTGATCGGCGTGCCGATCAGCGCGTTCTGGGCGATCGCCGCACCGGCCGCGCAGGCCTTGATCACCCGCGAGGTCGGCGCCGATGCGCAGGGCCGCGTGCAGGGCGCGCTGACCAGCCTGGTCAGTCTGGCCGGTATCGCCGGTCCGCTGCTGTTTGCCAATGTGTTCGCCTGGTTTATCGGCACGGGCGCACCGCTGCATCTGCCCGGCGCACCCTGGTTGCTGGCGGGTTTTCTGCTGGCCGCAGGCTGGGTCATGGCCTGGCGCCGGGCGGGGCGGGGGGCCGGCATGGCCCCCGCGGCACAGGGGTGATGCCAACCTATTCAGCTTGTGCTCGCGCCCGCTTTATCTGATTTGCGCAGTCGCTGCTAGGCTGGTGTCCTCCGTGCTGCGGCACCGCCTCGACTCCCTATGTGTCCTGACACCCTGGCTGTTCCGCCCTCGGCCGCGCTCGTGCTGCGCCATGCCACGCAGGACACCCACCGCCTGGTCGAAACGGTTCCGCTGATGCAGGCGCTGGGGCAGGGGCAGGTCGATCGCGCTGCCTACGCGCTGATCCTGCGTCGGCACCATGCGCTGCTGGCCGGCTTCGAAGCGCAACTGAGCGACTGGCTCAGCACCCTGATCGGCACTGGCTGGCAGTACCGCCGCCGCGTCCCGGCCCTGCGCGAGGACCTGCACACGCTCGGGCAGCCGCCGCAGGCGCCCATCGCGGCGCCTGCCGCCGGCAACGATGCCGCGCGCTGGGGCATGCTCTACGTCATCGAAGGCTCGCAACTCGGCGGGCGAATGATCGCGCGCACCTTGCGCAAGCAGCAGCCTGCGCTGGCTGATGCCTTGCGCTATTTCGAACTGGCCAACGACGATCCGGCCGGCTGGCGCCGTTTCCAGGCCGTGCTCGACCAACGCCTGGACACCTCTTCCGCGCGCGCGTCCGCCATCGACGGTGCGCAGCGCATGTTCGCCCACTTCCATACCTGTCTTGCAGCGGAGCCGCGCCCGTGAATCAGCCCACCGAACCCCTGGATATGGATGTCTGTGCGCGTGAGCCGATCCATATCCCCGGCCTGATCCAGCCATACGGCGTGCTGCTGGTGATCGAGCCGGCCGACGGCCGCATCGTGCAGGCCAGCACCACCGCCGCCGACCTGCTCGGCGTGCCGCTGGCCGAGCTGCTGGGCATGGTCTATACCCACGTGCTGGAACTGCCCGGCGAGCAGCCGTTTGCGGTGGAGGACCAGGCGCAGCACCTGCTGCATGCCGACGTGCGTTTTCCCCTGCGTGCAGCACCCACCGACCACCCCTGGGTGGCCGCCTGGCATCTGTATCCGGAGCAGTGGCTGGTGGAAATCGAGCCGCGCGATGCACGCCTGATGGACGTCACCCTGCGCGAAGCGCTGCCGCTGCTGCGCAGCATCGAGCGCGATCCCGGCATCGCCGAAGCCGCCGTGCGCGCCGCCAAGGGGCTGCGCAGCATGATCGGCTTCGACCGGGTGATGGTGTACCGCTTCGACGAAGAGTGGAACGGCGACGTCATCGCCGAAGCGCGCCAGCCCGAGCTGGACGCCTATCTCGGCCTGCATTACCCAGCCACCGACATCCCGGCCCAGGCGCGCGCGCTGTACCTGCGCAACCGCGTCCGCCAGATTGCCGACGTCGGCTATCGGGCCTCGCCGATCGAACCCACGCTGCATCCGCGCCTGGGCACCCCGGTGGACCTGAGCGATGTCAGCCTGCGCAGCGTCTCGCCGGTGCATCTGGAATACCTGGCCAACATGGGCGTGACCGCCACGCTGGTGTCCTCGATCGTCGTCAACGATGCGCTGTGGGGGCTGATCGCCTGCCACCACTACAGCCCGCACTTCACCAGCCACGCCATGCGTGATGCCACCGATGCGGTGACCCGCGCGCTGGCCGGGCGCATCGGCGGATTGCAGGCGGTGGCGCGTGCGCATATGGAATCGGTGCTGCTCACCGTGCGCGAGAAGCTGATCACCGACTTCAATGACGCCGACCAGATGACCGTGGAAATGCTCGCCGACATGGCGCCCGACCTGATGGACGTGGTCGACGCCGACGGCGTGGCGATCTTCCATGGCGGCGAGATCAGCCGGCATGGCAGCACCCCGGACGCGGCCGCGCTGCGCCGCATCCGCGACCACATTGAATCCGAACACCACGATGCCCTGCGCGAAGACGCGGTCGGCGCCCTGCATGTGGATGCGATCGGCGAGGTGTTCCCCGAGCTGGCCGACCTCGCCCCGCTGGCCGCCGGTTTCATCTTCGTGCCGCTGATGCCGCAGTCGCGCAGCGCCTTGCTGTGGACCCGCCGCGAGCAGGTGCAGCAGGTCAAATGGGCCGGCAATCCGCAGCTGGCCAAGCTGCAGGACATTCCCAATTCGCGCTTGTCGCCACGCAAGAGCTTCGACCTCTGGCAGGAAACCGTGCGCGGTCGCGCGCGGCGCTGGTCGCCGCTGCACCTGGAATCGGCGCGCAGCCTGCGCGTGCTGATCGAACTGATGGAGCGCAAGCGCTTCCAGCAGGATTTCACCTTGCTCGAAGCCTCGCTCTCGCGCCTGCGCGATGGTGTGGCCATCATCGAACGCGGCACCGCGGACGCGCACCGGCTGATGTTCGTCAATCCGGCCTTCGCAGAACTCAGCCAGACCGAAGTGGCCGACCTGATCGGTTGCGACATCCTGTCCCTGCTGGCCAGCGATGCCGCCCCGTCCAAGGTGGAGCTGCTCGAAGACGCGCTGCGGCAAGGGCGCGCCGCCTATGTCACCCTGCCGCTGCGCTCGCAGGGCGGCGCGCTGGTCTACCGTCAGTTCCATCTCGAACCGCTGCCCAGCCCCAATGGCGTCACCGCCCACTGGCTGCTGCAGCTACGCGACCCGGAATAAGCGCGGCCCGCAACCGAATCGTCTGCCGCGGCCAGGAGTGGCTGGCGAAGCGGAGCCCGCAGTCGCCAGCGGGGTGCGGACGGCGCGGAAGAAGCGCAGTGTCGAGTGGTTCACGCCGGTTCCGTGCACCGGCCGCGCCCGCCTGGCGGTGCGCGCCGTCGTTCTGATCGCTGCCCTAGGCCCGCGGTCGCAACACCAGCAAGGTGATCGTCCCGGCCACCAGGCCCCAGAACGAGGCGCCGATCCCGCCCAGCGTCAGTCCCGATGCGGTCACCAGAAAGGTGATCAAGGCCGCTTCGCGCTCGCTGTCCTGCTGCAATGCAGCCGCCAGGCTGTTGCCGATCGTGCCCAGCAAGGCGATCCCGGCGATGGCCATCACCAGCTCGCGCGGGAAGGCGGCAAACACCGCCGCCACGGTCGCGCCGAACACGCCGATCAGCACATAGAACACGCCCGCGCTCACCGCAGCGGTGTAACGCCGCGCCGGATCCTCGTGCGCTTCGCGGCCCATGCAGATCGCCGCAGTGATGGCCGCCAGGTTCAAGGCATAGCCGCCGAACGGTGCCAGCAGCGTATTGACCACCCCGATCCAGCCGATCGTCGGCGAGATCGGTACCGCGTAGCCGGAAGCGCGGATCACCGCCACGCCCGGCACGTTCTGCGAGGCCATGGTGACCACGAACAACGGAATCGCCAGCCCGAACAACGCCGCCCACGACAACGACGGCACCACCAGCACCGGCCGGGCCAGTTCAAGCTGCACGCTCTTCCACTGCATCAACCCGCTGCCGGCCGCAATCGCCACGCCGACCAGCAAGGTCGCGATCACTGCATAGCGCGCAAACCAGCGCCGCCCGGCCAGATAGGCCGCCAGCATCGCCAGCGCCAGCCACACCTGGCTCTGCATCGCCACGAACAGGTCCAGCCCGAAACGCAACAACACCCCAGCCAACATGCCCGAGGCCAGCGAGATCGGAATGCGCCGGATCGCCTTCTCAAACAAGCCCGAGAAGCCGGCCAGCATGCCAAGCACCGCCGCCAGCACAAACGCGCCGACTGCCTCGCGCAACGGCACCCCGGCCGCACTGCCGATCAGCATGGCCGCACCCGGCGTGGACCATGCCGTTACCACCGGCACCCGGTAGCGCAGCGACAGCCCGATGCAGGTCACGCCCATGCCGATGCCGAGCGCCCACATCCACGAGGCGATCTGCGCCTGATCCGCTCCCAGGTGACGCGCCGCTTCGAACACGATCACCGCAGAACTGGCAAAGCCCACCAGCACGGTGACGAAGCCCGCAGCAATCGCAGGCAGGGACAGATCGCGAAGCAGGCTGCGTAAGGGAGACATTGGAGCTCTCTATCTAGTGCATGCATTCTTACCGAGCACGCCGGTGATCGATAGCGCAGCACCTCGCGTGGTCGGCTCTCTATCGACGCTCTTGTTGTCCTGCCTGGAAAGCATGACGTCGCTGCAATGCGGACACATGGTCCTATGACCCTGATAGAGAGAGCAGGCCGGATACACCGAAAAGTGCGTGGAATCAGGCCTGGCGCATGGGCGCAATGACGCCCGTGTCATGCCAGTGTCAAAAAGTGCTTGCACTTCTGCACAGTCTCGATAAACTGCGCGGCCTCGCTCAGGACGGCGGCGCTTCTCGAAGCATCGCAACAACGAACGGGGCGAATCGGAAACATCACAAGGTGTTGACGAAACGGAAAAGCCGGCTATGATGGGCGGCTCGCTACACGGAAAGACGCTACGGCGGATTGAAGTGCAGCGGCGGCAACTTCCTCTTCACGAGGGGTTGACGAAGATGAAAAGCCTGCTAATATGGCCGGCTCGCTTCGCAGAAAACCTTCGGGTCGAAACGAAGCAGCGTCAACCACCTCGAAATGAGGTGTTGACGGCAAGAAAAAGTCCGCTATAATGGGCGGCTCGCTTCGACGGAAACGACGAAGCTGACGGGAACGGCGCTGAGGCCACTTCCCAATGTTCTTTGACAGTGTGCGCAGGTAATTTGTGCGGACGCCTGCAGGAAGGATGATTGTCCATCTTGCAGACGTTTAATCAAAATGCAACATATTAATTGCTTTGCAAGCGATAAGTTGCCAGTGGTTGAACTTCTGCAGCTAAAGTAATTTGCCTTCGGGCATGTAATTTTAAGTGAAGAGTTTGATCCTGGCTCAGAGTGAACGCTGGCGGCAGGCCTAACACATGCAAGTCGAACGGCAGCACAGTAAGAGCTTGCTCTTATGGGTGGCGAGTGGCGGACGGGTGAGGAATACATCGGAATCTACTCTTTCGTGGGGGATAACGTAGGGAAACTTACGCTAATACCGCATACGACCTAAGGGTGAAAGCGGAGGACCTTCGGGCTTCGCGCGATTGAATGAGCCGATGTCGGATTAGCTAGTTGGCGGGGTAAAGGCCCACCAAGGCGACGATCCGTAGCTGGTCTGAGAGGATGATCAGCCACACTGGAACTGAGACACGGTCCAGACTCCTACGGGAGGCAGCAGTGGGGAATATTGGACAATGGGCGCAAGCCTGATCCAGCCATGCCGCGTGGGTGAAGAAGGCCTTCGGGTTGTAAAGCCCTTTTGTTGGGAAAGAAAAGCAGTCGGTTAATACCCGATTGTTCTGACGGTACCCAAAGAATAAGCACCGGCTAACTTCGTGCCAGCAGCCGCGGTAATACGAAGGGTGCAAGCGTTACTCGGAATTACTGGGCGTAAAGCGTGCGTAGGTGGTGGTTTAAGTCTGTTGTGAAAGCCCTGGGCTCAACCTGGGAATTGCAGTGGATACTGGGTCACTAGAGTGTGGTAGAGGGTAGCGGAATTCCCGGTGTAGCAGTGAAATGCGTAGAGATCGGGAGGAACATCCGTGGCGAAGGCGGCTACCTGGACCAACACTGACACTGAGGCACGAAAGCGTGGGGAGCAAACAGGATTAGATACCCTGGTAGTCCACGCCCTAAACGATGCGAACTGGATGTTGGGTGCAATTTGGCACGCAGTATCGAAGCTAACGCGTTAAGTTCGCCGCCTGGGGAGTACGGTCGCAAGACTGAAACTCAAAGGAATTGACGGGGGCCCGCACAAGCGGTGGAGTATGTGGTTTAATTCGATGCAACGCGAAGAACCTTACCTGGTCTTGACATCCACGGAACTTTCCAGAGATGGATTGGTGCCTTCGGGAACCGTGAGACAGGTGCTGCATGGCTGTCGTCAGCTCGTGTCGTGAGATGTTGGGTTAAGTCCCGCAACGAGCGCAACCCTTGTCCTTAGTTGCCAGCACGTAATGGTGGGAACTCTAAGGAGACCGCCGGTGACAAACCGGAGGAAGGTGGGGATGACGTCAAGTCATCATGGCCCTTACGACCAGGGCTACACACGTACTACAATGGTAGGGACAGAGGGCTGCAAACCCGCGAGGGTAAGCCAATCCCAGAAACCCTATCTCAGTCCGGATTGGAGTCTGCAACTCGACTCCATGAAGTCGGAATCGCTAGTAATCGCAGATCAGCATTGCTGCGGTGAATACGTTCCCGGGCCTTGTACACACCGCCCGTCACACCATGGGAGTTTGTTGCACCAGAAGCAGGTAGCTTAACCTTCGGGAGGGCGCTTGCCACGGTGTGGCCGATGACTGGGGTGAAGTCGTAACAAGGTAGCCGTATCGGAAGGTGCGGCTGGATCACCTCCTTTTGAGCATGACGTCATCGTCTTGCGGGCGTCCTCACAAATTACCTGCATTCAGAGATTCATACCGGCACAGGTCGGTATGCGAAGTCCCTTTTGGGGCCTTAGCTCAGCTGGGAGAGCACCTGCTTTGCAAGCAGGGGGTCGTCGGTTCGATCCCGACAGGCTCCACCATATTGAGTGAAAAGACTTCGGGTCTGTAGCTCAGGTGGTTAGAGCGCACCCCTGATAAGGGTGAGGTCGGTAGTTCGAGTCTACCCAGACCCACCACTCTGAATGTAGTGCACACTTAAGAATTTATATGGATCAGCGTTGAGGCTGATACATGTTCTTTTATAACTTGTGACGTAGCGAGCGTTTGAGATATCTATCTAAACGTGTCGTTGAGGCTAAGGCGGGGACTTCGAGTCCCTAAATAATTGAGTCGTATGTTCGCGTTGGTGGCTTTGTACCCCACACAACACGGCATGTAACTCCGAGGCAACTTGGGGTTATATGGTCAAGCGAATAAGCGCACACGGTGGATGCCTAGGCGGTCAGAGGCGATGAAGGACGTGGTAGCCTGCGAAAAGTGTCGGGGAGCTGGCAACAAGCTTTGATCCGGCAATATCCGAATGGGGAAACCCACTGCTTCGGCAGTATCCTGCAGTGAATTCATAGCTGCTGGAAGCGAACCCGGTGAACTGAAATATCTAAGTAACCGGAGGAAAAGAAATCAACCGAGATTCCCTAAGTAGTGACGAGCGAACGGGGAGCAGCCCTTAAGCTGGAATGGCTTTAGAAAAACAATCTGGAAAGATTGGCCATAGAAGGTGATAGCCCTGTATTTAAAAGGGCCACTCCAGTGAAGACGAGTAGGGCGGGGCACGTGAAACCCTGTCTGAATATGGGGGGACCATCCTCCAAGGCTAAATACTCCTGACCGACCGATAGTGAACCAGTACCGTGAGGGAAAGGCGAAAAGAACCCCGGAGAGGGGAGTGAAATAGATCCTGAAACCGTGTGCGTACAAGCAGTAGGAGCTCGCAAGAGTGACTGCGTACCTTTTGTATAATGGGTCAGCGACTTACTGTTCGTGGCAAGCTTAACCGTATAGGGGAGGCGAAGGGAAACCGAGTCTGATAAGGGCGCATAGTCGCGGGCAGTAGACCCGAAACCGGGTGATCTAGTCATGGCCAGGGTGAAGGTGCCGTAACAGGTACTGGAGGCCCGAACCCACGTCTGTTGCAAAAGACGGGGATGAGCTGTGATTAGGAGTGAAAAGCTAATCGAACCCGGAGATAGCTGGTTCTCCTCGAAAGCTATTTAGGTAGCGCCTCGGACGAATACTACTGGGGGTAGAGCACTGTTATGGCTAGGGGGTCATCGCGACTTACCAAACCATTGCAAACTCCGAATACCAGTACGTACTATCCGGGAGACACACGGCGGGTGCTAACGTCCGTCGTGAAAAGGGAAACAACCCAGACCCACAGCTAAGGTCCCAAATTCACTGCTAAGTGGAAAACGATGTGGAAAGGCATAGACAGCCAGGAGGTTGGCTTAGAAGCAGCCACCCTTTAAAGAAAGCGTAATAGCTCACTGGTCGAGTCGGTCTGCGCGGAAGATTTAACGGGGCTAAGCAGTGAACCGAAGCTTGGGGTGCATAAAACTTGTTTTATGCGCGGTAGAGGAGCGTTCCGTAAGCCTGCGAAGGTGGATTGAGAAGTCTGCTGGAGGTATCGGAAGTGCGAATGCTGACATGAGTAACGATAATGCGGGTGAAAAGCCCGCACGCCGAAAGCCCAAGGTTTCCTTGCGCAACGTTAATCGACGCAGGGTTAGTCGGTCCCTAAGGCGAGGGCGAAAGCCGTAGTCGATGGGAAGCAGGTTAATATTCCTGCACCTCGCGTGAGTGCGATGGAGGGACGGAGAAGGTTAGGTGTACCGGGCGTTGGTTGTCCCGGGGAAAGGCGGTAGGTTTGGATCTTTGGCAAATCCGGGATCCTTTAAGACCGAGCACCGAGACGAGCCTTTATGGCGAAGTCACTGATACCACGCTTCCAGGAAAAGCTCCTAAGCTTCAGCTCACGAAGACCGTACCGTAAACCGACACAGGTGGGTAGGATGAGAATTCTCAGGCGCTTGAGAGAACTCGGGTGAAGGAACTAGGCAACATGGCACCGTAACTTCGGGAGAAGGTGCACCCTTTTTGGTGGCTCATGCGAGCTATAGCTGAAGAGGGTCGCAGAAACCAGGCCGCTGCGACTGTTTATCAAAAACACAGCACTCTGCAAACACGAAAGTGGACGTATAGGGTGTGACGCCTGCCCGGTGCTGGAAGGTTAATTGATGGGGTCAGCCGCAAGGCGAAGCTCTTGATCGAAGCCCCAGTAAACGGCGGCCGTAACTATAACGGTCCTAAGGTAGCGAAATTCCTTGTCGGGTAAGTTCCGACCTGCACGAATGGCGTAACGACAGCGGCGCTGTCTCCACCCGAGACTCAGTGAAATTGAAATCGCTGTGAAGATGCAGCGTTCCCGTGGCAAGACGGAAAGACCCCGTGAACCTTTACTATAGCTTTACACTGAACGTTGAGTTCGTCTGTGTAGGATAGGTGGGAGGCTATGAAACTGTGGCGCTAGCTGCAGTGGAGCCATCCTTGAAATACCACCCTGTCGTGCTTGACGTTCTAACCTAGATCCGTTATCCGGATCAGGGACCGTGTATGGTGGGTAGTTTGACTGGGGCGGTCTCCTCCTAAAGAGTAACGGAGGAGCACGAAGGTACGCTCAGCGCGGTCGGACATCGCGCACTGTGTGCAAAGGCATAAGCGTGCTTGACTGCAAGATCGACGGATCAAGCAGGTACGAAAGTAGGTCTTAGTGATCCGGTGGTTCTGTATGGAAGGGCCATCGCTCAACGGATAAAAGGTACTCCGGGGATAACAGGCTGATACCGCCCAAGAGTTCATATCGACGGCGGTGTTTGGCACCTCGATGTCGGCTCATCACATCCTGGGGCTGTAGTCGGTCCCAAGGGTATGGCTGTTCGCCATTTAAAGTGGTACGCGAGCTGGGTTCAGAACGTCGTGAGACAGTTCGGTCCCTATCTGCCATGGGCGTTGGAAGTTTGAGAGGGGCTGCTCCTAGTACGAGAGGACCGGAGTGGACGAACCTCTGGTGTTCCGGTTGTCACGCCAGTGGCATTGCCGGGTAGCTATGTTCGGAAGCGATAACCGCTGAAAGCATCTAAGCGGGAAGCGCGCCTCAAGATGAGACTTCCCGGGGCACAAGCCCCCTAAAGGAACCATATAGACTATGTGGTTGATAGGTCAGGTGTGTAAGTACAGCAATGTATTGAGCTAACTGATACTAATGATCCGTGCGGCTTGACCATATAACCTCAAGTTGCCTTGGTCCCAACGAACGTTGGTAGATCACCAAACGCAAGCTACGTCACAAGTTACCTATGCGAGACGAGCGCTATCAAGCGCTGCTCCAACCGTCTCCCTGGTGAAATTAGCGCTGTGGAACCACCCGATCCCATCCCGAACTCGGAAGTGAAACGCAGCTGCGCCGATGGTAGTGTGGCTCAAGCCATGCGAGAGTAGGTCATCGCCAGGGGCTTTACCCGAAACCCTCAGTCCAATAGGACTGAGGGTTTCTTTTTGTGCGAAATTTAAGCCAACTGGCCAAAGCCAAAGCCAAAGCCGAAGTCAAAGCCAAAGCCAAAGCCAAAGCCAAAGCCAAAGGCAAAGCCAAAGGCAAAGCCAAAGGCAAAGGCAAAGGCAAAGGTCCGAATCTCACCACGGCATTCGGACGCTCTAGGCGCAATCGAGCACCGTAACGAGACTGGGGCGACGAGCTGGATTTACTGCCGTTGGCCACCATATTGATCCGTGCCGGCGTACCGCCGGCCTGGACGATTGGAGACCTGCATGCCCGAGCTGCCCGAAGTCGAAACCACTTTGCGTGGCCTGGCTCCGCATCTGGTTGGCCAACGCATCCATGGCGTCATCCTGCGACGCCCCGACCTGCGCTGGCCCATTCCCGAGCAGATCGAGCGCTTGTTGCCCGGTGCGACCATCACCGATGTGCGTCGCCGGGCCAAATACCTGTTGATCGATACAGATGCCGGCGGCAGCGCGCTGATGCATCTTGGAATGTCCGGAAGCCTGCGCGTCTTACCCGGCGATACCCCGCCGCGGGCGCACGATCACGTGGATATCAGCCTGGAAAATGGCCGTGTCCTGCGCTTCAACGATCCGCGTCGGTTTGGTTGCCTGTTGTGGCAGAGCGATGCACACGTGCACGATCTGCTGGCGGCACTCGGCCCGGAACCCTTATCGGATGCATTTACTGGCGATTATCTGCATGCATTGGCGCATGGCCGGCGCGCGGCAGTGAAAACCTTTCTGATGGATCAGGCGGTCGTCGTCGGCGTGGGGAATATCTATGCGGCAGAAAGCCTGCATCGCGCCGGAATCAGCCCATTACGCGAAGCGGGCAAAGTGTCGTTGGACCGTTACCGGCGTCTGGCCACGGCAGTGAAAGACATCCTCGGTTACGCCATCCAGCGCGGCGGAACCACGCTGCGCGATTTCATCAGCCCGGACGGGGCGCCCGGTTACTTCGAGCAGGAACTCACGGTGTATGGGCGCGAGGGTGAAACCTGCAAGCAGTGTGGACGTGTGTTGAAACACGCCACGATCGGGCAACGTGCGACGGTGTGGTGCAGCAGTTGCCAACGTTGAACGCCCGCCAGGTGACCCACGCTGATTGAAACACCAGCCTCCAGTTCTGCGTCAGCTACGACAGCTGGCGAGTCGCCCTCGGGTAACAGCAAACGGCGCGCTTGGAGCCACAGTGGCCAATTGCTTGATGGTGCGTTGCCGTGCATCGCGCCACAATCGTGACGTCCTGCGATTGGAGTCGTCCATGCCTGCCTCACTGCGCTACTTTATGCCGATCATGCTTGTGGGTGCATCAGCGTTGCCGCTGGCAACAGGCGCATACGCGGATGAGCTTGCGTCCAGCACCAAACCTGCAGTTGAGCGCATCCAGTTGCACAACGGAGTTGTTGAACTCAGTGCTACGCCCGCGTTCGGTGGGCGCGTGCTGTCCTTCAATTTGCGTGGACACCCCAACGTGTTGAAGACGGGTGAGGCGGTTGATCAGCAGCCCGTGCCAGAAGTGTCCGCGACCGCAGGCGATATCCCGTACCTCGGCCACGATGTCTGGGTAGGGCCGCAGAGTCAGTGGTGGGTGCATCAACAGGTCAACCCGACACGCAAGGCGGCCACCGCGGTCTGGCCACCGGATCCGTATCTGTCGTTGGCAACCACACGTGCAGTCACACGTAGTGGCGATCACCTGATCCTGGAAGGCGTGCCAAGTCCGGTCACCGGCGTGCAGCTACGCAAGCGCGTGGCTCTTGCATCCACGCGTGCCGATACCGTGGAGGTGGAAGCAATCGCTCGGAATATTCGCGAGGAGCCGATCGCCTGGGATCTATGGTTCAACACGCGGGTCGCGGCGGACACGCGTGTATTCGTACCGGTGGCCAATGCAGCTGATATCCGTGTTCAGCCGCCGACCGAGGCCGGCACGGTTGCGCCGACCTACCGGCATCAAGGCGGCGTGTTTGCATTGCGTGCCGATGCACGCCAGGACGGGCTGATTCAGCGCGGCAAGGTGTTGTTGCAGCCTTCGGCAGGCTGGATGGCGGGCTTTGCGGGCGACCAGGTGCTGGTGATCCGCTTTGCGCACCAGTCGCTGTCCGCGATCCATCCGGAGCAAGGGCAGGTGGAGCTGTATCTGGACGCGCCGCCGCAGCATCCCGAGCGCGGACTGCTGGAAATGGAAGTGCACGCACCGTACCGGCAGCTGGCGCCGGGCGAGCGCATGCAGGCAAACGAGCAGTGGACCTTGCTGCGCTACAGCGGACCCGACGCGCAGCAGGCGCAACAACAGTTCCTGTGCAGCAAGGCTAAGGAGCTGCAACTGACCAATGCGTGCGCGCCTTCGTCTCAGGCGCCCTGACCTCCGCATTCACCTCCGTGCCGAGCTGTGGCTATGATGGCGGCCATTCCCTGAGCAGACCGATGCGCATGCAACGACGCCACTTCCTGAAGAATGCCGCCGCCGCACTGGCCGCGCTCGGTTTGCCGGCGCTGCCACAGTGGGCGTTGGCGGCCAAGGCCGTTGGACTGCGTCGCTTGGGACAGCCGCAGCCGTTCGACTATGGCTGGCTCAAGGGGCAGGCGCGTGCGTTGGCCACGGCGCCTTACAAGAGCCATAAGCAGCTGCTTCCCGGGTCGCTGGAAGCATTGAACTGGGATCAATACCAGTCGATCCGCTACCGCCAGGACCATGCACTATGGGCCGACGGCAACGGCAAGTTCCAGGCGAAGTTCTTCCATCTGGGGCTGTATTTCCATACCCCTGTGCATATCTACGACATCGTCGACGGCCAGGCGCAGCAACTGGCCTACGACCCGGCGGCGTTCGATTACGGCAGCAGCGGGCTGGGCGGCAAGCAGTTGCCCAAGGACCTGGGCTTTGCCGGGTTCCGTCTCAACACGCGCAAGGACACCGATCGCGATTTCTCGGCCTTCCTGGGCGCGAGCTATTTCCGTGCGGTCGGCAAGGAAGGCCAGTACGGGCAGTCGGCGCGCGGGCTGGCCATCGATACCGGTACCGGCGGGCCGGAGGAGTTCCCGGACTTTATCGCCTATTACCTGGAACAGCCTGCCGACGATTCGAACACCGTGGTGGTGTACGGGCTGCTGGACTCGCCCAGCGTTGCCGGTGCGTATCGCTTTGCCATCACCAATGGCGAGGTGCTGGTGATGGAGATCGACAGCGCGCTCTATCCGCGCAAGACCATCGAGCGATTGGGGATCGGTCCGTGCACCAGCATGTATCAGGTCGGCGAAAACGATCGCCGCATGGACTGGGACTGGCGGCCGGAAATCCATGACACCGACGGCCTGGCGATGTGGACCGGCGGCGGCGAGTGGATCTGGCGGCCGTTGTGCAACCCGCCGCAGCTGCGCTTCAACATGTTCGTCGATGAGAATCCGCGCGGATTCGGCCTGTTGCAGCGCGATCGCAACTTCGACCATTACCAGGACGACGGCGTGTTCTACGAGAAGCGGCCCTGCCTGTGGGTGGAACCCAAGAACGGCTGGGGCAAGGGCTCGGTGCAGTTGGTCGAGATCCCGACCATGGACGAGACCTTCGACAACATCGTGGCGTTCTGGAATCCGCAGGACAAGCCGCAGCCGGGGCAAGAGTTGCTGATGGGGTACCGGTTGTATTGGGGCGCCCATCCGCCGGCCAGCTCGCCGCTGGCGCATTGCGTGGCCACGCGCACCGGCCTGGGCGGCATCGTCGGGCAGAAGCGCAGCCATTTCTCGTGGCGGTTTGCGGTGGATTTTGCCGGGGGCGAACTGGCTGCGTTGGCCAAGGACCCGAAAGCCAAGGTCGAGGCCATCCTCCAGGTGTCGCGTGGCAGCACCGAGATCGTGTCGGCGCGTCCGCTGCATGAGCTCAAGGGCTATCGGGCGATGTTCGACCTGGTACCGCCGGATGACAGCACCCGGCAGATCGATATCCGCCTGTTCCTGCGCGCCAACGGCAAGCCGCTGACCGAGACCTGGCTGTACCAGTGGACGCCGCCACCGGCGAGCGAGCGCAAGGTCTACTAGCGCACAGGTACATCGCGCGACCGATACGAGACGCGATTGGCAGGCAGGTGCGGATGGCGCAGTGACGACAGGCCGCCGATTTCGAATGTCGAGCGCGGCTGCGTTGCAGCCGCACAGTCGCGGCTGCGGCGCCCAGGCGCCGCCTCGGACTCAGGCCGACGTCGAGCTGTTGACCAACTGCATGCGCGCACGCGGGCGCACGCAGGCCAGGTCCACCCGGAAGCAGGTGCCGTCCTTGCCGCTGAGAATGCGCAGTTCGCCTTGATGGGCCCGGGCGATCTGGGCGGCCATGTGCAGGCCCAGATCCACTTCGGGCAAGGCGCGTCCGCCGGTGTGCACATGGGTGGAGGCCTGCAGCACGTCGAGCCGGCGTGGATCGATCCCGTCCAGATTGCAGACCTCGATGCGCAGGCGGCCCTGCTCGGTGACCGCGACCGCCTTGATCAGCGAACTCTGTTGCCCCTGCACCACGGCGTTGATCATCAGGCTGCCGAACATCTGCGCCAGGCGCACCGCGTCGCCATGCACCGGCTCGTCGATGGCCACATGCGTGGACAGCACCTGGTTCGGATACGCGGCGCGGGTTTCATCGACAACCTGCGACAAGGCATCGAGCAGATCGCTGCCGTTGCCGTAGTCCAGTTGCAGCCAGTCGCGTTCGATACCGCGCGCGAAATCGTTGGCGAAGTCGATCAGTTCTTCCATGCGCCGCAGGCTGCGCTGCATCGACCGGATCGCGCCGCCCTGGCGCTGGTTAAGCGGGTCGATTGCCAGCATGTCCACCACCGCATGCATGGACTGCAGCGGGTTGCGCAGATCGTGGCCAAGGATGCCGATGAATTCTTCGCGCAGGCGCGCAGAGGCGCCGATACGTCCCAGTTCGCTGCGTGCGCGCCGCGATTCCTGCGCGCTCTCTTCGGCGCGTTGTTCGGCCTGGATCTGCGCTGCTAGCAGTTGCGCCAGCAGCTCGACCTTTTCCACCATCGGCGCGTCCATGACGCGCGGCAACGGGTCCAGCGCGCACAAGGTGCCGAACACGCTGCCGTCGTCAAACTTGATCGGCACCGACACATAGCTCTCGAAGCCGTACAGCCGCGGCGTGGGGTGGTCGCGGAAGACCGGGTGCTCGGAGGCATGGCCGAACCACAACGCGTTGCCCTGGGTACGCACGCTGTCGCAGAAAGTGGTGACCAGGGGCAGCTCGTCGCCGGGCGCCAGGCCGAACGACAGCTCGTCGCGGACCTGGCAGGTGATCCAGCGCGTATCGGTCACGCGCGCAACAGCCGCGAACCCCATGCCGGTCAGACGGGTGAGAATGGTCAGGACATCCGGGACCGACGATAGCCGGCCAACACGCGCGATATCTGCGCGTAACTCGGGAGGAAGCGGACCCATGAATTGCCTCCCGACAAGTGGATGGTCGCCAGTTTACAGGACTGTGGTTGCGCCTGGTTGCGCGCGGATCGCTGCAACGGCACCGCAACGATACGCCTGTTGATGTGTAGCGGAAATACAGCGGCGATCGAATGCCTGCAGGGGTTTATCGACGCATCACACGTGCATACCGGAGCAGCGCGTCAACGGCATTTCGGCTGAATTCTTCAGCCAGTTACCACGGCGGTTTACCTGCCCGATGGCGGGCAAATACCCGGCGCGGCAAGGCCGAATCATCCAGGAAGTGGCGTGTCGCGATCCGCGCATCAAGACCATCTGGCGGGATCGGGTCATGGCCGCCGCACAAGGACGGTATCTGTGCGTGGGCAAGGCTTCGTCGGGTGCGCAACCGCTTCGGCATGACGATGCCATTCTCACTGGGCGACATGCCGATGCCCGGTTTCGTAGAAGATCGGCATTGCCCGCGGCAGGCGACATTCTCGGCGTCGCGCTGCACCTCAGTCAGCGCGATGCCGTGGAGCGTTACGCGCCCGCCGGCGGCAGCGGCAGCGCGATCTGCAGCGGGTCGATGCGGCCTTCGCCACGCATGATCTTCTTGAACTCGGCGCGGCTGACCGACACGTAGCGCTCGTTGCCGCCGATCTCCACCTGCGGGCCGTCCTGCACCGCGTGGCCTTGTGCATCCACGCGCACGGTCATGGTGGCCTTGCTGCCGCTGTGGCAGATGGTCTTGATCTCCTCCAGCTCGTCGGCCCATGCCAGCAGGAACTGGCTGCCCTCGAACAGCTCGCCGCGGAAGTCGGTCCGCAGGCCGTAGCACAGCACCGGAATGCGCAGGCGGTCGACCACCTCGCTCAACTGCCAGACCTGGCCACGGTTGAGGAACTGCGCCTCGTCCACCAGCACGCAATGCAGCGCGCCTTCGGCCTGGATGTCGCGTTCGATCAGTTGCTGCAACTCGGTGCCGCGATCGAAGGTGCGCCCGTCCGCGCGCAGGCCGATCCGCGAGGCCACCACGCCGCTGCCGGCGCGGTGATCGAGCTTGGGCGTGAGGATCAAGGTGCGCATGCCGCGTTCGCGGTAGTTGTGCGCCGACTGCAGCAAGGTGGTGGTCTTGCCGGCATTCATTGCCGAGTAGTAGAAGTAGAGCTTGGCCATTGGTGGATTTTACCGGGCCGGGCGGCCGGCGGTGACAGCCATCTGCATGAACCGGCGGCGCAGGCCTGCCTGGCGCGGCGCCGGTACAATGGCCTGCTCTGTTGGAAGCCTCTATGCACGGTCTCAATCCCCCGCAAAGCGCCGCAGTGCTGCACTGCGAAGGTCCCTTGTTGGTGCTGGCCGGTGCCGGCAGCGGCAAGACGCGCGTGATCGTGGAGAAGATCGCGCACCTGATCGCCACCGGCCGCTATCCGGCCAAGCGCATCGCCGCGATCACCTTCACCAACAAGTCGGCCAAGGAAATGCGCGAGCGTGTGGCCAAGCGCATCCGTGGCGATGGCGCCGATGGCCTGACCATCTGTACCTTCCACGCGCTGGGGCTGAAGTTCCTGCAGATCGAGCACGCCGCTGCCGGCTTGAAGCGCGGCTTTTCGATCTTCGATTCCGACGATGCCGCCGCCCAGATCAAGGACCTGATGCACGGCGCCAAGCCCGATGCGATCGAAGATGCCAAGAACCTGATCTCGCGCGCCAAGAACGCCGGCCTGTCGCCCGAACAGGCGATGGCGGCGGCACGCAGCAATCGCGAAAAGGAAGCCGCCAGCCTGTACGAGCGCTACCAGGCGCGGCTGACCACCTTCAACGCGGTGGACTTCGACGACTTGATCCGCCTGCCGGTGCAGATCCTGGAGGCCAACGAAGAGATCGTGATGGGCTGGCGCGAGCGCATCGGCTACCTGCTGGTGGACGAGTGCCAGGACACCAACGATGCGCAGTACCGGCTGCTGAAAATGCTGGCCGGCCCGCGCGGCAACTTCACCTGCGTGGGCGACGACGATCAGAGCATCTACGCCTGGCGCGGTGCCAATCCGGAAAACCTGCAGCAGATGGGCCGCGATTATCCGGCGCTGGAAATCATCAAGCTGGAACAGAATTACCGCTGCTCCAACCGCGTGCTGCGTGCGGCCAATGCCTTGATCGCGCACAACCCGCACGAGCACTTGAAGACCCTGTGGAGCGATCAGGCCGATGGTGAGCGCATCCGCGTGTGGGAATGCCGCGACAGCGAGCACGAAGCGGAAAAGGTCGCCGCCGAGATCTCGTTCCTGGGTACCGCCAAGCAGGTGCCGTGGAGCGATTTCTGCATCCTGTTCCGCGGCAATTTTCAATCGCGGCCGCTGGAAAAGGCGCTGCAGCTGCTGCGCGTGCCGTATCACCTGACCGGTGGCACCGCGTTTCTGGAGCGGCAGGAAGTCAAGGACGTGCTGTCGTGGTTGCGGCTGATCGTCAACCCCGAAGATGACGCGGCGTTTTTGCGTGCCGTGCAGTCGCCCAAGCGCGAGGTCGGTGCGACCTCGCTGGCGCGGCTGGCCGAGCTTGCCAGTGCGAAGTCGGTGCCGATGTCGCGCGCGGCCGAGTCGATGGGTGCGCTGCAGCACCTGCCGCCGCGTGCGGCCAACGGCCTGAGTGCGTTCACCGATATCCTGCGCGATATGCGCGAGCATTCGGCCAGGCTGCCGGCGGGGGAGCTGGTACGCATGCTTGCCGACAAATCCGGCCTGCTCAACGACCTGCGCAATCAGTCCAAGGACGAAACCGGCTTCCAGCGCCGCAAGCGCAATCTGGACGAGCTGGCCGAGTGGTTCGAAGGCGGCCCGCGTGGTGCAAGTGCCAGCGATCTGGCCGCGCAGCTGGCGTTGTTGTCGCGCAACGACAAGGACGATGGCGGCAACCAGGTACGCATGATGACCATGCACGCGTCCAAGGGCCTGGAATTCCGTTATGTGTTCATCGTCGGCTGCGAGGACGGCGTGCTGCCGCATGAAGTGAGCCTGGAAGAAGGCAACCTGCAGGAAGAGCGCCGGCTGCTGTATGTGGGTATCACCCGCGCCAAGGAGCAGCTGTGGATGAGCCATAGCAAATTGACGCGCAAGTTCGGCGAGCATGTGCGGCTCAAGCCCAGCCGCTTCTTCGACGAGATCCCGGCCGAAGAATTGCAGCGCGACGGCGCCGACCCGGTGGCCGATGCCGAGCGCAAGAAGGAGCGCGCCAGTGCGGGCTTGGCAGCGATCCAGGCGTTGTTCGACTAGCGGTTGTTGCGTACCGCGCAGGCTTGCCAGCGACCCGCCTGCACGGCAGTCTGGTTTGCCCTGATGCCGGAGTGCGCCGTGACTGTCGTGATCGAAACCCCGCGTTTGCGCCTGCGGACATTGGATCCCGAGCGCGATGCCGACGCAGTGCTGACGCTGGTCAACGACCCCGGCTTCATCGCCGGCATCAACGACCGCGGTGTGCGCACCCGCGAGCAGGCGCGTGATCATCTGCGTGAGTGGGCGCAGGCGCACCAGGAAAAATACGGCTTTGCGCACTGGGCGGTGGAGACGCGCGCCGAAGGGGCATTTGCCGGCACATTGGGGTTGTTGCGCCGCGATACCTTGCCGGTGCCGCATATCGGCTTTGCACTGCTGCCCGAGTATCGCGGCAAGGGCTATGTCAGCGAGGCCGGGCGCGCAGTGCTGGACCATGCGCGCGATGTGCTGGGGTTGCCGCAGCTGTGCGCGATCGTGTCGCCGGACAATGCCGATTCGATTCGCGCGCTGGAAAAACTCGGATTGCAGCGGCAAGGCCTGCGCGTGTTGAGCCAGGAGGACCATCCGGTGCTGTATTACACGATCGCGCTCGCTCCGGCCGACATGGACAGCCGGGCAGGCCTGCGGCACCCTGGCGGCGACTCTCACCGCTGAACGCGGCCGACACAACGCAGCAAACAGTCGTCAGCTTGGCGGGGACCGCGCGCAGGCACTTCGGTGGACGAACGGCGCAGCGACTCCGCACCGCACCGCACCTGCCTGGCGATAAGCGCCGTCGTTGTGTCCGTCGCCCCAACAAGGACACTTGCATGCCATTGCTGGTCAACGCCTATTCCACGCTGCGCGAGCCGTTGTGGCCGGATTTCCTGCCGCGCGCCGCCGTGCAGTACCGCGATCACGCCGATCCGGAATTGGCCACGCATCTGCATGGCTTCGTCGGCTACGTGAATCAGGCCGGCGACGGCCAGATGACCCAGCCGCGCTATCACCTGATGCGGCATGTGCAGCGTGTGCGCCAGCATTTCACCTTCGAGGTCGACGATGCGGCCTTCGGGGAATTGGCGCAGTGGGCCGAGCAGGCCAACGCAGTGTGTTTCCTGGCCGACGGTAGCGTGCGTGATCCGCACGGGCGGGTGCTGATCAGCCAGGGCGAGCCGGCGATCGATGAGCAGGCGCAGGTGCCGTATCCGCCGGATGCCTTGCAGCGGCGTGCGCAGCAACTTGCGCAGCTGACCGCGCAAGGCATCCGCGTGCCACCCAGCCTGCCGCCGGTGCCTGGCGAGGCCGAGGCGCGGGTGCGCGATGCGGCGGCGGTGACGCAGCGCATGCTGGCGTTGTTTGCGGTGGCCTTGCGCGCGGAGATGCTGGCCGCCGGCGATACGCCACCCGCGTTGGAAGCGATGGACACCCGCCTGCCCGGTGTGGTGGCGGCACTGTCGCCGCAGGAGCGCGCCTTTTTTGCCCAGCCTGCGCCGGAGCCGCAGCAGCTCGCCAACTTCGGCTGGCGCTACGAGAGCCTGGCCGTGCTGCAGTGGGCCCTGGGACTGGCCGAGGCGCTGCCGGAGCCGACCAGCCTGTGCGATGTGCCCCTGGCCGCCCAGCGCGCGCTGGAGCATGCCGAAGCCGCGACGCGCCCGTCGCTGACGCTACGACCGGTGCCCGAGCTGCTGGATGCGCTGGACCGGCACTTGCGCCTGCATTGGGCGGTGCGCCAGGCCGGCCAGAGCGAGCGACCGCCACCGGCCGGCATCGTGCCGGGCGTGGTCTACGAGCGTCACTACACCCTCAACTGGCTGCTGCACTTCGAAGACGCCGACTGGGACGAGGTGGATACGCCGACGTAAGCGGGCCGGCCGCAGGTTGCGCCGTTACTGCGCGGCAAGCGCGTCGTCTGGCGGTTTGGCTGGTCGTTGCGCGCTTCGCGCCCCGCGCGGGCGTCGATGTGAAGCGGGCATCTCCATGAGCGAACCGTCGCGCTAGGCGCCAGCCGCCTCCAGGCGCGCCTGCACGGCGGCCAGCGCATCCTGCAGCTCGGCGACGGTGGCTTCCAGCGTTTGTACGCGCGCTTCCAGCTCGCTGCTGTCGGCGTTGCTGCGGGGGCCTGGCGCAGCGCGTGCCGCCGCGGCCTGCAACGCCTCCACATCCAGTTCGCCGCTGAGCAGATGCATGTAGCGGTCCTCGCGCTGGCCGCTGGCACGCGGCAGTTGCACCGCCAGGCCGCGCTGGATCAGCCGGTCCAGATGGTGGCGTACGTCGTCGGCATCGTTGAAGCGCGCCAGCCGCTCGCTGCGCGCGAACAGCTCGCCCAGCGTCTGCGGGCCGCGCAGCAGCAACAGGCCGATCAGGGCCACCTGCTGGCGGGTCAGGTCCAGCACGCTGCCCAGCCGGTGTTCGTAACGCTCGGCGCGCGAGGAGAACTGCTGGCGGACCAGCCCCAGGGTTTCGAGTTGACGCAGGGCGTGATGCACCACGCCGGTCTGCAGGTTCAGCACCGGCTCGCGTGCGGTCTTCTGGTTTGCGGCCACCTGCGCGGCATTGACCGTGAGCGGATACGCATCCGGCGTGGTCGCCTCTTTTTCGATCAAGCAGCCAAGCACGCGGGCCTGGGCGGTATCGAGGACGGGCGGGGAAGGTGCATCTGTCATGGGGGCGACTCCGGGGCAATCAGCGCACAAGCATATGCCGATCTTGCATTTGCGTTCTTCCGGTGCGGCCATCACGCAGCGTGGCTTACGACATCGACGTCTGCATGGTGCACGTCTGCATTGTGCGGCGACCATCAGCCTGAGCAGGGTCGGACTGGCGCAAGCACGCATCCGTCGCAGTGGTGTTCAAACCCATTCGGTCAACTGGCCATACGCCCCTTGTCGCAGCGGCAGCCATCCGTTCGCCTCAGCCGTTGCTGACGGCATAGCCATCAGCCGGAGCGGGCGGGGCGGCGCGAACCCGCTAAAATCGCGGTCTTCATTGCCGCTCCTGTTCTGGTGGATGCCATGCGCCCCTCGCTTTACGCCCCGTTGTCCCTGCTCGCCTGCACCGCGCTGGCCCTGAGCGCCTGCAAACCCGGCGACAAGGAGCTGGCGCAGCGCGCGCAGGACGCCGCCGTGTCCGCCAATGCGGCCGCCGGCGCCGCCGCAGCCAAGACTGCTACGCCGCCCGCAGCCGCCACCGCGCCGGCCGGCGACGACAACCTCAACGCGGTGCTGTGGATGCAGCGCTCGGAGGAATACCGCGCAGTGGCCGAGCAGACCTACCGCGCCGCTGCCGACAAGCTGGACGCTGCGCTGAAGCAGCCCAACTGGGACGCGCTGGTGCCCGAGGAACGCGGCAATGCCGCCACCGGGCTGAAGCCGGCGGTGGTGCTGGACGTGGACGAGACGGTGCTTGACAACTCGCCGTACCAGGCGCGCCTGCTGCGCGACGGCAAGGAATACGACGAGCTGAGTTGGGACCAGTGGGTGGCGGAGAAGAAGGCCACCGCGATCCCGGGCGTGGTGGATTTCGCCAAGGCCGCCAACGCCCGCGGCATCACCTTGATCTACATCTCCAACCGCGCCGTGCACCTGAAGGACGCCACGCTGGCCAACCTGCGTAGCGTCGGGCTGCCGGTGGCCGATGACAGCGTGTTCCTGGGCCTTGGCACGGTGGTCCAGGGCTGCGAGCAGAACGGCAGCGAGAAGAACTGCCGGCGCCAGCTGGCCGGCCAGAAGTACCGCGTGCTGATGCAGTTCGGCGACCAGCTCGGCGACTTCGTGCAGGTCACCGCCAACACCGGCCGGGCGCGTGGCGCGCTGCTGCAGCAGTACCACGACTGGTTCGGCGAGCGCTGGTGGATGCTGCCCAACCCCAGCTACGGCGGCTGGGAGCCGGCGCAGTTCAACAACGATTACGCCCAGCCCTGGCAGCAGCGCCACGATGCCAAGCGCGCCGCGCTGGAGGTGGCCCGATGAGCCGCGCCCCGTTGCCGCTGGCCGCGCATGAGCGGTTGATCTTCGCGCTGGATGTGCCCGGCCACGACGAGGCGATCGCCTGGGTCGACCGGTTGGGCGAGTCGGTGTCCTTCTACAAGATCGGCATGGAGCTGCTGGCCTCCGGCGAGTATTTCCAGGTGCTCGACGCCCTGGCCAGGCGCGATAAGCGCGTGTTCGTCGACCTGAAGTTCTTCGACATCCCCGCCACCGTGGCCGGCACCATCCGCCGGCTGGCGCAGTGGCCGGTGAGCTATTGCACCGTGCACGGCTGGCACGCCGGCATGCTGCAGGCCGCCGCCGAGGCCAACCACGGCGACATGCGCCTGCTGGCGGTGACCGTGCTGACCTCGATGGGCCGGCCGGACCTGGCGGCGATGGGCATCGACCGCGAACCGGTGGAGGTGGTGGTGGAGCGCGCGCTGGCCGCGCAGGCCGCCGGCATCGACGGGGTGATCGCCTCCGGCCAGGAGGCCGGCCCGATCCGCAGCGCCACCGGCGCAGGGTTTTCGATCGTCTGCCCCGGCATACGCCCCGGCGGCCCGGTCGGCGACGACCAGCAACGCACCGTGGGTGTGGCGCAGGCCTTCCACGACGGCGCCGATGCCATCGTGGTCGGCCGGCCGATCCGCCTGGCTGCCGATCCGGCCGCTGCGGCGAATGCGATCCAGGCCGAGATCCAGGCAGTGCTGGGAGCGGAGCAGCACTGACGGAGCATGGGGATGGTGCATGCTGCGCATGATGCAAGTGAGCAAAATCAATAAGTTAAAGCGATAGAATTAAAGTGTTGCTTTAACGTTAAAGCCTGCGTACGATGCCCCTCGTCCGATGTCAGTCGGAAGCTGTGCCACTCATTGTCCACCGGGCTTGTCCCGGTTTTCGAAGGGATCGGGCCTTGTGCCCGGTCCTTTTTTTTGCCTGCCGATCGGCGACTGCGCCGGCGGTGTCGTCGCTCAACGCGGCGCCGTTGCCTTGCAGTAGCGATCAATGAACTGCTGGTGGGTCGGCATGACGTCCACGCAGTGGCCGATGGTCTGCGCAACGCTGGCCAGGAAGCGTTCGGCGTCGTGATCGGGCACCTGGTCCACCAACGGGTGATAGGCCCGCGGCAGGATGCCCTGGCCGACCATCACCTGCACCCAGCTGATCTCGGCGAACATCTCCTCGGCATTGCGGTAGAAGCGCCCGCTGTCGCGGAACAGGTCCAGCGTGGTCTGCAGCTCAGGGGTGATCGGCATCGTGCGGCAGTGCCGCCAGAACGCGCTGTCGTCGCGCTCGGTGGCGTGGTAGTGCAGCACCAGGAAGTCGCGGATGCGGTCGAACTCGAACGCCAGCCGGTCGTTGTAGCGCTGCACCAGCACCGGGCTGATGCCCTCGCGTGGAAACAGCTCCAGCAGCCGGGAAATGCCGGCCTGGATCAGGTGGATGCTGGTCGATTCCAGCGGTTCCAGGAAGCCGCTGGCCAGGCCTAATGCCACCACGTTGCGGTTCCAGAACTGCTTGCGCCGCCCGGTGGTGAAGCGCAGCGGGCGCGGGTCGGCCAGCGGCTTGCCGTCCAGGTTGGCGAGCAGCGTGGCGGCGGCTTCGTCGTCGCTGATGTGCGCGCTGGAATACACATAGCCGTTGCCGGTGCGGTGCTGCAGCGGGATGCGCCACTGCCAGCCGGCCGCGCGCGCGGTGGAGCGCGTGTACGGCGTGGGCGGGCCGACGTTTTCGCTCGGCACCGCCAGGGCGCGGTCGCAGGGTAGCCAATGGGTGAAGTCGTGGTAGCCGGTGTGCAGCGCTTCTTCGATCAACAGCCCGCGGAAGCCGGAGCAGTCGATGAACAGGTCGCCGCTGACGACCTGCCCCGAGGCCAGCTGCAGCGATTGCACGTGGCCACTGTCCGCATGCAGCTGCACCTGCTCGACCAGGCCTTCGATACGGGTGACGCCGCGCTGCTCGGCGTAAGTGCGCAAGAAGCGCGCGTACTGCGTGGCGTCGAAGTGATACGCGTAGGCGATATTGGCCAGCGGCGAATTGGCCGGCACATCGCCGGCCGAGGTCATGAACTTGCCGCGCACCGCGGCCACGGTGTTGAGCGTATAGGCGCCCAGCGGCTGCGCCTTGCCGCGCGCGTGCTGCTTGATCCAGTACTGGTGGAACGGCAGCAGCCCGAGCGGGTGCCCAATCTGGGTGCCGAAGCCATGGATGTACGACGTGCCGGGCCGCTGCCAGTCGACGAACTCGATGCCGAGCTTGAAGCTGCCCTGGGTCTGGCGGACGAACTCGGCTTCGTCGATGCCGAGCAAATTGTTGAAGGCCTTGATGTGCGGCACGGTGGCCTCGCCGACGCCGACGGTGCCGAGCTGTTCGGATTCGATCAGCTGCACCTTGAAGCCGGGGCCAAGCACGCGCGCGAAGGCCGCGGCGGCCATCCAGCCGGCGGTGCCACCGCCGACGATGACGATGTTGCGAAGCGGAGCGGGGATCATGGAAGTCCGGTCCTGAGAAGAAGAGAAGCCGCCAACAAAACGTCTGTGATCATTGCCAGGCAGTTGCAATCGATACACGGGGCAGCATGCACCACGTGCACACCGTTACGTCGCACGTGTGTGATACCCAACAGACGACTGCCCGCTATGTTTTGTTCGCCACTCTGAAACTGACAGGCGAACGGGGCCACGCGGCCCCGTTCGACTCACGCGCATGCAGGCGCATGCGCGTGCACGTTGCAGTGGATCAGAACTTTGCACCCACTTCGAAAATCACGCTGCGTGGCACGTAGCTGATCTCGCCGTCGTTGACCACGGTGATGTCCGGCTCCAGCCGACCATTGCTGCCGAAGCTGTTGTACTGATACTGGGTGAAGTTCTTGAAATCGAACACGTTGAGCACGTTCACCCGTGCGGTCAACTTGAAGTCGCCAGCCACGGTGAAGTCCTTGGTGGCCTGCAGATCCACGGTGCGGTAGCCCCAGATCTTGCCGCCCAGCAGGAACTTGCCGTTGCCCGGCGGAGTGACGCCGATCTGCTGGCAGGTGCCGCCATCGGGATCGGTGAAGCCGTAGCAGGCAATCGTGTTGATCGGCTCCGGCGTGGCCAGCACCAGCTTGGCACCGAAGGTGACGCCCCACGGACCATCCAGCGAGCCGGAGGCCACGAAGCGGTGCGCCGAGACCGCATCGGACTTCACGAACGGATAGTCGCGGATGGTGGCCTTGTCGAATGCAAACGGCTCGTCGATGTTGCGGTTCTGGCGCGCGCTGGTATGCGTGTACGCCAGGTTCAAGCCCCAACCCGATTCCTTGGTGTAGGGCTTTTCCGCTGACAGCAACACCTGGCTGCTGCGCTGCTCCAGACCGTTGTTGCCGATGATGGTGTTGCGATAGCCCGGCACCGGCTCGCCCCACGGCACGCCGCCATTGGCATCGAAGTACGCGCCGTTCGGATAGCGGTTGACCAGGCTCATCACCAGCCCGTCGTAGGACAGGATGCGCTGGAAGGTGACATCGGTCAGCCAATCGCCGACCTGGTTGCTGATGCCGATGCTGTACTGGTCGCTGTACGGGGTCTTGAGCTTGTTCTTGAACATGAAAAGCTCGGAGCTGTCGTTGGTGCCGTCGATCGTGTTGAGCTGATCGATACCGGTGAGAAACGCCGGATTCCATGGGGCGCAGACACGGTCGGTGCGGAAGCAGCCCTGGCCGCTGGCGGCATCGCTGAAGTACACGACCACCGGCGACAGCGCGGCCTTGACCGATTCCAGCGCGAGCTGTTCGAACAGGTTGCGGTCGTAGGAACGGCCCGCGCCGCCGTGGATCACTGCCGCCTCATCGCCGAATAGGTCGTAGGAGAAGCCCAGACGTGGTGCCCAGGCATCCTTGAAGTTCTTGCGGTTGTTGCCGGTGCTGATGTAATCGGCCACGTTGACGCCGCTGGGCAGCAGGCGGTTGGCCCACGGCTGACCGGGGTTGTCCGGATCGTCGGAATACAGCGCATTCACGAACGGCTGCGAGGTCACGAAGTCGGTGTAGGCCGGGGTGTCTTCGTAGTCATAACGCACGCCGATGTTGATCATCAGCTTGTCGGTGGCGGCCCAGTCGTCCTGCAGATAGATGCCGTACTGCTTGGACGGCGACTCGACCACCGGCAGCTGGCCGGGGTTGTCGAACGCACGGATGTAGCGCACCTGGAACGGCACCGGCGCCACGCCGTTCTGGCCGACTTCATAGCTGAACTGCGGATTGAGCGAGCTCGATTCGCGCGAGGTCAGCTTGATGTCGCGGTAGGTCACACCGGTCTTGATGGTGTGCTCGCCATGCCACTGCAGTGCGTTGAAGGTCAGATCGTTCTGGAACGACCAACCCTTCTGGCTACGCAACTTGAAGTCTTCGCCACTGGCGGCGCCGGTGTTGAGGAACACCCACTGGCGCGGATCGGCCTGGGTGCGGTCGATGTAGGTGTAGATGGAACCGTTGCCCACACCGCGCGGCGTCGGCACATTGCGCGAATCTTCGGTGGTGAGGATGGCTTCGTTGAACCAGCTGTCGGCACTGTGCTGCCAACGCAGGCTGGTGCGCTTGTCCTTGTTGATCTTGTCCACCGCGCGGTCGGGCGCGTTCTGGCCGCCCACATTGCTGACCTGGGTTTCGTCGCGATACTGCGTGGCCAGTTCGATGCGATCGTTGTCGGTCGGTTCGAAGTCGATCTTGCCGAAATACAGATCTTCGGTGAACGGCATGTTGGACGCGCCGTACTGGTCGCGCAGGTTCGACGGCAGCAGGCCGATGAATGGCGCCGCTTCGGCACTGGGCTGCACGCTCTTGGGCGCGACGTTGTCCTTGCCTTCGTAGGCGAAGAAGAAGTGCATGCGGTCCTGGATCAGCGGGCCGCCGATCGCAAAACCATATTCCTTGGTCTGCGAATCGACCTTGCCATCGGCTTCGTCAGGGCGTTGCTTACGCAGGTCCTGATTGGTGAAGCGGTAGAACGCCTCACCATGGAACTCGTTGGTGCCGGACTTGGTCGCCGCAGTGATCGCCGCGCCGCTGATCTGGCCGTATTCGGCCTTGTAGTTGGAGGTGATGACCTTGTATTCGCCGATCGCCAGCTGCGGGAACGGGTTGCCCTGGGTCTCGTCCTGGCCGGCGATGCCGCCGCCGGAAACGTAGCTCTTCTGGCTCACGCCGTCGATGTACAGATTGCTGGAGCTGGCGTTGGACGCACCGCCGCGCAGCTTGGTGTTGCCATCCTGGTCGATGGTGAACACCATGCCCGGCACGGTGTCGGCGAATTCCAGGAAGTTGCGCGTGGCCTGCGGCAGCTGCTGGATCTGGCGCAGCGACACCGTGTTACCCACCTCGGAGGTCTTGACGTCGCGAATCATCGGCGCGCTGACCGTCACCGTGTCCAGTGTGGTCGCGTCGCCGGCGGGCGCCGCGGCCGCCTCGGTGCCGAGATCGACGGTGGCGCTGGAGGCCACCGACAGGGTCACCGTGCGGCTGGCGCCGTTGGATTCGACCTTGTAGGTGCCCGGCTGCAGACCGACGATGGTGTAGTTGCCGTTGGCATTGACCGGTGCGCGTCGCACCGAGCCGGTGGCGAGGTTGGTGACGACGACCTCGCTGCCGCTCTGTGCGGAAGCGACCTGTCCGCGCAACGTGGCGTTGCTGGACTGGGCCATGGCCGGGGTGGTGGCGAACAACGAGGCAGCCAGGGCGCAGCACAACAGGCTACGTGCCGGCAGGGTGGAGACGGTGCGGTGAGTCTTCATGACTTTCCCCCTCCCAGGGGTAAAGCGCGAACCAGTGAAGTGACTGGCGCGTCGAGGTTGGTGCTTGGTGTGGATGGAACGGGTACAGCGGGCAACAAACAAACAGCAGGGACGGCAAACACAGCAAAAACGGTCGCCAACCGGAGCGTGGCGTCTGCAGCATCGCGCGTCGCGCCGCAGCAACACACCTCAATCGGGACGATGCAACAAGTCTGCGGCCGGCCCCTCCCCATTGCCGTGGGGCCGATGCAGCTTAGGCAGCGGGTGCGGTACCGGCGCCGAGACGCCGGATGCCGCCAACGCAGCCGTTACCAGATGATGCGTGCGCTCATGAACAAGGTCCGTGGCGGAGTGGACATCGCGCCGTACTGGTTGATGCTCACGCGCGGGTCGTACACGCCGGCACTGCCCCAGTCGATGCTGTACTGATCGTAGTTGCGGAAGTTCAGCGCATTGATCAGATCACCGCGCACCTGCACCGTCACCGCATCGGTGATGTGCATGTCCTTGGACAACGACAAGTCCAGCTGGCGGGTGCCGAAGATGTCGCCGCCGGCGATGAACTTGCCGCCGGGCGCATCCACCGAGACCACGCGGATGTTGTCCGAACTCGGGCCGCCGTACTGGTCGTAGGAGATCGCCTCGTTGCGCGGCGGCACCGTGGCCAGGGTCAGCTTGGCCGAGCCGCTGATGCCCCAGAACAGGTCGTAGATGCCGGTAAGCACCAGGCGGTGGCGCGGCACCGCATTGAGATCCAGGAACGGGTAGTCGGCAATGGTGGCCGCATCGAATCCGTAGCGATCGTCGTTGCCGCGATTGCCGCGCGCACGCGAGAAGGTGTAGGCCGCGGTCAGGCCCCAGCCGCTCTCCTGCGTATAGGGCTTGTCTGCCGACAGCAGCAACTGGCCGGTCTTGGTCTCCACGCCGTTGTTGCCGATGATCAGGTTGCCGAAGCCCTGCGGCCGCTGCTCAAACGCCTGTGCGCCGTTCTGGAAGAAATCGCCGTTGGCATAGCGGTTGCCCAGGGTGAAGATGAAACCGTCCTTGCTGTGGATGTACGACAGCGTGGCCGAGGTGTTCCAGTCGCCCAACTGGGTGCGCAGGCCCAGCGAATACTGGTCGGCATACGGCGTCTTCAGATCGTTGTTGAGCAGGTCGATTTCGCCATTGCGCACGCGCGCATCGACCAGGTTGCCCAGGCTGTCGGGATTGCTCACAAACGCCGGATCGAAGGCGGTGCAGGTACCCGGCGCCGGGATGCAGTTGGTGGGCCCGGCAAAGCGGATCGTGTACTGCGCCAGCGCGGATTTGATCTGCTCCAGGCCCATCACGTCGAACAGGTTGCGGTCGTAGCTGCGGCCGGCACCGCCGAACAGCACCAGCGACTCGTCGCCACGGAAGTCGTAGGAAAAGCCCAGGCGCGGCGCGAAGTTGTTGTTGTCCTGTTTGCGATTGCGGCCGTTGCTGATGTAGTCGTTGATGTCCACCCCGCCCTTGGCCAGTTGCTCGGCGTAGGTGGCGCTCACGGCCGGATCGGTGCCGGGGCCGTTCAAGGCCGCCACCACTTCCGGCGGGGTCACGTTGTCCAGGTACGAGGGAATCTTTTCGCCATCCCAGCGCACGCCGATATTCAACTGCAGCTTGTCGTTGACGTCCCAATCGTCCTGGATGTACAGGCCCAGCTGCTTGCTGGTGGTGGTCACCGACGGTGCGGCACCGGCGAACGGCAGGTTGAAGCGCACCTGGTAGGGAATGGCCGAGGTGCCCGCGCCATCGCCCACCGCGTAGTAGAACGACGGGTTGGCCGCAGAGTTCTCGCTCTGGGTCAGCTCCACTTCCTTGTACTTCACGCCCATCTTGATGACGTGGTTGCCGTGCCACTCGAGGTTGTTGAAGGTCAAGTCGTTCTGGAAGCTGGGGCCCTTCTGGCCCTTGCGCTGGATCGCCAGGCCACTGGTGGCGCCGTCGTTGAGCAGCACGTCGTCTTCGGCGATGCCGCGCGTGTACACGCTCTGGCTGCCCACGGTGTAGGCGGTGGGATTGAACAGCACGTCTTCATAGGACACGCGCGCTTCGTTGACGTAGCGCTCGCCGTAATGCTGCCAGCGCAGATCGAAGCGCTTTTCGGTGTTGAGGTTGATCTTGGAGGCGATCGCGGTGGTCTGGCCGCCGACGCTGTCGCGGCTTTCCTCGTCGCGGTACTTGCCGGTGAGCTCCAGGCGGTCGTTCTCGCCGATGTCCCAGTCGACCTTGCCGAAGTACAGGTCTTCGTTGAACGGGCGGGTGACCGAGCCGAGCCGGCTCTGTACACCGGCCGGCAGGTCGTCGCTGAGCGCGCTGAAGCGATCGGGCACGGCCACCGGATCAGCCGAGACCTCGAAGCCCTTGCCTTCGTAGCTGAAGAAGAAATGCGCCTTGTCCTGCACGATCGGCCCGCTCAGCGCAAAGCCGTATTCGTCCTGGTGGGTCTTGCGCTTGCTGCCATCGGAGTTGGGCGCGCCGGCGCGTTCGTCGGGCTGACGCGCGCGGAAATCGGTATTGCTGGTGCGCCCGAAGATCTCGCCGTGGAACTCATTGCCGCCGGACTTGGTCGAGGCCACGATCGCCGCCGAACCGACCTGGTCGAACTCGGCCTTGTAGTTGGAGGTGATGACCTTGTACTCGCCGATGGCCAGCTGCGGGAAC
This sequence comes from Xanthomonas sp. WHRI 7064, assembly GCF_040202355.2. Taxonomy (NCBI): domain Bacteria; kingdom Pseudomonadati; phylum Pseudomonadota; class Gammaproteobacteria; order Lysobacterales; family Lysobacteraceae; genus Xanthomonas; species Xanthomonas sp. WHRI 7064. The sequence goes on along the minus strand of NZ_CP167821.1, from coordinate 4,721,546 downwards.
GGGTTGCCCGCGCTCTGCTCCTGCCCGGACACGCCGCCGAACAGGTAGCTCTTCTGGCCGACGCCGTCGATGTAGACGTTCACCGCCGAGCTGCCCTGCGCGCCGCCGCGGATCTGGCTGTTGCCGTTGGAGTTGGTCTCGAACTGCATGCCCGGCACGGTGTCGGCGAACTCCAGGAAGTTGCGCGTCAGCTGCGGCACGGTGCTGATCTGCTTCAGCGACACGTTGGTGCCCACTTCGGAGGTCTTGACCTCCTGCAGCGTGGTGGCGGTGACCTGCACCGCATCCAGCGTGGTGGCATCGCCGGCAGGCGCCGCGGCCGCGCCGCCGCCCAGGTTCAAGGTGACCGACGAGGCCACCGACAGGGTCACGGTCTGCTCGCTGCCGGGGCCGGCATCCACCTTGTAGGTGCCCGGGGGCAGGCCGACCAGCGCGTAGCTGCCGTCGGCGCCGGTGGGTACGCGCCGGACGGCGCCGCTGGCCACATTGGTCGCGGTCACGGTGGTGCCGGCCTGTGCCGCCGCAACCTGGCCGCGCAAGGTCGCATTGCTGGACTGGGCCATGGCCGGGGTGCTGGCTAGCAACGAGGCGGCAAGGGCGCAGCACAACAGGCTGCGCGCCGGCAGGGTGGAGACGGTGCGGTAATTCTTCATGACTTTCCCCCTCCCAGGGGTAAAGCGCGAACCAGCGGAGTGACTGGCGCGTCGGTACTGCGTCAAGCGGGACAGCTGGCAACAACGGCAAGGACTGCAAGCAACACACGTTCGGCAAAGCGTGGTGGCGCGTTTCAGGTGGGAGGCGCCGCCCGCGGCGCGCTGGACGCGCGCACGATCAGTTCGGGAACCATCTCGGAAAACGCCGGCGGTGCGGCATCGGCGGGCGGGGCGGGCGCATCGACCAGTTGCTGGCCCAGCAACAGCTGCAATGCCCGTGCGCCCAGCCCGGCGATGTCCACCCGCATGGTGGTCAGCGCCGGCAGCACGTAGCGCGCCATCGGCACGTCGTCGAAGCCGGCCAGCGCGATGTCCTGCGGCACCTTCAGCCCGGCATGGCCGAGCGCGAACAGGCAGCCCAGCGCCATCATGTCGTTGGCCGCGAACACCGCATCCGGGCGCGCGTCCTGTGCCAGCGTCTGGCCGGCGCGGTAGCCGGACTCTTCGTCGAAGTTGCCTGGCAGCACCCACGGCTGCACGTCGGCATCCAGCGCCAGCTCGTCGCGGTAGCCGCGCAGACGCTCGTGCGCATCGAAGTTGTCGGCCGGCCCGGCGATGAAGGCGATGCGGCGGTGGCCGCTGTCGCGCAGGTGCCGCGTCATCGTCCGCGCGCCGCCGTAGTTGTCCACGTTGAGCACCGGGCGCTGGCTGGCCGTGCCAGCGCAGTTGAGCAGCACCGCCGGCAGGCCGCCGGGCAGGGCGTCCTCGTGCACGCCGGAGTCGCCGAGCGAGGGCGACATCACCACCACCCCGTCCACGCGCCCGGGCAGGCGTTCCAGCGCCTTGCGCTGCGCCTGCGGGTCGCCGTGCGAGCTGGACACCAGCAGGTGGTAGCCCTGCTCGCGCGCCACCTGGTCGATGCCGCGGATCAGTTCGGAAAAGAATTCGCCATGCAGGTCCGGCAGCACCACCCCGATGGTGTGGGTGCGCCGGCTGCTGAGGCTGCGCGCGGCGTGGTGCGGGATGTAATGCAGCGCACGGGCCACCTGCAGCACGCGCTCGCGCACCGACTCGGCCACATGCTGGTGCCCATTCATGGTGCGCGAGACCGTTGCCACCGACACCTGCGCTTCGCGCGCGACGTCCTTGATGGTGACGCTACCGCCTTCGGAGCGTGGCCGACTCATGGCAAAACCTCCAGGACAACGCGGCTGCCGCCGCACGCCGGGAAGGGTCGCACGGTCCGCTGGCGCAGAACGTTCGTGTCACACATGCACATGAATGACATCGGCCCCAACCGATGGCGACCTCAGAGCGAGATGGCGCGCACGCTAGCAGGAACTGCAAGCGCTTACATGATGCGCTGCACCATTGGGCCAAACGCAGGTGGCACAAGGGCTTGGCGGCATCGCCTGGACAAGTTTGTCCGGAAAGGACAACGGCAGTCAATGTCGGACACTGGGCGACAACATGCATGGAACTACGAAAATCTAACGTTTCCGCACCGTACCCGGGCGCACGGTTGTCGCGCGCCTTGCCGCCAGTGCGTTCAGACAGCAAGATGCGCCGATCGATCAGGGGAACAGCGTGCGCATGTCGCCATCCACCGTCCGCGCCGGCCGGTTCCAGTCCATCGCGTGGGTGCTGCTGGCAGCGCTATGCCTGGGCAGCTGCCAGCGCGCCGACAAGACCGCCGCCTTGCCGGGCGCCAGCGCCGAGCCGGCCGCCGCGATGCAGTCGATGACCCTGCCATTGCGGCGCAACGACCTGGTCGCCTATGCGCGGATCCGGGTCACCCCCGCGCAATACACCCAGCTGGAGGCGGCTTGGCGCAGCGGTGCCAGCCGCTGGCCGCTGACCGAGCTGCCACTGCCCAACGAGGTCGGCAGCCTGCTCGGTACCTTGTCGGCGCCCGGCGCCGAACGCCAGCTGCAGCAGGCCTTCGATGCACAGCTGGCCGGCCAGTCGCAGGGCATCCGCCAGGCCGCGCAGTCGCTGGGCCAGTTCGGCGTGCAATACCTGCGCAGCCGCAGCGACTACCAGCCCGAGCAACGCGCCCATTACGTGCAGCTGGTCGATGCCCTCAGCGCCTGGGCGGCCACCGCGCCGCTGGCCGACCGCGCGCGCGCCAAGGCCAGCATCGCCGACTTGGTGACTGCCGCCCGCGCCACCGGCATCGGCTCGGACGCCGATCTGCAGCGCTTGGGGATGGAAGAGAGCCTGCGCCGGCTGGGGCCGTTCTGGGCCGCGGCCAAGCAGGTGCTGGAGCGTTACGGCTTGTCGCTGGACAGCAGCCTGGATGCGCTGCGCACCGGCTTGATCAAGCAAGACGGCGACCGCGCCCAGGTGCGGCTGCGCTATCCGCTGGCCGCGCACGACATCGACCTGAGCATCGGCCTGATCAAGCGCGACGGCCACTGGTACCAGCAGCAGACCCAGGACGAAGTGCAGGCGCTGCTCGGCGCTGCGCCGGCGGCGCCCGCACCCGACGCCACTGCAAGGCCTGACACCCCGGCGGCCGCGCCCGCCACGCCCGCCGCCACCGGGCAACGCCCGGCTGGGCGATAATGACCGTGATGCCAGAACAGAATCCCCTGCCGTTCCCGGACGGCCAGCCCGCCCCGCCCAGCGCTGCCGCCGCCGATCTCGGTGCCACGGCCGCCGTTCCGGTTCCGCCGGACGCTGCGCCGTCGATCGCGCCCGCCGTCGCCGCTGCCCGCAGCGCCAAACGCCCGTGGTGGGCGCGCCTGCTCGGCCGCCTGGCCGACCCCTGGCTGAGCCTGACCATCGAACCGGACCAGCCGAGCCGCTACGACGACGGCACGCCGGTGGTCTACGTGTTGGAGGACTACGGCCTGTCCAGCGCGCTGATCCTGGACAAGGCCTGCCGCGAGGCCGGGCTGCCCTCGCCACTGGTGCCGCTGCCGGGCGACCCGCTGCAGCGCAAGCGCGCCTACCTGGCGCTGTCGCGGCGCAGCAGCAGCAATTCGCTGATCCCCGAGCAGCGCGGCGGCAAGACCCATTCGGATTCGCTGGCCAAGCTGCTGCAGGCGCATCGCGTGCGCGCCGACCTGGACGTGCACCTGGTGCCGGTGTCGATCTTCGTCGGCCGCGCGCCGGACAAGCAGAGCGGCTGGTTTGCGGTGCTGTTCTCGGAAAACTGGGCGCTGGTCGGCCGCTTCCGGCGCCTGCTGGCGGTGCTGCTCAATGGCCGCACCACCATCGTGCGCTTTGCCCCGCCGATCTCGCTGCGCCAGACCATGGCCGAAGGCCTGCCGCCCGAGCGCACCCTGCGCAAGCTGCAGCGCGTGCTGCGCACGCATTTCCGCCGTATCCGTGAGGCGGTGATCGGGCCGGACCTGTCCACCCGCCGCCTGCTGGTGGACCAGGTGCTGGCGGCCGACTCGGTGCGCGAGGCCATCGCCACCCAGGCCAAGCGCGACAACTCCAAGCCGGTCGATGCCTGGCGCAAGGCGCATGCCTACGCCTGGGAAATCGCCGCCGACTATTCCAGTCCGGTGGTGCGCTCGGCCAGCTTCCTGCTCACCCACGTGTGGAACCGCATCTACGCCGGCGTGCTGGTGCATCACCTGGACAAGCTCAAGCAGGCCGCGCCCGGGCACGAAGTGGTCTACGTGCCCAGCCACCGCAGCCACATGGATTACCTGCTGCTGAGCTACCTGCTGTACGAACGCGGCATCGTGCCGCCGCACATCGTGGCCGGCATCAACCTCAATCTGCCGGTGGTCGGCACGCTGCTGCGCAAGGGCGGCGCGTTCTTCATCCGCCGCTCGATCAAGGGCAATGCGCTGTATTCGGCGGTGCTCAGCGAGTACGTCGCCCAGCTGGTGGCCGGCGGTTATTCGATCGAATACTTCGTCGAAGGCGGGCGCTCGCGCACCGGGCGCCTGCTGCAGCCCAAGGGCGGCATGATCGCGATGACGCTGCGCGCCTACCTGCGCCAGCCGCGCAAGCCGGTGCTGTTCCAGCCGGTCTACATCGGCTACGAGAAGCTGATGGAAGGCAACAGCTACCTGGACGAGCTCACCGGCCGGCCCAAGGAGAAGGAATCCATCTGGGGCCTGCTGTGGTCCATCCCCAAGGTGCTCAAGCAAAACTACGGCCAGGTGGTGGTGAACTTCGGCGAGCCGATCGCGCTCAACGACGTGCTGGCCAAGCACGCGCCCGACTGGGACGGCCAACCGCTGCCCGATGACGAAAAGCCCACCTGGCTGGCACCGGCGGTGGACACGCTGTCCACCCAGATCCAGACCCGCATCAACTGCGCCGCCGACGTCAATCCGATCAACCTGCTGGCGCTGGCACTGTTATCCACGCCCAAGCACGCGATGGGCGAGGCCGACCTGATCGCGCAGATCGAGCTGTGCAAGAAGCTGCTGGCGGAGATGCCGTATTCGGACCGCGTCACCGTCACCCCGCACACCCCGGCGCGCATCATCACCCACGCCGAAGAGATCAACGTGCTCACGCGCGTGTCGCACCCGCTGGGCGATGTGCTGAGCGTCAGCGGCGACACCGCGGTGTTGCTGAGCTACTTCCGCAACAACGTGCTGCACCTGTTCACGGCCTCCTCTTGGGTGGCGTGTTGCTTCCAGAACAACCGCCGCATGAGCCGTGCCGGTCTGCTGCGCCTGGGGCGCACCGTGTACCCGTTCCTGCAGGCGGAGTTGTTCCTGCCGTGGAGCGAGGACCGCTTTGCCGAGCGTATCGAGCAGACCATCGACATGTTCGTGCGCGAAGGCCTGCTGCTCAACGTCACCGACGACGATGGCGGCATCCTCACCCGCAATACCGGGCAGACCGACGAGGTGTTCCGCCTGCGTGCGATCGGCCATTCGCTGCAGCAGGCCTTCGAGCGCTATTACATCGCCATCTCGGTGCTGGTGAAGAATGGCCCCGGCGTGCTCGGTGCAGGCGAACTGGAAAGCCTGTGCCAGCAGGCCGCGCAGCGCCTGAGCCTGTTGTACGCCCCGGCCGCCCCGGAGTTCTTCGACAAGACCCTGTTCCGCAGCTTCATCCAGAAACTGCGCGAGCTGCGCCTGGTGTGGCCGGACGAGAACAGCAAGCTGCTGTTCGACGAGCGCCTGGATGCCTGGGCCAAGGACGCCAAGTTCATCCTTGGCCGCGAATTGCGCCACACCATCGAGCGGGTCAGCCCCGAAGCGGTCAAGCCGGACGTGGTGCTGCCGCCGGCCGAGTAAGGCCGCAGTACAAACGCCAGCGTCTTCCTGCGGTAGGTGATGCCGGGCAATGGCAGCGCACCCGCAGGGAAGCGCAGGTGCGCACCACGCTTCCCTTCTCGCACCGGGAGAAGGTGCCCCGAAGGGCGGATGCGGGTCGGTCAGCACGCGACCCCCGGCGCTGTAGTAGACCAGAGTCACTCCAGGCGTCCTCCACCAACGCCCGCAACTTCACACAACAGTTCCGTTCGTTTCATCCGCCTCTTGCAGCCGTACCGATAGCATCGCGCCACCTTTCATCACGATCGGGTGCGTTGGATCACTGGCGTGCCCGGCAGGAGACTTCCATGCGCGCAGCCATCCACACCCAATTCGGCGACCCGGCCAAGGTGCTCGAACTCGGTCAACGGCCTACTCCGCAGCCCGGCAAGGGCCAGGTGCGCATCGCCATGCGTCGCTCGCCCATCCACAACCACGACCTGTGGACGGTGCGTGGCAATTACGGCTACAAGCCGGAGCTTCCCGCAATCGGCGGCAGCGAAGCAGCCGGTGTGATCGACGCCCTCGGCGAAGGCGTCCAAGGCCTGCAGACCGGCCAGCGCGTGGTCGCGGCCGGCGTGCACGAAAGCTGGGCAGAGTTTTTCCTGGCCGACGCGTCCGGCGTGGTGCCGCTGCCCGACGCGCTGGACGACGACCGCGGTTGCCAGTTGATCGCGATGCCGCTGAGCGCGCTGATGCTGATCGAGTTCCTGCAGGTCGAAAAAGGCGACTGGATCGTGCAGAACACCGCCAATGGTGCGGTCGGCAAGACTGTCGCCATGCTCGCCGCCGCGCGCGGCATCAACGTGGTCAATCTGGTGCGCCGCGACGCCGGCGTGGACGAGCTGCAGGCACTGGGCATCGGCAACGCGGTCTCCACCGCCCGGGAGGGCTGGCAGGACAGCGTGCGCGCGCTGGTCGGCGAGGCGCCGATCGTGCGCGCAATCGACTCTGTCGCCGGCAGCGCAGCCGGCGACCTGATGGGGCTGCTTGCCGAGGGCGGCGAGCTGATCTCGTTCGGCTCGATGACCGGCGAGCCGCTGCAGATTTCCAGCGGCGATGTGATCTTCAAGCAGGCCAGCGTGCGCGGCTTTTGGGGCAGCAAGGTCATGGCCGCCACCAAGCCCGAGGACAAGCGCCGCATGATCGGCGAACTGCTCAAGGCCGCCGTCGACGGCAGCCTGGCCCTGCCGGTGGAAGCGGTGTTCGACCTGGAAGAAGCAGCCAAGGCGGCCGCGGCAAGCGCCGAACCGGGCCGCCGCGGCAAGATCCTGCTGCGCGCAGGCTGAGGACGGCGGCTCGGGTCGTCTTTACGACAGTCGGCGCCTGACGCGCAAAAGCGGTGAGGCGCTTGCACGTCCGCTGACGCGAACAAGCGCGCGGATCCGTTGCCCAGGTCGGCCGAAGAGATCGACAATTCTTCAAGGCCGGCATATCGAGCCCCTGTCCCTTCGGGGCGAAGCGGCACCGCTTGCGCGCCACTGGCGCGCATGCCTTGGAGCGCCCGCGTCGCAAGGCGTGGGCCGGGGCGCGGAGTGGGGTGAGGGTGTGGCCCAAGCGACCAATGCGACACGCCTCAGCTCAAGCCAGCGCCATGCCGACAAAACCCTGCCTGCGCCACCAACTGACTCAACTGCCTGTCACAGCGACGCTGATATCCACCACCGCAAAGCAAACCCTGGCGGCCGCAAGCATCAACCTCACGCCGGCTCGTCAGGCACCAGCTCCATTTCCAGCCGCGTGATGCAGTCCTTGAGATGCAGCTTGCGCTTCTTCAGACGCTTCATCTGCAGCTCGTCGTCCATGTTGGCGGGCACGCGCTGGATCTCCTCGTCCAACGCGCGGTGGGCGCGTCGCAACTCGGCGATCTGCTCGGCGATCTCGGCGGGTGAGAGAGTTTCCACGGCTCCGAGCATACACAACCACGGGCCGGCCGCGTCACCCGTGCTTGCCAAGCCGTCCGGGGCTGCGACAATGCCTGCGCGCCGTTGGGGAAACGGCGGCGCGCCTGATCCCATCATTGCCGCGCGGCCATGGCCGTCGAGAAAGGAGTCTTTACGATGCGTTTGCGTTCTTCCCTGCTGGCCCTGAGCCTGCTCACCGCCGCCAACCTGGCCAGCGCCGCCGACGTCGCCAAGTACGACGGCTTTTTGTGCTGCAACCTGCGCACCGACGGCAGCTGGATCAGCGACAGCAACTACGCCGAAGACGGCAAGCGCATGCTTCCCGTAGGCACCCCGGTCAGCGTCACCGGTTTCGGCCGCAACCGCGTCAACCTCAAGATCGCCGGCGAAAAGCAGTCCATCGGCAACGATTACAGCCGCGACCTGGACAACACCGCCTTCGCCGCCCGCTATGTCGTCACCGCCGACCCCAAGCTCAAGCTGGCCACCTTTCCGCCCAAGATCCGCCAGGCCATCAATGACGGCAAGCTCACCGGCGGCATGACCCGCGAACAGGTGCTGATGGCGGTCGGCTACCCGATCAGCAGCGAAAACCCGAATCTGGACGCCTCGCTGTGGCGCTACTGGCGCGACAGCTTCTCCGAGTACCAGGTGCAGTTCGGCCCCAGCGGCAAGCTGGTCAAGGTGACGGCCGATCCGCAGTTGATGAATCTGGTTTGGCTGCCGTGAATTGCCCGAGGTGGTCGCACATCGTGCGGCCATCTGCGTAGCAGGTTCATTGCCTGAGCAGGCACCTCGAACACCGGGAGACGGTAGGCTCCAGCAGCCGAGGTCTGGATCCTGGCGACACGCGATCAGAGCGCACAATCAGCGCCAGCGCTCTTCCCTGGCCACCGGCCGCCAAAGACCGAAGCTCATATGCAACGACATCCGGACCTGTATCCCAACGACGATAACGGCAACACCCTCTGGCACATTGCCCAGCAAGGCGTGGACCTGTCGAAGCCGCGCGAGATTGCGTTCTCCGTGGTCTTCCCGAGGAAGGAGTCGGCACTGGAGTTCTCGGTGATGCTGCTGCGCTTCGAGCAAAAGGTGCGTTGCTGCCACTATCCGGAAAACACCGCGTTTCCGATGGACGTGACGGTGTATCCGACCATGGTGCCGTCGTACAAGGCGATTTCGGCGTTCGAGGAAGAGCTGGCCGTGGAGGCCAAGCCCCTGGGTGGCCTGAATGACGGCTGGGAGTTTTCCGTGGATGACAAGGACGCATGACGCAGCCCGTGTGCGAGAGCCGGCGATGCAGTCACTGCATCGCTGAGCTCGTTGCACCATCACCGCGTCACCGCGTCACCGCGTCACCGCTGCGATTGCGGTACGCGGCGCAGCTGCGACACGTCATAGCCCATGGCGGCGATGCGTTGAACGGCCTGCTGATAGTCGGCATCGGAGACCTGCGGCGTGCGCGCCATGTACCAGACGTAATCGCGCTTGCTGCGCGCCACGATGGTCTGCGCATACTCCGTATCCCGCCAGGCGATCACGTACTCGGCCTTGAACGGCCAGAAGAACTGCATGCTCCACAGCGCACCATTGCCTTCCTTCGCCACCTGGCCGATCGGATGCATGGACTTGAGCGGCGCCTGGAAGCTGCCCTTGCGGTAGGTGAAGGTGGTCTGGATGCGGCCATCCGGTCGCAGCGTATAGCGCTCCACGGCATCGTAGGCCTTGCGCTCGGGCCGTGTAGGAATGTGCGCGATGACGTACCAGTCGCCCATGAAGCGTGGCACGTCAACGGTGTCTGCGCGGGGCAGGGCGGCACGCGACTCGCTCCCACTGGCACTCCCGTAGACCGCTAGCGTCAGCAACAACAGCATCGAACCACCTCGCATGGCAACCTCCACCAGAAAGAACCCGTAGATAGGCCTCTACGGCGTTGCTGTGCGTCCGGATGCAACCCCATGCGATGCAGTTCCGGACTGAGTGCACGCTGGCGTGGTGTGCCAGCGGGATGACCGTAACGCTCCACATGTCATGGCGGCGTTGAAGCGCTAGGCCGACGCCTTGCGCATGCCAGGAAACGCGCGATCACGCAGTGGTGAGCGCCGGGTCGACGATCAGCCGCAACGAGGATCACGACGCGCTTCGAAAGCGCAGCGGTGGCAGGACGTGTCGTTCAGTGCCGGCGGTCGAGCCATGACGGGCTGGTCGGAGTTCCGGCAGGCGGTAGCCCGACGGCATTCACCAGGGCGATACCGCGTCTTCCCCATATGGATGAATCGTCGCGATCCTTCCATCCGCGTCGTGCTCCAGCGGTGCCATCTTGATGCTGCGCAGATGCGTCTGCCCGCCCGACAACACGGCATCGTGATAGAACAGATACCACTGGCCGTCGAACAGGCAGATGGAGTGATGCGTGGTCCAGCCGACCACCGGGGCGAGCAGCACGCCCTGGTAGGCGAATGGCCCGTATGGGGTATCGCTGGTGGCGTAGCAGATCCGGTGGGTGTCGCCGGTGGAGTAGGACAGGTAATAACGGCCGGCATGGTGGTGGACCCAGGGGCCTTCGAAGAAGCGGCGGGCATGGTCGCCGGCACGTAATGGTGTGCCGTGTTTGTCGAGGATGATGATCTCGCGGGTGGGTTCGGCCAGTTGGATCATGTCTTCGCCCAGGCGGGCGACGCGCGGGCCGAGTGCGGGCGCGTCGTCGCCCGGTTCCTGATGCTCCGGCGCATAGACGTTGTCGCGGTAGTGCTGCAGTTGGCCGCCCCAGATGCCGCCGAAGTACAGGTAATGCGCGCCGTCGTGGTCGGCAAATACCGCCGGATCAATCGAGTAGGTGCCGGCGATGGGCTCGGGTTCTGCGACGAACGGGCCTTGCGGGCCATCGCCTACCGCCACGCCGATCTGGAAGATGCCGTCGGCCCGCTTGGCGGGAAAATACAGATAGGTCTTGCCGTCGCGCTGCGCGGCATCCGGTGCCCACATCTGGCGCTGTGCCCAGGGCACGTCGCGCACGTGCAGGACCTGCCCCAGGTCCTCCACCGGTGCACCGGGATGGGCCATGCGGAAGACGTGGTAGTCGGCCATGTCGAAGTGCGAGCCGTCGTCGCTGAAGGCAACGCCGGCATCGATGTCGTGCGAGGGGTAGATGTACAACGCGCCGTCGAACACGTGCGCGGAAGGGTCGGCCGTATAGAGATGGGTGACCAGCGGTGCGGAAATGGCGGTGCGCGCCAGCGCCTGCAGTGCAGCGGTGTGCAGTTCATCGGACATGCGCGTACCTGTGCATGAGGTGGGAGGGAGAGGGCGTCAACTGGTGGCGAGCGCGGCGCTGCGTCGGCGCAGGCCCAGCTCGTGTTCGATGCGGGTTTCCAGCGGCTTGTCGATCTCGTACAGCGCCAGCAACGCGGTGCCGAGCAGGAACGGGATGGACGCATACACGCTGATGGCCAGGCGAATGCCGTTTGTCACGGCATCGCTTTGCAGCGGCAGGGCGGCATCGTAGCCATAGAACGCCAGGATGCCGGCGACCAGCGCGCCGCCGACGCTCAGGCCGATCTTCAGGCCGCACAACATCGCCGAGAAAATGATTGCGGTCGCGCGGCGGTGGTTCTTCCATTCCGAGTAATCGGCCACGTCGGCGATCATTGCCCATAGCAGCGGGATGGTGATGCCGTAGAAGAAGCCGTGCAGCACGTAGGAGGCGAACACCCAGGCGATCGCAGTCGGCGGATACACGTAGAACGCCAGCAGGAACAGCGTGGAGATCAGCAGCGCGCCGCCGAACACGTTGCGCTTGCCGTAGCGGTCGGCCAGCCGCTTGGAAAAGCCGATGCCCACGATCATCGCCAGGATGCCTCCGGCGCTGAACACGCTGAAGGCCGAGGTGGGTGCGTCCTGCGGCCATTGCAGCGCGCTCATGCCGGCGCCGGTGAGCATGCTGTTGATTGCAGCAATGAAGCGGTTGAAGCCGGCGTTGTCGAGGAACAGCGTCAATGCGTTCGCGTCGAGGGTGTACTTGAAGTAGTAGATGTACATCCCGCCCTTCATGGCGAGATTGATGAAGACCAGGATGGTCAGCGACAGCATCACCAGCCAGGGTCTGTTGCGGACCAGATCGGTGAGGTCCTGGCGCACGCTGCTGCGTTGTTCGCTGATCGGCAGCACGCGCTCGCGGGTGGTGAAGAAGGTGATCAGAAAGCACAGCGTGCCGACGGCGGCGAACAGCGCCATGGTGTTGCGAAAGCCCTGTGCCTTGTCGCCATTGCCCAGGATCAGCACCAGCGGCAGCAACAACACCTGGATGATGAACTGTGCAAACGTCACCGCTAGAAAGCGGTACGCCGACAAACTATTGCGTTGCTCCATGCTGCCGGTGAGCACGCCGCTCAATGCCGAGTACGGCAGGTTGTTGGCCACGTACACCAGCATCAGCAGCGTGTAGGTGGCGAAGGCGTAGGCGATCTTGCCCTGTTCGCCGAGTGCGGGCGTGTTGAACGCGGCCAGCGACAAGGCACCGAACGGCAATGCCGTCCACAGGATCCACGGGCGGAACTTGCCCCAGCGCGTGCGGGTGCGGTCGGCCAGGATGCCGATGATGGGCGTGAACACGAACGCGCCGAGCATGCCCACCACGAAGATCAGGGTGGCGGCCACACTCGCCGGGATGCGGAACACATCGGTATAGAAGAACGCCAGGAAGGTGACCAGCGTCTGGAAGATCAGGTTGGCTGCCAGGTCGCCCAGGCTGTAGCCGATCTTTTCGCGCAAGGAGAGCTGTTGTGAGCGATCGTTCATGAGGTGGGGCGGGGCTCAGGGAGTGCTGCGGAAAACGCCGCGGCGCGCGCCAGGCTGCCGGTCGCGATGGGAGGTGATCGCGACCGGCAAACACAGCACTCAAAAGGTACCGCGGATCCCGAGCATGACCGTGCGCCCGGGCTCGTACAGATCGTAGGTGGCGTTGGGCCAGGCGTAGGTGGTGCGCAGCGGCTCGTCGGTGAGGTTGGTGACGTTGAGGGTGATCTGCGGCTTGGACGGCAGCGACTCCAGCGTGTAGCTGGCAGACAGATCCAGCTGCCCGCGCGCATCGGCGTTGAGGCGCGCGTAGGGAATGCCGTTCTGGTTGGCGCCGGAGATCACCATGTCGTCGTTCCAGGTGTAGGACAGGCGCACCGAGGCGGCGTCCTTTTCCCAGTACACGGTGCCGTTCCACAGGTTGGGGGCGACGCCGACCGCCACTGCCGGAATGCCTTCGCCTTCGGAGGATTGGGTGACATGGGTGTAGTTCACGCTGAAGCCCAGGCCGTCGACCAGCCGGTCCAGCGGCTGCACCCAGATCGCCTCGGTGCCGCGGATGTTGAGCACGCCGTCGGCGTTGACCTGGGTCTGGACATCCACGGTGGCCGCATTCGGGCCGCCGCGCTGGTCCAGGCCGGCCTGCTGGATCGGCAGCAGGCTGTCGTAGGGCACGCCCAGGTCGTTGAAGGGAATGCGCCGCACGCCGTTGACGGTGAAGCCGCTGATGCGCTTGTTGAACAACGTCAGGCCCACATAGCCTTCGCCGCCGGTGTACCACTCGCCACCGAAATCCACGTTGGTGGACAGGTACGGCGCCAGGTTCGGATTGCCCTGGGTTGCGGTCTGCGCGGAGGGGTCGCTGAAATTGGTGTTGGGCAGCATCGCGCTGGGGTCAGGCCGGGTGAGCGTGCGCGAGCTGGACAGGCGCAGCACCACGTTGTCGGCCACGTCCCAGGCGGCGTTGAACGAGGGCAGGGTCTCCTTGTAGTCCGAATCCAGCACCTGGACGCGGCGGATGCCGTTGATGGTGACCGGGCCGGTGATGGTCTGGTCGGTGGTCACGTAGCGCACGCCGGCATTGAAGCGCAGCGTGCGGTTCCACACTTCGGTTTCCGCGTTGGTTTCGATATAGAAACCCCAGTTTTTTTCGCGGATGCCGCCGGCCGAGGCACCGGTATTGGCGGAGTTGGTTTCCGGTGCGGAATCGCGCAGCGCGTAATAGTTGGTGTCGCCCAGGAAGCGTTTGAAATCGGCGGTGATGAAGCCGTCCGGGCCGGGGCGCAGATAGCCGGCCAGCGCCGCATTCGGGATTGCCGAGCCAGGGCCGCCGTTGCAGACATTGCCGCCGCCACCGCGGCAGACCACCTGCTCCCAGGCGATGCTGTTGTCGAAGCCGCGGATGGTGCGCTCGGCCTGGTCGTAGGCGGCGCCGATCTTGATGTTGCGCTTGTCTTCGCCGAACTGCAGATCGGCGCGTGCACCCCGGGTCTCGGTCACGCGTTTTTCGTTCTGGATATTGACCCGGCCGCCGTTCCAGCCCCAGCCCAGATTGGGGTCGTTGAGATCGAGCGGGCTGCTAATCGAGGGGCGGTCGCCGCCTTCGTTGCGGTAATCGACGGTGGTGAACGGCGAGGTGACCAGAATGCTGGGCGACTCGCGCTCCAGCCAGCTGCGCGTGGCATTGGCCTGCACGTTGAGCTTGATGTCCTGGTTCTCGCCGAACAACAGCTCGGCACCCGGATTGACGCTCCAGAACTTGACCTCTTCCCGGTACGGGCGCGCTTCCAGAAAGTACTGCGCATTGGCAAACGTGGCGCTGGTGACCACGTTGTTCTGGTCCAGCTGCATGCCCAGCGGGATCATGTTGCCGTTGCGGCCGATCAGATTCATGCTGATCCGCTCGGTGGTGCGCTTGGCTTCCGAATACAGCGTGTCCAGGTAGAAATGCATGCTGTCGGACGGGCGCCATTCCAGCGACATCACCGAGGCATCGCGGTCGCGATCGCCATTCATGTACACGCTGCGGCCCAGCCGCGGGATCAGCGCGTCGCTGATCTGGTCGATGCTCAGGCCCGGGTTGCGCGCCAGCAGCCAGGCCGCATCGATGGTCTCGCCGGTGGTCAGGCCACTGCCGGCGGTGGCCGGCACGCGGTCGGGGATGCGCCAGTTGCCGCCGCCATTGACGTTGCACGCGGCCGGTTGATTGGTGGCCGGGGTGCCGGCAGGCGGGGTGAGCCCGCACTGGGTGTAGGTGAGGCCGGGGTTGGTCCAGCCCACGCTTTCGAAGCCGCGCACGCCCAGCTTGCCGCGGACCGAAGCCACGCCCAGCAATGCGCCGAAGGTGCCTTGCTCGTTGGTCCAGCTGCCCATGAAGGCGCCGCGCGGGGTGGTCTTTTCGCTGGTGCTGTTCCAGTCCGCCTGGGCCTGATAGGTGAAGTGCACGCCGGGGCGATCGAACGGGCGCGCGCTGCGCATGTCCACCACGCCGGAGACGCCGCCTTCGAGCATGCTGGCGGTGGGCGTCTTGCTGACGGTGAGTTGGGTGAAGAACTCGGTGGGAAACAGGTTCAGATCGACTTCGCGGTTCTGGTTCTGCGCGTTCAGGCCGATCGAAGCGGTGGCGATGCTCGCGCCGTTGAGCGTGGTCTTGGTGAAGCTGGTGCCCAGGCCGCGGATGGCGATGTTGAGGCCCTCGCCATTGACGTCGCGCGAGAGCTGCACGCCGGGGATGCGGTTGAGCGACTCGGCGATGTTCATGTCCGGAAACTTGCCGATGTCCTCGGCAAACACGGTGTCGGCAAAGCCGACCGAGTCGCGCTTGGCGTCGGTGGAAAACTGGATGCTGCGCCGGTAGCCGGAGACGGTGACGGTGTCGAGCTGGGTCACCGCATCGCCGCTGGCAGCGGCGGCCGCGGGCGGTTGTGCGGGGGAAGCGCTGTCGGCGTCGCTGGACTGCGCCCAGGCGGCGGTGCTGGTCATGCCCAGCAGGATGGACCCCAACGCGCAGGACAACGCGGTTTGTGCGTAGCTGTTCTTCACCGTAATCCCTTCCCTAACAGGTGAGCAGATGTCCCACGCATCGCCCCTGCGCAGGGAGTGCCGCTGCCGAACAGCGGCGCGGCGATGGTGCGATGGGGGAGACGGGCGATCAGCGGTGGCCGATGTTAGCGCTACCAAATTCAGAACAGCACGCTGCAGGGCAGCATAGGCGACGGAAGGCATCGCGGCGGCTGCGACAGTGGCGCTGATCGGAATGATGCTGGCCGCGTATGGCGCACTGGCGTGCTGCACTGCGCGATGGTTTTTGCCCAGCAGCGTGGTAATGGTAGCGCTATCACCCGTGGCGCAAGGCCACCTTCGTGCAGGTGCAGTGCTCGATGAATCGAACCGAAGAACACGGTAGCCAGAGGCTGGGCCACGCGCGACACGTGGCAGCGCATTGCAGTGGCCGTTGCGCGATTGCCCGTCGCAGGCTGCGTACAGCAGCGCTATGGCGCCAGCGCGCATGAGCGAGTTGCCGCAAGCGGCTGCCGCTGCCGGCACGCTGGCGCGCCTGGGCCGCATGCGTTGGCGCGTCTGCGCACTGCTGCTTGCCGCCACCACCATCAACTATGTCGACCGCCAGGTGCTGGGCGTGCTGGCGCCGTTTCTGCAGACGCAGATCGGCTGGAACGAAATCCAGTACGGCTATATCGTCACCGCGTTCCAGGCCGCCTACGCGCTGGGCCTGTTGTGCAGCGGTGCGGTGATCGACCGCTTCGGCACGCGCGTCGGCTACGCGCTGGCGATCGGCATCTGGAGCCTGGCGGCAATGGGGCATGCGCTGGCCACCAGCGTGGTGGGCTTTGCGATTGCGCGCTTCTTCCTGGGGCTGGGCGAGTCCGGCAACTTCCCCGCTGCACTGAAGACGGTGGCCGAGTGGTTCCCGCGTCGCGAGCGCGCACTGGCCACCGGCATCTTCAATTCCGGCTCCAACATCGGTGCGATCGTCGCGCCCTTGCTGGTGCCGCTGATTGCCACCGCCTGGGGCTGGCAGGCGGCCTTCCTGTTCACCGGCGTACTCAGCGCCACGTGGCTGCTGGTGTGGTGGCTCAGCTATCACCCGCCCGAGCAGCAACCCGGCCTGTCGGCGGCAGAGCTGGCGCATATCCGCAGCGATGCGCACGAGCCGGTGCAGCGGCGGCTGTCGTGGTTGCAGGTGCTGCGGCATCGGCAGGCCTGGGCGTTCGTGCTGGGCAAGTTCATCACCGACCCGATCTGGTGGTTCTTCCTGTTCTGGCTGCCCAAGTTCCTGCATGCCGAATACGGATTGAGTCTGTTGCAACTGGGCGCGCCATTGATCGTGATCTTCGTGCTGGCCGATATCGGCAGCATTGCCGGCGGCTGGGTCGCCGGGCGCTTCATCGCGCGCGGCTGGAGCGTCAACCGCGCGCGCAAGAGCGCGATGCTGATCTGCGCGATCTCGGTGGTGCCGATCGTGTTCGCCGCACGCGCCGATAACCTGTGGCTGGCCGTGGGCCTGATCGGCCTGGCCACCGCTGCGCACCAGGGGTGGTCGGCCAATCTGTTCACGCTGCCGTCGGACATGTTTCCACGCCACGCGGTCGCCACCGTGGTCGGCATCGGCGGCTTTGCCGGCGCGGTCGGTGGCATGCTGATCGCCACCTTCATCGGGTTCCTGCTGCAGGCCACCGGCAGTTATGTGCCGGTGTTCCTGATGGCAGGCTCGGCGTATCTGCTGGCGCTGGCGGTGGTGCACATGCTGGTGCCACGCTTGGCGCCGGCGCAGCTGCCGGCAGATTCCGCACCGACAGCCAACGCATCTTCCTGAGGGGATCATCATGCAATTACGCACATTGGCAGTGGGGTTGTTGTTGGCGGCGAACGTCGCAACGCTTGCGCAGGCCGCACCGCTGGCTTCCGGCGCGCCCAAGTTCCTGGGCAGCGCCTACAGTCCGCAACAGGCGCCGGGATTTGCGCAGTACTGGAACAAGCTCACGCCGGAGAACAGCGGCAAGTGGGGCAGCGTGGAAGCGGTGCGCGACCAGATGGACTGGAGCGGGTTGGATACCGCCTACCGGCTGGCCAAGGCCAACGGCATGCCGTTCCAGATGCATGTGATGGTGTGGGGCAATCAGCAGCCGGAGTGGATCAAGTCGCTGCGGCCGGCCGAGCAACGCCGCGAGATCGAGCAGTGGTTTGCCGCGGTGGCGCAGCGCTATCCGGAGATCGACCTGCTGGAAGTGGTCAACGAGCCGCTCAACGACCCGCCCAGCAAGGACGACACCGGCGGCGGCAATTATCTGCAGGCGCTCGGCGGCAACGGCGCCAGCGGCTGGGAGTGGGTGCTGCAGTCGTTCCGGCTGGCGCGCCAGCACTTTCCGCGTGCGCGGCTGATGATCAACGACTACAGCATCACCAACAGCCCCCAGGCCACGCAGAAATACCTGCAGATCGTGCAGTTGCTGCAGCGCGAGCAGCTGGTCGATGCGATCGGCGTGCAAGAGCATGCCTTCGAAACCACCCCGAATGTGGCGATGTCGGTGCACCGCGACAATCTCGATGCACTGGCCGCGACCGGCTTGCCGATCTACATCACCGAGTTCGACCTGGACGGGCCCACCGATGCGCAGCAGCTGGCCGCCTACCAACGCGTGTTCCCGGTGTTCTGGGAGCACCCCGGCGTGCGCGGCATCACGCTGTGGGGCTTTCGTCCCGGGCTGTGGCGCGACAAGGAGGCGGCGTACCTGATCCGGGCCGATGCCACCGAGCGGCCGGCGCTGACTTGGCTGCGCGATTACGTTGCCAGCCACGGCGCGGCGCGATGATCCCGGTGCCCTGCCTCTTTCCTGCCCGTTCGGCGACCGACTGATGCCTACCTCCATTCCGCTGACCCTGCACGCCGACCGCCTGCTGTCCGCCGACCCCGGCACCCGTGCGATCGCGCGCCGCCTGTACGCGCAGATCGCCGCACTGCCGATCATCAGCCCGCACGGCCATACCGATCCGGCGTGGTTCGCTACCGACGCGCCGTTCGCCAATGCCACCGAGTTGTTGCTGGTGCCGGATCACTACGTGTTCCGCATGCTCTACAGCCAGGGCATCGCACTGGATGCCTTGGGCATTCCGCGTGCGGATGGGTCGCGCGCGGCGGTGGACCCGCGCGCAGCGTGGCGCGTGTTCGCTGAGCACTACACGTTGCTGCGCGGTACGCCGTCAGCGTTGTGGCTCAATCATGTCTTCCATGACGTGTTCGATCTGCGCATCCGGCTGGATGCCGGCACTGCCGATCATTACTACGACCACATCACCGCTGCGCTGCAGATGCCGGCATTCCGCCCGCGTGCCCTGTTCGAGCGCTTCAACATCGAGGTGATTGCCACCACCGAGTCGCCGCTGGACACGCTGCAGCACCACGCGGCCATTCGCGCCAGCGGCTGGAAGGGACGCGTGCTCACCGCGTACCGCCCGGACCCGGTGGTCGACCCCGAACACGAGCAGTTTGCCGGCGCGCTGCAGCAGTTCGGCGCGCTCACCGGCGAGGATGTGCTGAGCTGGCAAGGCTATCTGCGTGCGCACCGGCAGCGCCGCGCGTTCTTTGCCGCGCATGGCGCCACCTCGACCGACCACGGCCACCCCAGCGCAGCCACGGCCGATCTGTCGCCGGCCGAGGCGCAACGCCTGTTCGACACCGTGGTGCGTGGTGCCGCCACACCGGCGCAGGCCGAGCTGTTCCGCGCGCAGGTGCTGACCGAGATGGCGGCGATGAGCCTGGACGATGGCCTGGTGATGCAGCTGCACCCGGGCTGCTTTCGCAATCACAACCGACAGCTGTTCCAGACCTTCGGGCGTGACAAGGGCGCCGATATTCCGATGCGCACCGACTACGTGCACGCGCTCAAACCCTTGCTGGACCGGTTCGGCAACGACCCGCGCCTGCGCCTGATCGTGTTCACCCTGGACGAAACCAGCTACAGCCGCGAGCTGGCGCCACTGGCCGGCCATTACCCGTCGCTGCTGCTGGGGCCGGCCTGGTGGTTCCATGACGCGCCGGAAGGCATGTGGCGCTTCCGCGAGCAGACCCTGGCCAGCGCCGGCTTCTACAACACCGTGGGTTTCAACGACGATACCCGCGCCTTCCTGTCGATTCCGGCGCGGCACGATGTGGCGCGGCGCGTGGATAGTGCCTTTCTCGCCAAGCTGGTCGCCGAGCACAGGCTGGACGAGGACGAGGCGGTCGAGGTTGCGATCGATCTGGCGTATCGCCTGCCCAAGCAAGCCTACAAGCTGTGAGGCTGAGCGAGGCAGCACGCAGCGATGCCTGCACGCGTGCAGGTGGTGCGGATGGGACACGCCTGCAGGCACGGTCGATGCGAGGCGCGATATGACGCACACGGGCATGCAGGCGAGGGTGATGCGCGCGCTCAGGGATTGCGCACGCCTTGCGCGCGTCGCGATGCTTCGCATCTGCGTGGTAGTGCCCGCGCTGGCAGCACCACCGGCATCGACCCAGTTGCCGCGCGAGCGTGTCTCGCTCAACGCGCAATGGCGCTTCCATCGGGGCGATCCTCCAGGCAATCGGCAGATCCTGGACTACGACATCCGCCCGCACGTGCCACGCAGCGAAGACGGCAAGGTGGCCGATGCGCAGCCCGAGCAGGCGCAGCGCCTCGATGCCGCCGCAACCCGCGTGCTCAAGCCGTGGATCCTGCCCACGGCCAACAACTTGATTGCAGATCCCGCGAAGCGGCACAAACGCCCGCCCGGCCACCCCGGCAGCAGCGTCGCCTTCGTGCAGCCGCAGTTCGACGACAGCGGTTGGGAGCGCGTGGATCTGCCGCACGACTGGGCCATCGCCGGGCCGTTCCTGGCCGATGGTCCCTACGGTGGCATGGGGCGCCTGCCAAGCTGGGGCGTGGGTTGGTATCGCAAGAGTCTGGACATCCCCGCCAGCGATCGCGGGCGCGCGCTGTTTCTCGATTTCGATGGTGCGATGGCCTATGCCACGGTCTGGCTCAACGGCAAGCTGGTCGGCGGCTGGCCGTATGGCTACAGCTCCTGGCGCGTGGACCTGAGCCCCTACGTGGTGCCCGGTGCGCGCAATCAATTGGCGATTCGTCTGGATAACCCGCCGGAGTCGGCGCGCTGGTATCCGGGCGGCGGGCTGTATCGCAATGTGTGGCTGACCAAAGCTGCGCCGCTGCATGTCGCGCATTGGGGCACGCAGCTGACCACGCCGCAGGTGTCGGCCGGCACCGCGCAGGTGCAGTTGGCGATCACGCTGGACAATGCCGCGCGCAGCGCGGTGCAGGCGCAGGTCAGCACCGCGATCTATGTGCTCGACGATGCACGCGGCACACGCAGCGGCGCGCCGGTCGCGCGGATTGTCGCGGTGCAGGTTGCGGTTGCCGCCGGTGGTAGCGCCCGTGTGCAGGGCAGCACGCAGATCGACCGCCCGCGGCTGTGGGGCCCGCCACCGACCCAGCGCCCGCACCGCTATGTCGCAGTGACCGAGGTCAGTCAGGACGGGCACGTGGTGGATCGCTACGAAACCCCGTTCGGCATCCGCAGCATCGTGTTCGATGCCGACAAGGGCCTGCTGGTCAACGGCGAACATGTGCCGATTCGCGGCGTGAACAATCATCACGACCTCGGCACGCTGGGTGCGGCGTTCAACCTGCGCGCCGCCGAGCGGCAACTGCAGTTGCTGCAGCAGATGGGCGCCAATGCCATCCGCATGAGCCACAACCCGCCCGCACCGGAGCTATTGGAGCTGACCGACCGCATGGGCCTGCTGGTGGTGGACGAGGTGTTCGACAGTTGGGAGATGAAGAAGACCCCGCTGGATTTCCACCTGGTGTTCCCGCAGTGGCACGAGCCGGACCTGCGCGCGATGCTGCGGCGCGACCGCAATCATCCCTCGGTGATCTTGTGGAGCGTCGGTAACGAAGTCGGTGAGCAGTACACCGGCGAGCAGGGCGCGGCGATCGCACGCACACTGCACGCCATCGTGCATGAGGAAGACCCCACGCGCCCCGCCACGGTGGCGATGAACTACGCCTCGCCCGAGATGCCGCTGCCCGCTGCGCTGGATGTCATCAGCCTTAACTACCAGGGCGAAGGCATCCGCGACGCGCCGGAATTCGCAGGCACCGAGCGCATCCGCAAACAACCGCAATATCCCGCGTTCCATGGCAGGTTCCCGCACAAGCCCATTCTCAGCAGCGAGACCGCCTCGGCGTTGAGCAGCCGCGGTGTGTATTTGTTTCCGGTGACGCCAGACATTAGCGCGCCGGTGCGCGATGGGCGCGGCGGCGACTCGGTCGCGCACCAGGTCAGCGCCTACGAACTGCATGCGGTGGACTTCGGCTCCAGCGCCGACAAGGTGTTCGCGGCACAGGACCGGCATCGGTATGTCGCCGGCGAATTCGTCTGGACCGGCTTCGATTATCTGGGCGAGCCCACGCCGTACTACAGCTCGCGCAGTTCATACTCCGGCATCTTCGATCTGGCCGGTTTTCCCAAGGACCGCTACTGGCTGTATCAATCGCGCTGGCGCCCCGATCTGCCGATGGCGCATCTGCTGCCGCACTGGACCTGGCCCGGCCGCGAGGGTCAGGTCACGCCGGTACATGTGTTCACCTCCGGCGACGAGGCCGAGCTGTTCGTCAATGGCGTTTCGCAGGGGCGCAAGCGCAAGGGCCCGCTGCAGTATCGGCTGCGCTGGGACGCGGTGGTCTACCAACCCGGCGAGCTGCGCGTGCAGGCGTACAAGGAAGGCAAACCCTGGGCCGAAGACCGGGTGCAAACCGCTGGCAGCGCCGCGCGCATGCAGGTGACGCCCGACCGCAGCAGCATCCGTGGCGACGGGCAGGATCTGAGTTTCGTCACCGTGCGCCTGCTCGATCGCGATGGACGCCCTGCGCAGACCGCCGGCGACCGCCTGCGTTTCCGCATCGAAGGCCCGGGCGAGCTGGTCGCCACCGACAACGGCGATCCCACCAACCTGGAATCCTTCGCCGCGCCGCAGCGCAATGCGTTCAACGGGCTGTGCCTGGCGATCGTGCGTGCCAAGTCCGGCGCGCGTGGCACCATCACGCTGCATGTCGAATCGGACAGCCTGGACGCCGCGCAGGCGCAGATCGTGGCGCAGTGATGAGATTGCGCATGAGCTGTCGCCTGCAGTAATTCACCTTGCAGGCAGCCGTAGAAAAAACACCGCCTAGATGGGGAGCGTGCTCGGGTGCGGCCAAAGCAATCGGCCATGCCGTAGTAATCGTTCCATGAAAGCCGCCCCGTCATGGAGTTCGCGTGATGGATATCGGCTTGATCACGCGTGCGTTGCATGGCGCCGTCGGGCGCGTATTTCGCTATCGCCCCTGGCAATCAATGCTGAGACGTCGTCTGCGCGCATCGGCCGCCCGGATTGCGAAATGCCGTAACGCAGCATCGACACCTCGCGGATGCGCGCTTAACACAAGAACGTGACACAGCCCAAAGTTGATGCGTTTGCTGCATCTTCAACTTCGTTTTCCCGGACATTACTTCCTGGTGGCGCATGGCCGGCCTGGCCGTGCGAGGAAGATCGTTTACTCCACCTTCATAAGGAATGGGAATGAATAATTTTGGATCAACGTCAGTGCTTGTTGCCTGCATCATCGGAAGTGTGGCCAGCGCAGGGGCTGCGACGCAGAGCTCGGCCATCAACGCCGCCGGCCGCGCCAAGGCCATGTCGTCCTGGGAAGCGACGATCCATCAGCAAGCGCCGTCGATGGAGGGTTGCTTCCGCTCGGCGTTCCCGAACAATGGCTGGCAGGCGACACGTTGCGCAGCGCCACCCAAGCTCGTGTCGGTGCCACCGGCCGCCATCAATGGCAACGGTCGCGCCACCACCGCGCACACCGATGGTGCTTTCACGGTCGGTAACGGCACCGACTACGCCGCACGCACCGGCAGGTTCACGCGCTCTGCGGTGGGCTCGTTCCCGAGCGTGAGCGGTGTGACCACTGGCGTGGCCGATTATTCGTTGCAGATCAATACCGACACCGCCAGTAATCCCACCACCTGCTCGCAGTTCGGTTACTCCACGTGCCAGACCTGGGAGCAGTTCATCTACTCCACCGATGGTGACGGCGACGCCAGCAATGGCCGCACTCCGATTGTCTTCATCCAGGACTGGTTCTTCGCCGGTAGCACTTCGCAATACAACGCGGTCGGCTGTCCATCCGGCTGGAACGCCTATCCCGACCAGAACGCCTGCTATCGCAACAGCGACGCAGTGGACGCACCGCTGGTCGCGGTGAAGAACATCGGTAGCATCAAGCTGACCGGCTCGGCGACCGCTGGTGGCGTGGACACCGTCTCGTTCTCGGTCAACGGCCAGGCCTATAGCGTGAACCAACCCGCCTCCACATTGAACATCAATAAGATCTGGCGGCAGTCCGAGTTCAATATCTTCGGCAATGGCAGCGTCAATCCGGTGGTGTCGTTCAATCGTGGCTCGAGTGTTACCGTGAACGTGGCCGTCAACGACGGCACGACGAATGCCCCGACGTGTCTGGGCAACGCCGGCACCACGTTTGAGCAGAACAACCTGACCCTTGGCAGCTGCACCGCTTCCGGTGGTTCGTCGCCGCGCATCAGCTTCACCCAAAACAACTAAGGTGTGCTCAACGCCCGGGAAGGCCTTGGCCTTCCCGGGCGTTTTTCGTTGTAGGACTTGCCAGCGGCCGGGTGGACCCCGATCCGGGGCGCGTCGCCGGTCATCTTCGTGCAACGCAACTCGTTGCGGCCACTGCCACTATCCATCGCTCAGTGACGTGCCTGCATCTGCTACCGCGCACAGGCACTGGTTGGGTGCGGTACGCCCTGCACAACGCAGGCGCGCTGATCGATGCGACTGCCGCCGGCACGTAGATCTTCGCGCAATGATCGACGCGACGGCAGACGCTCCGTGCCGCGTCGTCGCCGACACGCCATGTCGCTCTGCAGCCGTTGGACGTTGGGGCAAGGCCAACATGGGTGCGCCAATGTGTACTCGCAACCGCTGGACGCCGTGGCGCACACTGTTTGCCGGCATGCACGCGCCAACCCAGGTCGTCGCCGCCCTTGGAGACGGAAGCAGCTATGCTGCGTTATCGCCAGAGTTTGCCGCCGGCGGACTGTGCCATGGCCTTGCGCATCCCTCGCGACGCACGCTGCACTCCAGTGTGCGTGCCTGCGTCCCGGTCAGTTGCCCATGCCTTCCTCATCGAGCTGCCTCCATGTTCGCACCTCCGCAGTTTTCCTTCTTATTGCTGGCCGGCATGGTGGGTGGCAGCGCGATCGCCAGCGCTGCGCCGTCGGCGGTTGCCACCTCTCCCTGTCCGGGGCAGACGCTCAAGCAGGTCTATGCCGATGCCTTCCTGATCGGTACGGCCGTCAATGCCGAGATCGTGTCAGGCCACGACGCCGCGTCCGCGGCCTTGGTCGCCTGCCACTTCAACGCGCTCACGCCCGAGAACGTGATGAAGGCCGAAGTGGTCTCGCCGCGTCGCGGCATCAACGATTTTTCCGCCGCCGATGCCTTCGTCGATGACGCGCGTGCGCAGCATATGTTCGTGGTCGGTCACACGCTGGTGTGGCACAACCAGACGCCGGACTGGTTCTTCACCACCGCTGATGGCCAGCCCAATACGCCGGCGCAGCAGCTGGAGCGCATGCGCGCGCACATCGAGCGCGTGGCGGGGCGCTACGTCGGCAAGGTGCAGGCCTGGGACGTGGTCAATGAGATCATCGACGAAGACGGCAGTTACCGCGATACCAACTGGGTGCAGCGTGTCGGCGATGGCGACACCGTGGTGCGCAACGCCTTCACCTTTGCCCAACGGTATGCGCCGGATGCGGAGCTCTACTACAACGATTTCAACGCATGGCGGCCGAGCAAGCGCGATGGCATCGTGCGCATGGTCAGGATGCTGCAGCAATCGGGCATCCGCATCGATGGCGTCGGCATGCAGGGACACTGGGGGCTCAACTATCCCAGCCTGCGCGATATCGAAGACGCCATCGATGCCTACGCCGCGCTCGGCATCAAGGTCATGATCACCGAGCTGGACATCGACGTGTTGCCGCTCACCAGGGAAGGCCAGGTCATCGGGACCGGGCTTGCACACAAGCAGTTCCAGCTGCCGGAATTCAAGCGCTTTCTCGACCCGTATCGCGAGGGTTTGCCTCCGCAGGTGCAGGCGCAGCTGCGCGATCGCTACGCCGAGTTGTTCGCGCTGTTCTGGCGCAAGCGCGACAAACTCGCACGCGTCAGCGTGTGGGGTGTCAGCGACGGCATGTCCTGGAAGAACGATTACCCCGTGCCGGGCCGTACCAACTATCCGCTATTGTTCGATCGCAATCACCAGCCCAAGCCGGCGCTGGATGCGGTGCTGGCGGTACCCGCGCACGCTGGCGGGCGCTAGCACGGCCGCCGGCGTGCGCAGCAGGCCTGCACACACATGGTGGCATCATGGCCCGACTTCGTTACTGGACTGACCGATGCGCTTGCCGCCCTATCTGCTGTTGGCCGTTCCGCTGCTGGCAATCCTCGCCGCCTGCACCAGGAAGGAGGTGCCGCCACCGCGCTTTGCCGCGATCGGGCATCTGCAGAGCTTCGATCGCAGCTTCAGCGAGGTGGTCGCTGGCGATGCGCGCATCGAGAAGCTCAGCGAAGGCTTCACCTGGTCCGAAGGCCCGGCCTGGGTCCGCAACGGTGGCTATCTGCTGTTCACCGATGTGCCGGAAAACAAGCTCTATCGCTGGTCCGAGGACGCAGGCCTGTCGGTCCTGCTATCGCCATCCGGTTACAGCGGCCCGGAGCAGGCCACGCTGCGCGAAGCCGGCGCCAATGGGCTGTATGCCGAACCGGGCGGCACTGTGTTGCTGGCCGATTCGGGCACGCGCATCGTCGCCAGGCTCGACCCGGCCACGCGCAAGAAGACGCCGCTGGCGACGCAGTTCGAAGGCCACCGTTTCAACAGCCCCAACGATCTTGTCCGCCGTAGCGATGGCGTGGTGTTCTTCACCGACCCGCCGTACGGCCTGAAGGGCATGAACGATTCGCCGGTCAAGGAGCTGCGCTACAACGGCGTCTACCGGCTGGACACCGACGGCAGCGTGCATCTGCTGGACGACAGTCTCAGCCTTCCTAACGGCATCGCACTGTCGCCCGATGCGCGCACCCTGTACGTGGCCAATTCCGATCCGGAGCGCCCGATCTGGATGGCCTACACGCTCGACGCAGCCGGTGCGGTGACCGGCAAGCGCGTGTTCGCCGACGCCTCCGATCTGGTCGCCAAGGACTCGCCCGGCCTGCCCGACGGCATGGCGGTCTCCGCCGACGGCCACCTGTTCGCCACCGGCCCCGGCGGCGTCATCGTGTTCGCCCCCGATGGCCGCAGGCTGGGCCGTATTGAAACCGGTGAACCCATCTCCAACTGCGCCTTCGGCAACGACGGCCATACGCTGTACATGACCTCCCACGCGATGCTGGCGCGGGTGCGGGTCAAGGCGCTTGGGTTGGAGTTCGCGCAATCGCCGCTTTAGTAGGAGCGGCCCTGGCCGCGATGGAGCTTTACCCATCGCCTTGTGTTGCAAGCCGTTTTTCTTTCAGCAATCACAACAGCTGATGGATGCGATGTGCTGACAGACCGGTTTTGTAGCAGGCAACCTTGAATTCTTCGGTCCAGAACCCTAGACTCGCACCCTAAGTGGACTGGGGGTTCCCGGTCGGCGTCATAGCCTCGGTGAGATCACCGGGGCTTTTCGCTTTCTGGCGGCGGGAAAATTTTCAGGCCCCAACCTTCATAGTCGACACCCAATTGACGCCGGCCTTGCGTGCAGAAGAATTTTCGCTGCAGCACGTCGAATGCGCGATTGGGATGATCCGGGCGAAGTACCGATAGCCCGATGGGCCGCGCAACGAGGTCAGCCAGTTGCAAGCCAGATGAGTTGGCCTTTTTGTCCGCAAAGACGATGGTGAAGGGAAGTTGCCGGCCCCAGCGGTTTGCGTCGTCGCAGATCCGCCTGAATTCCAGCTCCAGATCGCGGTCTTCCTTCTTGCCACGGCATTCAACCACCACGTGCGTTGCAACGTTGTCCTGCTTCTTTTCCTGCATCAGTTCGAAAAGTGTTTCCAGGCAGAATGCGAGCGCCAGGTGGTAGGGATTGTCTGCGGTCTGGGCCTTTTCCTTCAGCCGTGTCTTGTCGATGACACAGCTAATCAGGATGAAGTTATGCGACTCGATGATGCCCGTCAGCTCGTCCAGAAAAATCGTCTTTTCCAACCGATCATTGAAGCGGAAATGTCCCTTTTCCTTGCGGATGTCATGCTCGTGGAGAATCACCACGTCATGCCCGAAATGCCTGAACTTGAATGACTCAATGGCGGGAACCACGTGTTGCGCGTAGTGGCCTTTGTGGAAGACACACAAGGCCAGCACAAACACCGGATAGTTGGGATCTACCGACTCCAGGCCGTGGTCGCCGCTTTCATCGACATAGACGATGTAATTGCTGTAACGCGGGTCGGCAGCCGCCAGCAGTGGCGATGTTGCCGGCTCGCCTTCCGCCTGTACCAGTGGCAGCGAAAATTGCCCGGCAACGCCAGGCATCGTTGATGGCGTGTGATCTGATCCACGTTTCGACATGACCACTCCCTGGCGCTGCACACTGAACAACGATGCGGCAGATTAGATCCTCATCTGCAGAGGCACAATTTTCAACCGGGTCTCTCGCAGCATGCCGCACGCGGGAGTCGGCATGGCCTATTGCGCGCTGCTTTCATGCAGTACCAGCACATCATCCAGCTCCGGCCCGCCGCCGCGGTTGCCGCTGCCCGCCACGATGTACAGCGCGTTGCCGACCGCTGCGGCCTGGGTGCCGTGGCGCCCTTGCGGCAGCGAAGCCAGGGTCTGCCAGGTGGAGGTGGCCGGGTCGTAGGCTTCGACCTCGTCGTGCGCCTTGACCTGGCGCGTGCTCTCGCCGCCCATGACCAGCAGCTGGCCATTGCGTGCAATGGCGGCGGCACCGGCGCGCGGCGTCGGCAGCGCGGCCGGGGCAACGCTCCAGGTGCCGCGCTGGATGTCATAGACATCGACTTCGGAAATCGTCTGCGCCAAGGTGTTGCCACT
Source organism: Xanthomonas sp. WHRI 7064 (assembly GCF_040202355.2). Lineage (NCBI taxonomy): Bacteria > Pseudomonadati > Pseudomonadota > Gammaproteobacteria > Lysobacterales > Lysobacteraceae > Xanthomonas > Xanthomonas sp. WHRI 7064. The sequence continues at coordinate 4,692,792 of NZ_CP167821.1, read as the reverse complement.
TTCGTGCGAGGACCTGCGGCCACCGGCGGCATACAGCTTGCCGTCGAGCACCACTGCATGGAAGTGATCGCGCGCACGCGGTGCGTCGGCCAGCTGCGTCCATCGCTGCGTCCTGGTGTCGAACGCATCCAGCCACGGCACATACCCGCTCATATGGCCGCGCGTGTTGCCGCCGACCAGGTACAGCACGCCGTCGTGCGCCACCGCGCCTGCCGCGCCGCGGCGACGGCCTTTGGGAATCTCCGCGCCGGCCTGCCAGCGATCAGTGGCAGGGTCGTAGATCAACAGGTGGGTCAGCGCGGCTTCTTCCGGGTAGTCGCCGGTCAGGCCGCCGACGACGTAGATCTTCCCCGACGACACCACCGCCTGCGCATGGCTGACCGCCAGCGGCGGCGTGCTGCCCTTGGACCAGCGGCGTGTTGTGGTATCGAAGATGTCCAGCGGGCGGTCGTCGCGCCCTCCGATCAGATAGAGCCTATCGCCGACCGACACCAGGCTGTTCTCATGGCGCGCATGCGGTCTGTCGTGCGGGGTCAGCGTCTGCCAGGAGGCTGCCTGCTTCGCTTGTGCCGAGGTGGCCACCGGCACCGCCTTGTCGGTGGCCTGACCAAGCGCGGGGAAAGTGCCGATCGCGGCAGCAAACAGGCTTGCGCGGAACCAGCTCGTCAACAGGCGCATGCAGCACTCTTCCGATGGCGTGGGCAGGCCAGTGTAGCGACACGCGCGCGATGATCCACTCGCACAAGCAAGCCGATCCAGCGCCAGGTCGCGCGTGCTTGCGCATTGCCGTGATGTCCCCCGGCAGGCTGCCTAGGCAGTCCTGGCTGCCGGCTTCTTCACATGCAGCAGCACCGCGCATGCGAACACTACGGCAACGCGATACGACAGGAGAAAGGTGTGGCACGCAAACCGGCAAAGCAGGCGTCTTCGACAACACCACCCAAGACAGTTGCCGACGCGGCGGCACGCGGACTGCGGTTGCGCGAGCAGCATGGGCGTGGTGGCACCGCAATCGGCGTTGCGCGTGCGCGCGATCTTTCGGCACGGAAATCGCTTTCCACGCAGACCATCCGGCGCATGCATGCGTACTTCGCGCGCCACAACGTGGACAAGACTGGTAAGGGCTGGGCCGACCGTAGCGCGCCATCGGCCGGCTACATTGCCTGGCTGCTCTGGGGCGGCGATGCCGGCCAGCGCTGGGCGGCGCGGCTGTACCAGCGTCTGGAAGAGGCGGCGAGCGCGAAGACCCCGGCAGGAAAACGAGCAAGCGCGACCACGACGGCCGCCGCCCATGCCGGTGCCGCGGATAAGCGCACCCCGAAGAAGACCGCGAGAAAGAAGGCGGTCGCAAAGAAAGCAACCGGAACGTCGCCAGCGAGGAAACCGTCGGCAACACAGGCCGCGACCAAGAAAACGAGCGCCGGTAACGCAGCGACGCGCAAGTCGGCGCCCTCGGCCGGTGCCCGCAAGGCGACCGGCAAGAAGGCAGTCAAGAAGGCAGTCAAGAAGACTGCGGCCAGGAAATCTCCTGCAAAGAAGGCAGCATCGACGAAGAAAGCGGTAAACAAGACGGTCGCCCGCCGAACTGCAGCCGGGAAGAGCGCTTCCACGCGCGGTGCAGCGCAGAAAGGCACAAGCAAGACGTCTGCGCCATGGAAAAGGCCCAACCCCAAGAGTCGCTCGCGCTCAGGTCCGCTGTCCCCGGCGCAGAAGGCACAGGCCAGACAACGCGCCAAGGCAGCAGGCCGCCCCTATCCCAATCTGGTGGACAACATGGCAGTGGCAGGTAAAGGCAGCGCTGCCAAGCGGGCGAGTGGATCGGGTGCTGCGAAAAAAGCTGGTAAACGTTAGCCGCAACCGGCTGTCAGAATGGCCGAACCCGCTCGGCTCAGGCGCGACGGCACGGGAGAGACGGGTTGTGCGTGAGCAGGCTATTGTTCCGGGCGCTGCCGCTTGCTGTTTCGGCGGCATTGGTCCGAACAATACTTCACCTCGTCCCACACCTTTTCCCACTTCTTGCGCCAGCAGAAGGGTCGCCTGCATTGAACGCAGAGCTTTTCCGGCAAGTTCTGCTTCTTGTGGGCGGCCATGGGAAGGCGGACGTCGGACGCTGTGCGGCAGGGGTTCAAGCATGCCATAGCGATGCATTGGGCCGAAGCGTCCGCCGCTCCACGAGATGCGTCGGCGGGCTTGGCAGCGTGGTCGTGAAAGCGGCACGCGCAGTGTCTATAGTGATGCAGGTTGGCTTGTGCCGAGATGGAACGAGCCTCCCCAACGCGGGGACATGCACTCGCCTCATCATCAGACAAGGACGCCCATGAAGCTGTTTCCACTTCTGCTATCTGCCCTGCTGTACGGCATTTCGCTGTGCCTTCCTGCACTGCATGGTGGTGATGATCAACTGGGTGGATTTGTCATCCTGCTACTTGGCTGGATGCAGGTGCTCGATGGCCAGTGCCTGGCCTGGATGAGTAACCCGCTGTTCCTGCTGGCATGGCTGTGTTATTTCCTCAAGGCGGACAAGATGGCGGCGGCACTGTTGGTAGCGGCTTGCCTGATCGGGTTGGATACCTTTCGCGCAACCCGGTTCGACAAGAACGAGGCTGGCCAGCAAGTCATGATCGATCACGTGGGCGCCGCATTCTATGTGTGGGAGTTGAGCTTTGTGGTCCTGCTCGTGCTGGTGCTGACGCGCATCTTCAATACATCCGGCGGCAGCCAGGGCGTCCGGGTATCGTGACCGACAGGCAAGCCAAGATGTCTGAATGGTGCAGATCTGCATGACATCCAGAGAGCGCTCAGGACCATCGACATGTGGCCGATCAACTTGAACCGCAGGGCGGTCATTGCCATCACCACGCTGGCGATTGCCTGCATCGCATCCAATCCGGAGGTTGCAGCGGCCATACCACTGCTGGAGATGGTGGGTATCGACGTGTTTGTACACTTGTTGGCAAGCCGGCTGGACCCGGTTCTGCTGCAGGGCGTGGCGCCGGTGATCCGGGATGCATACATGCGCCGGGGCCACAGGTTGGTGCGGCCACTGGGCCATGCAGTCAACTGCCGCCTGGGTGGGTACTTGCGGCAGGTGAGCTGGTACACCGGTCAGCTGGGGCTGGCCGCCGCGGTTGGTTGCACGCGGATCTGTGCGCTGCGTCGCCAGGCAACTGCCGTACCGGCTTGAACCCGAGTAGCACGACAGAGGAGTCGATGCGTCGAACTTGCGCAGGTGGTGAGCGAGAAGGTGCCGCTAAGGTGCCGGAACACGATTCGCGCATGGGGAACCGGCAGCGAAATCGGCAAGGTTGCGCAGGGTGATGTCGGAGATCTCCTGCAATGCCTCGGCGGTGAAGAATCCCTGGTGCCCGGTCACCAGCACATTGGGGAATGTCATCAGGCGCTGAAACGCTTCGTCGTCGATGATCTCGCCCGAGCGGTCCTGGAAGAACAACGCGCTTTCCTGCTCGTAGACATCGATGGCCAGATGGCCGAGCTGGCGGGACTTGAGCGCGCGGATCACCGCATCGGTATCCACCAAGCCACCGCGCGAGGTGTTGACCAGCATCGCCCCCGGCTTCATCGACGCCAGCGCCGCGTCATCGATCAGGTGCTGCGTTGCCGGTGTCAGCGGGCAGTGCAGCGAGACGATGTCCGAGCGGGCGAACAGCGTCTCCAGCTCCACCCGCTGCCCGAGCGCATCGAAGCCAGGCGTGGGATAAGGATCAAAGCCCAGCACATCGCAGCCCATCCCTTGAAAGATACGCGCAGTCGCCAGCCCGATCTTGCCCAGCCCGATCAGGCCCACCGTCTTGCCGTGCAAGGTGCGGCCGAGCAGGCCATTGAGCATGAAGTTGCCCTCGCGCACGCGGTTGTAGGCGCGGTGCGTCTGGCGGTTGAGGGTCATGACCAGCGCCAGGGTGTGCTCGGCCACCGCTTCGGGCGAGTAGGCCGGCACGCGTGCCACGAACAGCCCAAGTGCGGTGGCCGCAGCGAGATCCACATTGTTGAAACCGGCACAGCGCAGCAGCACCGCGCGCACACCGGCCGCGTGCAGTGCCTGCAGCACGGGCGCATCGAGCTGGTCGTTGACGAACACGCAGACCACCTCGCAGCCCTGCGCCAACGCTGCCGTCTGCAGATCGAGCGATGCCTCGAAATAAACGAACTCGGCTGCACATTGCGTGCCTAGGCGTAGTTTCGCTTCATCGAGAAAGCGCTTGTCGTAAGGGCGCGTGCTGAAGACAGCCATTTTCATGCAGAGAACTCCATCGATACGGAAGGACAGTGACCCATCAGATGCCATGTGTCTGCCACTGACATTCGCCAATCAGTGCGGATGTGGCTAGCTCAAGCGGCGGCATGGACGTCAGCCTGACGGATAGAGTCTAAGCATGTCGCGCACCAACACTACGCGCATGCGTCGGTGTGCGCTGGTTTGGCGATGGGGTTGCGCGTGTTGTCGATCGGCGATCAACACACCGCGTAGGTCACGGAGTCGGACGCGTTCGCTTGCTCTCGCCACGGCAACGGTCGGAGCAGTACTTCACCTCGTCCCACACGCGCTCCCACTTCTTGCGCCAACGAAACGGCCGCCCGCATTGCATGCAGGGTTTTTCCGGCAACTCGTGTTTCTTGCGCATGGCCATGTGGCGCTTGAACCTGTCCGAAAGTGGGTGGGGCGTAGGTGAGGCCAAGCATGTCATGTCGAGCGATGTGGTGCAGATGCCATTGCAGGCAAGATGCTCTCTGCCGCCGACACCCCTGCGCTTGCTGCTCCGCACCGCAACAGACACCTCTGCTCTCACGCGCAAACAGGAACAGCCGGCCTCCCTTCTCCAATCCAGACAAGAGCAGGATGTGTCCCTTCTCCCGTGCACGGGAGAAGGAACCGCAAAGCGCCGGGCAAGGGTGCTCGCCCCAGGCGTGTCACCTGCGGCGCGATCTCACCGCTGGTACCGCAGGCGCCACGCGGCTGATCAACAACACGCCGCGTCCCACCGTCACCCGCAAGGCATCACCCACTGCGAAACCGCAGTGTTCCAGCCAGCGCCCGGACAGCCGCAGCTTGGGCACCGCGCAACCGATGACATCCTCGGCACGCCGCACGTCGTAGTGCTGGTAGCTCATGGTGACCCGCTCTGGAATGCGGAAGCCGGGCTTGCGCAAGGGCGGGGTAGGCGCCAGCGCTGGATCCACCGCTGGCTCAGCGTCGGTCATGCTGGCGGCCGGGCGGTGCTTGGATCTGGCGCGTGTCACAACAGATCGACTGGAAGGCGATGCAGCGCGTGCACGGGCGGTTGCTTTTGGACGGGTCATATCGAACTCCTTGTGCGATAGGAAGTCCGCCGCATCGCTGCTAAACGAGGGTGGCGGACGATGCGCGGTTAGCAGACCGGTCACAAGGAACCGGCAGACCTTGCGGTCTCCGCGCACCGCCCGCCGTAAAGCGAGCACGCCTGCCCATGCGATAAGTCGGGCAAAAGAAAAGCGCCGACATCGTGCAATGGGCGCTGGTGCGCCTTGTGATTACGGGCTGCTAAACCCGGCTGCGGAATGTGCCGCAGCAGAGCGATCTTGCTACTCGCCAACACAGCGAGTCAAGACAGCACGGCACGGCTCCCAACCGATCCCTCGTATCTGGCGTATCGTTGTGCTCAAAGACGGCTTCGTTATCCCACTACGAGAAAGCGATGACTTCCACTGCTGAAACGCCAGACCGTGCGATCCCACTGCTCCCCGGTCGCTCGATCGAACACACGGTCGCCTTCTATCGGCGGCTGGGCTTTGTCGGCGACGCGCACCCGCACGATGCGGGCTACGCGATCCTGACGCGTGGCGAGGTGGAGCTGCATTTCTTCGCGCACCCGGACCTGGATCCTGCGGCCTGCTATGCGGGCTGCTATATCCGGGTTGGCGATGTCGATGCGGTCTACGCCGCCATGCGTGCCGCGCAGCTTCCGGCACACGGCATCCCCAGGCTCGATGCTGTCAGCGACAAGCCCTGGGGCATGCGGGAATTTGCGCTTGTCGATGAGAGCGGCAATCTGATCAGGATTGGACAGGTAATCGGTAGCTAGGCGTCCAATCGCCCGCTACATTTGCTTACCTGCATATCCGGAGCAGGCCATCGACCAGGTGGCACGATATACACGCTGCCCGACATCGCACCATGCGGACATCGGGCCTTTCTGGCATGCGGTGTCAGCCGGCGATGCGTATGCCGTGCATCACCGTGCATCGATTGCCAGCTGTATCTCTGATGGTGTTGCAGTGCCCAGCGCAGCATAGGCAGCGCGCAGTGCCTCCACAAAACACGCATCGCCAGAGGGCGCGGCGAACACCGCATCCACGGTGAGGAATGCCGCGATGTCATGGCTGGCATCGCCTGTGGTCGAACGGGCGATGTCGCTGAGGACCTCGCTCAGTGGATCGACCAGGGTAATGCCGTTGGCCGCCTGCCTGCGCACGAACTGCAGCCAGGCCGCTACCGGAATGCAGAGCCGGTCGACCCGGCGCCCGGCGTCCAATGCATCGCTGATGACGCCGAGCAGACGCACCGGAATCTTTTGCGAGCCGTCCCAGGCGATCTGGGCGAGCAGGTGGCGGATGGCGGGGTTGCGGAAGCGGGCGAGGATGGCGTCGATATAGTGCCGCGGGTCGAAGCCCGGCATGCGTTGCAGGGTGGGGGCGATGTCCTCGCGCATCAGGGTTTCGACAAACGCGGCCAGTTGCGTGTGGCGCATGGCGTCGGCGACGGTTTCCAGATCGAGCAGGCTGCCGAGATAGGCGAGTGCGGAGTGCGGGCCGTTGAGCAGGCGCAGTTTGGCGCGTGCATAGCCGGCGATATCGTCGCTGAGAATCACCCCTGCGCTTTCGAAGGCGGGGCGGCCGTTGCAGAAGCGGTCTTCGATCACCCACTGGCTGTAGCGCTCGCGCTGGATCGGCCAGGCGTCGTGCAGACCGGTTTGCGCGTGTACGTTGGTGCGCAGTGCGTCGTCGGTGGCGGGGGTGATGCTGTCCACCATCGAGCGCGGAAAGCTGACCTGCCGGTCGATCCATGCCGCAAGCGCGGGATCGGTTTGCCGTGCGAGCAGCAAGACTGCGCGGCGTAGCAGGTTGCCGTTGTCGGGCAGGTTGTCGCAGCTGAGCACGCTGAACGGTGCGCTGCCCTGCTGCCTGCGTTGTTGCAGGCCGGCGACCAGGTAGCCGATGGCGCTGCGCGGTGTACCGGGGTTGGCGATGTCGTGCGCGATGTCGGGATGGGCGAGGTCGAGCGTGTCGCCGGCCAGGCAATAGCCTTTTTCGGTGATGGTGAGGGTGACCAGGCGCACGACGGGATCGGCCAGGCGCGCGAGCACGGCGGTTTGTTCGTCGGCTGCGCACAGCACCTCGCGGATGGCGCCGATGATGCGTAGCTGCGGGTGCTCGTCGAGCAGGGCGAGGGTGTAGAGGCCGTCTTGTGGGCGCAGGGCGTCGCGCACCCTTGGGCTGTGTAGCGAGACGGCGCAGATGGCCCAGGTGGGATCTTGCGCGAGCAGGTCAGCGATGTAGACGGCCTGGTGGGCGCGGTGGAAGGCGCCAGCGCCTAGATGGACGATGCCGATGGTGGTCTGTTTGGGGTCGTAGCTGGGAGTGAGGACGGTGGTTGGTAGGTGCGCGAGTGTTGCGATGGAGAGCGTTGGAATTGGCATGGGTTTTTGTTTGGAATCGTGGGGGTGCTGCAAGTTCGCCTGTGGCCGTACCCTCACCCCAACCCCCGCTCCGCGCCCCGGCCCACGTCTTGCGACGTGGGCGCTCCAAGGCGCGCGCGCCAGTGGCGCGCAAGCGGTGCCTCTTCGCCCCGGCGAGAGGGGCTTAGGGCAATCGCGGCTGAGTGGGTTCTTCGCCCACGTCCGCATGGCGAGGGTGTCAACGGCTGCTACTTGTCGGTGACGGTAAAGCGTTGTGTGCTGCGGATGTCTGCGCTGGAAGCGCCGATCTGTACTTCGTAGTCGCCTGGATCCACTGCGTAGGCCTTGCGCTGCTCGTCGTAGATGCGCAAGGCGTCTTGCGCCTTGAGGGTGAAGCGCAGCTGGCGTTGTTCGCCGGGTTGCAGGGTGATGCGCTGGAAGCCGCGCAGTTCCTTGATGGCGCGTTCGCGTTGCGGCTTGAGCGGATGCAGATACAGCTGCACCACTTCATCGCCTGCGCGTTGGCCGGTGTTCTTCAGCGTGACCGTGGCTGTGAGCGTGCCATCGGCTGCAACCGTGGTGCGATCAAGGCGTAGATCCGAATACGCAAACTGCGTGTACGACAGGCCGTGGCCGAACGGATACAGCGGCTTGCCGGCGAAGTAGCGATAGGTGCGGCCGCGCATGGCGTAATCGTCGAAGGCGGGCAGGCGCTCGTCTTCCTTGTAGAAGGTGATCGGCAGGCGGCCGCCGGGACTGGCCTGGCCGAACAGCACATCGCCGACCGCGCTGCCGCCGCGTTGGCCGGGGTACCAGGCCAGCAGGATGGCGGGCACGTGGTGCTGCGCCCAGTCGATCGCCAGCGCCGAGCCGGTGGTCAACACCGCAACCACCGGCGTGCCGGTGGCCTGCACTGCCTGCAGCAACTCGCGTTGCGGTTTGGGCAGGCGGGTGTCGGTGCGGTCGCCGCCGGCAAAACCGGGATAGTTGACGTCCATCTCCTCGCCTTCGACATCGCCGGTGAGGCCACCGACGAACACCACCACCTCGGCGTTGCGTGCGGCGTCCACCGCTTCCTGCAGCGGCGGCTTGGCGCCGGGCATGCGCCAGGCCAGACGCACGCCGGCATCGCGTGTGGCCTCGAAGTATTCCACGCGCAGGTCGTAGGCCTTGCCCGCTTCCAGCGCGACGCTGGCATTGCCGCCGCGCATGCGCGGGGCCTCGCTCCATTGATCGATGAGCAGCTTGCCGTCCAGAAACAGGCGCACGCCATCGTCGGCGGCAATCTGCAGCTCGTAGGTGCCCGACACCGGCGGCAGCAGCTGGCCATGCCAGCGCACGCTGAAGTCGTCCTTGGCCAGCGCACGGTCGGCCTGCAGTTCACCGCGGCCGACGGCATCGTCGGTGGGCGCATTGCGGTCCCAGCGGAAGGCGATACGTGGGTCGATGCGGGTCAGCACCGGCTGGCCGGCCAACGCACGTCCACGGAAGTAGTCTCCGGTGAGGCCGTTCTGCTTGGCATCTGGCGCCGGGCGCAGATAGCGGGTGTCGATCGGTGCCGCGGCATTGGGGTCTTCGCGCCCTTCCACCAGGTCGCTGCCGCGCGCGTAGACCACCTGCGCCTGCGGTGCGGCGTCGCGGATGCCTTGCAGGATGGTGACTGGCGCGGCCGGCGTGCCGTAGTAATTGCCCAGCAGCGACATCGGGTCGTCGGCGGTGGGGCCGATCACGGCGATGCGCTTGAGCGTGGGTTTGAGCGGCAGCAGGCCGTCGTTCTTCAGCAGCACCAGCGATTCGCGCGCGGTGCGGCGGGCCAGTGCATCGTGCTCTGGCGATTGATTGGCTGATACGGGAATCTGCGCCCACGGCACCTTGGCCGGCGGGTCGAACATGCCCAGCCGCATGCGCGAGGTCATCAGCCGCTTGAGCGCGGTATCGATGCTGGCCTCGTCGATCAAGCCGGCACGCACCGCCGCCGGCAACGCGGCATAGGTGTCGCCGCAATCCAGGTCGGTGCCGTGCTTGACGCCGAGCGCGGCGGCGGCCTCGGGCGTGGGCACGATCTTGTGGTTCTGCCAGATATCGCGGATGGCGGCGCAGTCGCTGACGATGTAACCATCGAAGCCCCAGTCGCGGCGCAGGATGCCTTCCAGCCGCGTGCTGGCCGAGGCGGATTCGCCATTGACGCGGTTGTAGGCGCCCATCACTGCGGCGACCTTGCCTTCCTGCACCAAGGCCTGGAACGCGGGTAGATAGGTTTCATGGAGATCGCGCTCGCTGGGATGCACGTCGAAGTGATGACGGTCGGCCTCCGGGCCGCTGTGCACGGCGAAGTGCTTGGCGGTGGCATCGAGCTTGCGGTACGGCCCTTGCTGCGCCTGCAGGCCCTGCACGAAGGTCACGCCCATGCGCGCGGTCAGAAACGGGTCTTCGCCATAGGTTTCCTGCCCGCGGCCCCAGCGCGGGTCGCGGAAGATGTTGATGTTGGGCGACCAGAAAGTGAGCCCCTGGTAGCGCTTGTGCTCGCCGCGCGCCAGGAAGGCGTGGTGCTTGGCGCGCGCTTCGTCGCTGATGGCGGTGGCCACCTCGGCCATCAACGGGGTATCGAAGGTGGCCGCCAGGCCGATCGCCTGCGGAAACACGGTGGCGCCGCCGGCACGCGCCACGCCGTGCAGCGCTTCGTTCCACCAATCGTATTCGGGCACCTGCAGGCGCGGGATGGCCGCGGCAGCGTTCTGCATCTGCGCGGCCTTTTCTTCCAGCGTCATGCGCGACACCAGGTCGGCCGCACGTGCGTCGAACGGGCGTTGGGTGTCCAGATACGGCGGCGGCGTTGCGGCCTGCGTGCCGGTGGCGGCCAGCGCCATCGCCATCGCCAGCAATAAGACGCGCGCACATGGGCGACGCGGGGTGGTGGCGCGGTGGGCGGGGTGCGAATGCATGGTCAGTCCTCCTGGGTGCGATGCGGTTCCAGCTGGGCAAACGGCCCGATCATGCTGCCGACGAAGCCGCCGGCCTGTGCGGTGCTAAGCATGCCCGCAGCATCGTTGCGGTGTAGCGATTGCCAGCCGCGCCCATCGGAATCGAAGGCAAAGCTGTACGCACCGCCATCGCCGCTGATCTGCAGACGTAGCTGCGCCGTTGCGGGGACGCGGGTGCGTGCGAGCGTGGTGGTCTTTGCGCCCTCGCGCTTGTCGAGGAAGACGTCCAGCGCATCGCCGGTGCGTCGCACACCCAGCGCATACCACGCGTTGGAATTCTGCAAGACGGCAAGCCCGGCGCTGACGCCGGCCTGCGTGGGCACCGCCAACGCGGTGCTTGCGGCAAAGCGCGTGTGTTGCTGGCGCCGCGCGAGGAAAGCGGGTGTGGCGGTGCTATCCAACCCTTGCGCACTGGCGTGGAGGGTCAGCCACCCGGTGCGTGCGCTTAGATCGGCCACCTCATGTTTGGGCACACGCAGAGATAGCCATTCGCGCTGCAGCGAGGTGCCGGCGAAGTCGTCGCGCCAGGTGAAGTTGCCGGACAACGGCGCTTGATCGGCCGGGGTCTTGGCGCCGCGCGGGCTCTGTGCGACAGACGGAATCGGCTCGCCGGCCGGCAGGATCGACGGCCAGCCATCGCGCCAGTGCACCGGCAGCAGGAAGGTTTCGCGCCCGGTATTGTAGCGTTCGCCCGCATACGGGCGGCTGGCCAGGAACACCGCCCACCATTGCCCGTCCGGTGTGTCCACCAGATCCACATGCCCGGCATTGCTGATCGGGTGCGTGCGTTCGGCCGGCAGGTCGCGTTGGGTCAGGATCGGATTGTGCGGTGATGCGACATACGGCCCCCACACGTTGCGGCTGCGCAGCACCACCTGCGAATGCTGCGGCCCGGTGCCGCCTTCGGCACACGAGAGGTAATACCAACCGTCGTGTTGATACAGATGCGGGCCTTCGATCCAGATCGGCTTGCTGGCCAGATCCACCCCACCGTTGAGCAACACCTTGCGCGGGCCGACCGGTTGATTGTTGGCGAGGTCGAAGCGCTGCATCCAGATCGCGCGATGGCCTTCGTACAACGGCGTGCCTTCCGGCGGGCCGTTGTTGAGCAGGTAGGCGCTGCCGTCGGTATCGAAGAACAACGACGGGTCGATGCCGTCGATGCCCGGCAACCACGTCAGTGCCGACCATGGGCCGGCGGGATTGCGGGCGCTGGCGATGAAGTTGCCGCCGCTGTCGACCGAGGTACCCACCACATAGAAACGCCCGGCATGATGACGGATGCTGGCAGCGAACATGCCACGCGACACGCCCAGCCCGTCGTAGTCGAGCTGTTCGCGGCGCTCGACCACATTGCCGATCTGCGTCCAGTGCACCAGGTCGGTACTTTCGAACACCGGGATCGCCGGGAAATACGCAAACGTGGAGTTGACCAGGTAGTAGCGCTCGCCCACGCGTGTCACGCTGGGGTCTGGGTAGAACCCGGCCAGCACCGGGTTGCGGTAGTGGCCGGGCGGTAGCGGCGTGGCGAACACCGCATCGTCGCCGCGATACTCGAACCAGTCGAAGGCGACATCGGCGTGTGCTTGCGCCTGCACGCGCGCAGGCGCGGCCACCGCAAGCAGCAGTGCTGCAAGCGCGGCCGGCAGCCAGCGCATCACCAGTCCCACATCGCACCGTCTTCCAGCCGCGCGATCGGCAACTGCTTGGGCACGTAGGGATACTTCGCGGCCAGGGCTTCGTCGATGTCCACGCCATGCCCGGGTGTTTCGCCGCAATGCAGGCGGCCATCGCGGAACACGTAATCGTGCGGGAACACCGCGTTGGCCTCGTCGGAATGGAACATGTATTCCTGGATGCCGAAGTTGGGCACCCAGGTGTCGAAGTGCAATGCCGCGCCCATGCACACCGGCGACAGATCGGTGGCGCCGTGGAAGCCGGTGCGCACCTGATGCAGCGCGGCGAAATCGGCCAGCCGTCGCACATGGGTGATGCCGCCGGCGTGGACGATCGTGGTGCGGATGTAGTCGATCAGTTGCTGCTCGATCAGGTGCTTGCAATCCCACAGCGAATTGAACACCTCGCCCACCGCCAAGGGGGTGACCGTGTGCTGGCGGATCATCTCGAACGCGCGCTGGTTTTCTGCAGGGGTGGCGTCTTCCAGCCAGAACAGCCGGTACGGTTCCAGGTCGCGGCCCAGGCGCGCGGCCTCGATCGGGGTGAGCCGGTGGTGTGCGTCGTGCAGCAGCTCGATCTCGTCGCCGTGGTCGTTGCGCAATTGCTCGAACAATTTCGGCACCACGCCGAGATAGCGCGGCGTGGACCACACCGTTTCGGTCGGCAATTCGCTCTCTGCCGGCTCATACGGTTTGCCGCCGCTGGAAATGCCGTAGGTCTTCTTGATGCCGGGCACGCCGCACTGCGCGCGGATGGCGATGAAGCCCAGCTCGCGGAAGCGGCCCACCTCATCGCTGGTTTCGGCGATATCGCGGCCATTGGCATGGCCGTAGACCAGCGCGCCCTCGCGCGAGCGCCCACCCAGCAGCTGATACAGCGGCAGGCCGGCCATCTTGCCCAGGATGTCCCACAAGGCCACGTCCACTGCGGCGATCGCGCTCATCGTCACCGGACCGCGCCGCCAGTACGCGCCGCGGTAGAAGAACTGCCAGATGTCTTCGATGCGGCCGGCATCGCGGCCGATCAGGTTCGGCACCAGGTGTTCCTGCAAATACGCCGCCACCGCCAGTTCGCGGCCATTGAGCGTGGCATCGCCCAGCCCGGTGATGCCCGAGCGGGTGCGGATCTTCAGGGTGACGAAGTTGCGGCCCGGGCAGGTGACGATGACGCGCGCCTCGACGATCTCGCGATCGCGGGCCGAGCCTTGCAGCGGAGCAGGGGAGTCGGGAGTCTGTGACATCGTGGTCTCGCTCAGGGAGAAGTGGCGGCAGTGAGGGGGAGCTCGAACGGGCCGGCCGGCAGGCCGCTGCGGTCGTACAAGGTGCACACCGGGCTGTCGGCCCAGCAGTAGCGCACGCGCGTGACGGCCAGGCCGGAGGGAACGCGCAGGCTGATGGTTTGGTCGTGCAAGCTGGCGACGGCATAGCGGCAGGTGTTGGGCGCAGCGCCGCACAGCTCGAAGCCGATCGGCGCATCGGCGCCATAGCTGAGCAAGGCGGTGTCCACATCGTCGAAGGCGATGCGCACGCTGTCGCCTTCGCGTTGCGCGCTGCGCGGCACCGGGCCGGAGGGCGCAAGCGCCTCGCCATACACCACCTGCCGCGCCACACGCGCCAGGCGCCGGCCAAGTTCCTGCTTGTTGGCCGGATGGATGTCGTAGCGGTCGCCGATATCGATCGTCACCGCCAGGCCGGCATGCGCATCGTTGGTGACGAAGCGGCGCTGCGCTTCGCGCAGCTGCGCCCAGCCGCTGTCGACCGGCTGGGTGGGCGGCGCGCCATAGTTGGCCAGTTGCACGATCAGCAGCGGCAACTGCGCACCGAAGCGCTGCCGCCAATCGCGTTGCCATGCAGCGAGCAAGGCCGGGTAATGCACCGCATCGCCGGCATTGGATTCGCCCTGGTACCACAGCACGCCACGCAGGCCGAGCTGGCCGAGCGGGGCGATCATGCCGTTGTACAAGGTGGTCAGCCCGGCCGCCGACGACCACGGCGCGCGCGGTGGCGAGCCCAGTTGCGGCGGCACGATGCGGTATTGCCAGGGCGCATCCAGCGGCAGCGTGCTGCCATCGGCAAACTGCAGCGCACGTGATTGCGCATCGCCCAGCAGCCCACCGCGCCGATAGGTATTGAGCACATTGAGCACGATGCTGTTGCGCCCGGCATGCAGGTGCCCGCGCGGCACGCTGTAGCGACGCGGCTGGTCGGCGCCGTAACTGCTGCCCACGCCACGCCCGTTGACCCAGGTCTGGTCCAGCTCGTCCACCGGCCCGAGCAACAAGCTGGCGTCCTGCGCGGCCTGCGCCGGCGTCAGCTCCACGCTGGTGCGGTACCAGACCATGCCGTTGAAGCCGACCAACTGCGGCACGCCCCAGTCGTCCCACGCGCCCAATGCCGCCGGTGCGGTTTGCCAGGCGCCGGGCGCATCCGCCTGCCAGGGCTCGCCTTCGCCGTGCGCATGCCACCAGGCCTCCCACAGCGCGCCCCAATGCGGCGCGGCATCCACCGGGTCGCGTGCGTAACGCGCCAGCACATCCAGCGCCGGGCCATCGTCGCCGGCAGCGCGCAGTGCCTTCTCGCCGATCCAGGCCTGCAGTTGCGAGCCGCCCCAGGAGGCGTTGATCAGGCCCATCGGCACATCGACGGTCTTCTGCAATTCACGCGCGAAGTAATAGCAGGCCGCAGAAAACTCCTTCACCGTCTCCGGCGTGGTGAGTTGCCATGCCGCAGTGCCACCGAAGCCGCGCTGCGGCGTCGGGCTGGACTGCGCCGGCACCTTGAACATACGGATGCGCGGGTTGTCGGCATCGGCGATCTCGCTGCGTGAATCCAGGGTGCGATGCACCTGCAATTCCATATTGGATTGGCCCGAACACAGCCACACATCGCCGATCAGCACGTCATTGACCTGCTGTGTCACGCCCGTGCTGGTGCGTGCGCTCAAGCTGTACGGGCCACCCGCGGCGTGCGCGGGCAGGCGTGCTTCCCAGTGGCCTTGCCGATCCGCGCGTGCCTGCACCTGCTGCGCATCCAGTTGCACGCTCACGCGTGTGCCAGGGGGGGCATCGCCCCACACCCGGATCGGCGCATCGCGCTGCAACACCACATGCTCCTGAAACAGTGCATGCAGCAGCGGCGCATCGGCCGCCTGCACCAGGCGCGGCAGCAGTGCTGCGCAGAGCGTTGCCATGATGACCGTCGAGAGGCGCGCGCTCATTTCGGATTCCCCGGTGCATACGGAAACTTCAGTGCCTGGTAATACGCCAACGGATGCGCCGGCGGTGCCGTGCCGGCCGGCAACGGCCGCCCGGACACGCGCTGGAAGTAGGCGATGCTGGCATCGCGCCACCACTGCGCTTCGTCCTGCTGGATCGCCAGGAAGTTCGCAACCTGCTGGTAACGCGGCGTATCGATCTTGCCGGCGAGGCTTTGCCAGGTGGTTCGCATTGCATGCACCTCGTCCACGCCATGGTCGTAATGCCATACCAGCTCGTCCCACAGCGGCCGCCCGGAGGCCATGCGGTGCTCCCAGGGCACATGGTGGAACCACAGCAGGTAATGCTCCGGCACGCGCTGCACATCGCCGAACACGCGCGCCACCGGCCAGGCGTATTGCGCCACCGCGTTGCTGCCGCTGGCGCTACGGTCAAAGCCGATCCCGTTACTGTCGGCGCGGTGGTAGTAGACCGGGTCCCAGTCCGGGCGCTCGCTGCCCGCATCCCAGGGTGCCGGGCCGTAGTGATGGCCGCGCCCCATCAGGTGATGCAGGCCGAGCGGCGTCATGTAGTCCACCACTGCCTCGCGCGAGCGCAGCATCATGTCGACCACGGGCGTCACCACGTCAGCATCGTTGGAGAAGGTCATGCGCGCCCACTCCTGCGCGATCACCTGCGGTGACAATTGCGGGTTCCACGCCAGCCGCCCGTACGCATACCAGTTCGCCTGATCGAAGATCGAGCCGCTCCAGTTACGGTCCGCACCGATGTTGGCCACCCCGGCAATGCCGGTCAGGCGCGTGCGTTTTGCATCGTTGAAGAGCGTGCCATCCACGGTTCTGGCAACGGTCGAGCCCTTGCCGCGTGCATAGGTGTCGGCCTGCAGGGTTTCGGCAAACAGCGTGCCCAGATAGGCCAGATGGGTGGAAAAGCCCAGATACTCCTTGGTGATCTGGAACTCCGGCATCAACGGCGTCTTGCGCATCGCACCGAACAACGGATGGAACGGCTCGCGCGGCTGGAAGTCGATCGCCCCGTTCTTGACCTGCACGATCACGTTGTCGCGGAATTGCCCATCCAGCGGCAGGAACTCGCTGTACGCCTGCTTGGCGCGATCGTCCGGTTGCTCGTGCGAATAGACGAATGCGCGCCACATCACCACCCCGCCGTGCGGTGCCAGCGCATCGGCCAGCAGATTGGCGCCATCGGCATGGCTGCGCCCGTAATCCTGCGGGCCAGGCTGGCCTTCGGAGTTGGCCTTGACCAGGAAACCACCAAAGTCCGGAATGCGCGCGTAGATCTGGTCGGCGGTGTCGCGCCACCACTGGCGCACCTGCGGATCCAGCGGGTCGGCGGTCTTCAGGCCGCCGATCTCGATCGGCGCGCTGAAGCGCGCGCTGAGAAACACGCGAATGCCGTAAGGGCGGAACACCTTGGCCAGTGCTGCCGCCTTGTCCAGATACTGCGGCGTCAGGCTCCAGGCCTTGGCGTTGACGTTGTTGAGCACGCTGCCGTTGATGCCCAGCGATGCATTGGCGCGCGCGTAGTCGGTGTAGCGCGGATCCAGGTAGCCCGGCAGGGTCTGCCAGTTCCATAACGAGGCGCCGGCGTAGCCGCGTTCGACCACCCCGTCCAGGTTGTCCCAGTGGTTGAGCATGCGCAGCTGCAGCCGCGGCGACTCGCGCAGGTCCAGCGCGGCCAGCGACTGGCCGGTCTGCAGCAGGCGCAGGAAGTGGAATGCCCCATACAGCGCGCCGACATCGCTGCCGCCGACGATGGCGATGGTGCGATGCCCGTCCACGCTGACACTGCGGATCAGATAGCCCTCGCGGCCCAGGCCGGTGGTCTGCAGCTGCAATGCCGCGATCTGCGGCGCGGCGGCCGCGCCCAGCAAGATCGCGCCATCGCGCGTGACATTGGCGGACGACTGCGGCGCAGCACCAAGCAGGCCCGACAGTCCACGCTGCAATTCCTCACGTGCAACCTGCAACGTCGGCGAGTCGCCGGCGATGATCAACTCGCTTGCGCTGCCACGCAACTGCGCCGCGTTGGCCAGCGGGTGGTAGCGCAACCATAAGTCGTAGCCATCCTCGGCCCGCGCGCCGGCACTGGCCAGCATCAATCCGCATAGCAACGTCAGCGCCAGCCACCACGGCTGCGTCAACGCTGCGCAATACGCGCCGCAGCGCCGCATTGCACGCGCGCTCATGCGGCATGCTCCAGCGGCATCACCGCACGCTGCGGCGTATCGCCGCTCTGCCTGCTTCCCGGTACCATGCGTCGCATCGTCATGCACGCAGTCGGCGCTTGCGTTACTGCAGCGGGTTGTGTGCATCGTGCAGGTTCGCCACCCACTTGAAGAGGCCACGCTTGGAGAAGGTCAGGAAATCGGTCCGCCGCACCAGCCGCGCGACCACCATCGACGAGGTGGCGGCGCTGGCGAAGGTCTCGCCGATGACGGTCTCGCGCGTGGTCAACAACAACGGCAGCGTGCGCGATGCCACCCGCGCACGCGTGCTGCGCGCGGTCGACAAGCTGGGCTACACGCCCAACCTGGCAGCCAGTGCCCTGGCTGCCGCGCAGAGCACGCGCATTGCGTTGATCTACAGCGATCCCAGCGGCGCCTACCTGCGTGAGTTGCTGCTGGGCGTGTTGCGGGTTGCCTCGCGCACACCGATCCAACTGGTGATCGATTGCTGGGACGACCTGGATGCCGACGCCGAACGCCGTGCCGCACGCAAGCTTGCCAAGGGCGTGGCCGGGGTGATCCTGCCGCCGCCGCTGTGCGAATCCAAGGCCGCGGTGCTGGAACTGGTACGTGCCAAGGTGCCGGTGGTGGCGATCGCCTCTAACCATTTCAGCCCGGATGTGGCCTGTGTGCGCATCGACGAATTCGCCGCCGCCAAGGAAATCACCGAGCATCTGATCGCGCAGGGCCACACGCGTATCGGTTACATCGCCGGGCACCCCAACCTGTCTGCCAGCACGCGTCGCTTCGAGGGGTTCCAGGCCGCGCTGGCCGATGCGGGCCTGCGGCTGGACCGGCACCTGGTGCAACCGGGCGACTACACCTACAAATCCGGCTTGGTCGCTGCGGAAAAACTGCTGGCGCGCAAACGCCGCCCCAGCGCCATCTTCGCCAGCAACGACGACATGGCCGCCGCCGCAATCTCGGTCGCGCATCGGCGCGGGCTGGATGTGCCGCGCGATCTGTCGGTGGTCGGCTTCGACGACACCTCCGCTGCCACTGCGGTATGGCCCGAACTCACCACCGTGCAGCAGCCCATCGCCGCCATGGCCGACGCCGCGCTGGACATCCTGTTGAAGACGATTCGCGCCAAGGAGCGCACGGCGAAGATGGTCGATCATGTGGTCGCGCACCTGCTGGTCAAGCGGGATTCGGTGGCCGCACCGGCGGCGCCGGATGCAACGGAACAGCCATGACGCTGCACGTGGTTCTGCGCGCAGGCGTGCAGGCGACCATTGGCACAACATCAACGGGTCAGATACTTGTTGATCAGGTTCTCGTAGGCTTCCTGACGGCCGCTGAGCTGCTTGGGTTCGTTGCCGGCCGCGTACTTGGCCAGATCCACCAGCGTGCTGCTGCCGTTGGCGAAATCCGCACCCGCGCCGCTGTCGAAGCTGGCGTAGCGCTCGGCGCGCCACTGCTCCAGCGGCGAGGAGGTCAGCAGCGCATTGGCCACTTCCAGCCCGCGTGCGAACGCGTCCATGCCGCCGATATGCGCCAGGAACAGATCCTGCGGGTCGGACGACTCGCGGCGTACCTTGGCATCGAAGTTCAGCCCGCCCGGTGCCAGCCCGCCCTGGCGCAGCACCACCAGCATCGCGCCGACGGTGTCGTACAGGTCGGTCGGGAACTGGTCGGTATCCCAGCCGTTCTGCGGGTTGCCGCGGTTGGCATCGATGCTGCCGAGCAGGCCGGCATCGGATGCCACCTGCAGGTCGTGCTCGAAGCTATGGCCCGACAAGGTGGCGTGGTTGGCTTCGATGTTGAGCTTGAAGTCCTGGTCCAGGCCGTGCTGGCGCAGGAAGCCGATCACCGTGGCGCTGTCGAAGTCGTACTGGTGCTTCATCGGCTCCATCGGCTTGGGCTCGATCAGGAAGTTGCCGGTGAAGCCGATCGCGCGGCCGTAGTCGCGTGCCAGGGTCAAGAAGCGCGCCATGTTGTCCTGCTCGCGCTTCATCTGGGTGTTGTGCAGGCAGGCATAGCCCTCGCGGCCACCCCAGAACACGTAGTTCTCGCCGCCCAGCTCGACGGTGGCATCGATCGCGGCCTTGACCTGCACCGCCGCACGCGCCACCACGTTGAAGTCCGGGTTGGTCGACGCACCGTTCATGTAACGCGGGTGCGAGAACAGGTTGGCAGTGCCCCACAGCAGCTTGACGCCGGTATCGGCCTGGCGCTGCTTGGCGATACCGACCATGTGCTTGAGGTTGCTCTGGTACTCACCGATGTCGTCGGCATCGGGCGACAGATCGATGTCGTGGAAGCAGTAGTACGGCACGCCGAGCTTGGTGAAGAACTCGAACGCGGCATCGGCCTTGGCTTCGGCGCGATTCAACGCGGTGTTGCCGATATCCCACGGGTACGCACGCGTGCCCGGGCCGAACGGATCGGCGCCGTTGCCGCAGAAGCTGTGCCAGTAGGCCACGGCAAAGCGCAGATGCTCGGCCATGGTCTTGTCGCCGACCTGCTTGTTGGCGTCGTAGACCTTGAACGCCAGCGGGTTGTCCGAGTCGCGGCCTTCGAAGCCGATCTTGCCGATACCGGGGAAATATTCCTTGGCGCCGATGTAGACGGTGTTGCTCATGGGGTGGAACTCCTGCAGAGAGGCGAGGGGGAGAAGGGAAAGGTGTCGCACGCGAGTGACCAGCCACGCAGCGCAGCGATTGCGCATGCAGGCCGTCACCGCCGCCACCGGCGCGCACTCTCAATCAGCGCTGGAGACGGACGCCGGCACAGCGCCTGACCCGCGCCGCGCAGAATGTTAGCGCTACCACAATCGCGACCGAAAAAAGCCGCGCGATGGAGCGAAGCTGAAGATGCCATGCCGATCCCGAGTGAAGCGGTCTGCCCGACTTTACCCAGCCCGGCGCCGAAAGGCTTGCTGCGCTGCGAGATGTGCACTGCCCCGAGCACCTGCGGCACACCTCCAGCGGTGATCGGCTCGCCAGCGCCCCGGCACCGCCAAACCAGCGCCAGACACCCCGCCCGCAAGCGGCTGACCGCCCGTTCAGCCGCGCACGCGCCGCGCCGGCCCGCCGCGCGCCGGGCAGCTACAATGGCCGGCTTATGACCGCTGTCCTGCCGCTGCCGCAACCCCTGGCCGACCCCGCGCCGCGCGACCCGCGCCAGCGGTTGCAGCGTGAGCAGCTGCGCCTGGGCAAACGCCTGCAGCGCCAAGTGGGCCAGGCGATTGCCGACTTCGGCATGATCGTTCCCGGCGACAAGATCATGGTCTGCCTGTCCGGCGGCAAGGACAGCTACACCTTGCTGGACATGCTGCTGCAGTTGCAGCGCAAGGCGCCGGTGCCGTTCACCCTGGTGGCGGTCAATCTGGACCAGAAGCAGCCCGACTTCCCCGCGCAGGTGCTGCCCACTTACCTGCGCGGGCTGGATGTACCGTTCGACATCGTCGAGCAGGACACCTATTCGGTGGTCAGCCGGGTGATTCCGGCCGGCAAGACCATGTGTTCGTTGTGCTCGCGGCTGCGGCGCGGCGCGCTGTATGCCTACGCGCAGGCGCATGGCGTGACCAAGATCGCGCTCGGCCACCATCGCGACGACATCGTGGCCACGTTCTTCATGAATCTGTTCCACCACGCCCGGCTTGCGGCGATGGCGCCCAAGCTGCGCAGCGACGACGGCGCGCATGTGGTGATCCGCCCGCTGGCCTACGTGCGCGAAGCCGACATCGCCGCCTATGCGCAGGCGCGCCAGTTCCCGATCATTCCGTGCAACCTGTGCGGCAGCCAGGAAAACCTGCAGCGCCAGCAGGTCGGGCGGATGCTGCAGCAGTGGGACCGCGAGCAGCCCGGGCGGGTCGAGCAGATCGCCCGCGCGCTAGGCGATGTGCGGCCCGAGCAACTGGCCGACCGCACCCTGTTCGATTTCCTGGCGCTGGGCCGCAATGGCGATGCAGCACCGCCCGATCCTGATCCCGATTCCAGCGCCTGGCTCGCCGCCGGCGACAGCGCACACGACAGCGACTGACGCGGCCATCGCGGCGCCGGCAGTCTTTCCACCCTCCCCGTTTCTTCCTCTTCGGTCTGACGCATGTTCTTTCGTAATCTCACCCTGTTCCGTTTCCCGACCACGCTGGATTTTTCCGAGATCGACACGCTGCTGCCGCAAGTGCAGCTCAAGCCGGTCGGCCCGCTGGAAATGAGCTCGCGCGGTTTCATCTCCCCGTTCGGCCGCGACGAGCAGGAAGTGCTCTCGCACCGTCTGGAAGATTTCCTCTGGCTCACCGTCGGTGGCGAGGACAAGATCCTGCCCGGCGCGGTGGTCAACGACCTGCTCGAGCGCAAGGTCGCCGAGATCGAAGAGAAGGAAGGCCGTCGCCCCGGTGGCAAGGCGCGCAAGCGCCTGAAGGACGACCTGATCCATGAGCTGTTGCCGCGCGCCTTCGTCAAGAGCTCGCGCACCGATGCCATTCTGGACCTGCAGCACGGCTACATCGCGGTCAACAGTTCCAGCCGCAAGAGCGGCGAGAACGTGATGAGCGAGATCCGCGGCGCACTCGGCAGCTTCCCGGCACTGCCGTTGAATGCCGAAGTCGCACCGCGCGCCATCCTCACCGGCTGGATCGCCGGCGAACCCTTGCCCGAAGGCCTGAGCCTGGGCGAAGAGTGCGAGATGAAGGACCCGATCGAAGGCGGCGCGGTGGTCAAGTGCCAGCACCAGGAACTGCGCGGCGACGAGATCGACAAGCACCTGGAAGCCGGCAAGCAGGTCACCAAGCTGGCGCTGGTGCTGGACGACAATCTATCGTTCGTGCTCGGCGACGATCTGGTGATCCGCAAGCTCAAGTTCCTCGATGGCGCACTGGACCAGCTCGAACACAGTGAAGACGACGGCGCACGCGCCGAACTCGACGCCCGCTTCGCGCTGATGAGCGCGGAAATCCGGCGCCTGTTCCTGCTGCTGGAGACCGCGTTGAAGCTGAGCAAGGCCGAGTAAGCGCAACGGTCGAGCGGTGGCGTCGTGGCGTCGCGATCGATGCTTGAGTCAAACGCCTGGTGAGTCGAGCGCGCGGTGCCCTCACCGCTCGCGGGACACGCCGTGCATCCGTCCGTGGAGTCTCCTTGGCGGCATCCATGCCGCCAAGGGTCCCGCAACCGGCAAGGACACCGCACCAGTCAGTTGGTCGGTTGCTTTCTTGAAAGCGTGTTGTCCGGCTGCGCTGCGTCAGGCATTGAAAAGTTTGCAGGTTGCGTGCTGAAAGCCTGTCCACCGCTCGGCCTGCGAAGGAGGGGAGTGAGAAGCTGGTCGACGCACAGTGATCCGACCAGCGCAGGTCATGCCCTGCTTGCAAACATGCACACCGACTATCTCAGTTTGCCCTTGCCCGCCCACTGTCGCGGGACCTTACGCGGCATGGATGCCGCGTAAGAGCCTACACGGACGTACTTGCGGCGTGTCCTGCGATGGTGGGCGGGCAAGGGCCCTGCAGCCAGGCCGCAGATCATCTGCTCTACGATTGAGCTATCGCACGGGCGACTGCTTCAAAAGACCGACCATCTTGACTGGTCCTTGCCCGCCTACCGTCGCGGGACCTTACGCGGCACGGATGCCGCGTAAGAGCCTACAAGGACGTACTTGCGGCGTGTCCCGCGATGGTGGGCGGGCAAGGACCTTGCAGCCAAGTCGCCGATCCGCCGCTCTGCAGCTTTTTCATTCGCGCTATCCAGTACGACGCTCAAAGCACAGAGACTCGGCCGTGCTGGACGGGCAAGGGCCCTGCAACCAGGCCGCAGATCTAGCGACGTCGGCTGCGCCCACCTGGCGGTGGGCAGCGTCGTTTGCCAGTCGCTCAAATAAGTCGTGCCAACATCGAATGCATCAATCGCTTCGTCTCACCGCCTGACACATCGCAGCGCTATCCTGTGCCCATGTTCAAGCCCGTCCGCCGCCTTATCGCGCCCGCCCCGCAGGTTGTCGAACGTGATTGCCTGCGCCTGCAGCTGGACGGGCGCGAGATCGCGGTGCTGCGCGTGCGCGACCCGCGTGCGCGGCGCATCAAGCTCAGTGTGGACGAACGCGGCGCGCGGCTGACCTTGCCACTGCGCGCAAGCCTGGTGGCCGGCGAACGCTTTCTGCAGGCGCATCTGGACTGGCTGAGCACGCAATTGTCGCGTTATCAGCAGGTGGATGCGTTTCCGGCGCTGGAGCGTGGCGTGCCGGGACTGCTGCCGTTACGCGGTGCCTTGTTGCCGCTGAGCTGGCACGACGGGCGCTACGCACGCATCGAGGTCACCGATGACGGCGCACAGTTCCATGTGCCGACCCGGCTCGGCGATGCAGGCCTGCGCCGCACGCTGAGGGAATTCTACGAAGCGCAGGCGCGCGCCGATGTCGGCCGCTGGTTGCCGAGCTATCTGCCCGGCCTGCCGCGCGCCCCGGCGCGGGTGCGGCTGAAGGTGATGTCCTCGCAGTGGGGCTCGCTGGCGCCAGATGGCTCGATGGCGCTGGATCTGGCGCTGGTACTCGGCCGCCCGTCCGCATTCGAATATGTGCTGGTACACGAGCTCTGCCACCTGCTGCAGGCCAACCACTCGCCGGCGTTCTGGGCCGAGGTGGAACAGCGCTTCCCCGCCTGGCGCGACGAGCGCAGCTATTTCCACGAGCACGGCCGCCAGCTCAAGGCGCAACTGCGGCGGTTGTTGCAGGTGGAGTGAGCCAGATCGTCGCGATGCAGTTGCCGTCGCTGTGGCGGCGCTCCTGCAACGATCAAGGCGCGAAGTCGGGGCGCCAATGCTCTTCGGGCTTTCGGAGAGCTGCTGCGCGATGGCGCGGCTAGCGAAGCGACATAGCGCCACGCGGCTGCGCTAGCGCCATTGGTAAGACGCGGCGCGCGCAAGGTGCCGGCAGGCCAGCGGCGACAGCCACGCAAAGCGCCTGGTCAGGGCACACTCGATGGCCGCGATGCCGGCCTGCAGCTCGCGTGCCGATCCCCAATGGTCGGCGTCGCAGGCCATCGACCAGACCTCATCCAGGCGCCGGCGATCGTCCGGATCCAGTTGCGGCGACGCGTGCACCGTCTCCAGGAACGTCCCTGGCAAACTCCACTGCTCGAAGGATTCGATCGCGGCGACAAGCCGGTCTGGATGGCCCATTGCGCTAGCTCAACGGTGCCAGGATGCCGTGCGCCGCTGACGATGCCTGCTGGCACTGAGGTCTGCTGGCGCATGCAAGGCAACAAGCACGAACGTCAACGCCGTGGCATCGCGCAGGACGCATGCACGCATTCCACGCATCACGCGTGCGGCGGCGGCAACGACGCCAGGAATCCGTTGATCACCGCCGCCACCGCGTCCGGCGCTTCCATGTGCACATGGTGCGTGCCCGGCAACAACTGCAGGCGTGCATCGCGCATCAGCGCCACGCGGTGATCGCGCAGGGCATCGGGGAAGTACACCTGCGCCGGCGTGGCGAAGATGGCCTGGGTCGGGCAGGCGATGGAGGCCAGCAATACGTCGATCTGCGCTTCGGTCATGCGGATGGCGGTGGGCAAAGTCAGGCGGGGGTCGCTGCACCAGCTATAGCCGCCTTCGACCGCGCAGACCCCGCGCTCCACCAGCAGCCGCGCGGCCGGTTCGGTGAGCTGGTTGGCCATCATGCGTGCGCGCACCGGCATCTCCATCGACGGAAACACCCGCAACGGCCGCTGCGCCAGCGTGCGTGCCGACGCCACCGCATCGCGCAGGCGGGTGGCGGTGCTCTCGACCGGCTCGGCCAGCGCGCCCAATGCCTCGATCGCGATCAGTGCCTCGACGCGTTCCGGCGCCGCAGCGGCCAGCAGGCTGGCGACGCCGCCGCCCAGCGAGTGGCCGAGCACGCTGAAGCGCTCCCAGCCCAGCGCATCGGCCACCTGCAGCAGAATCGCGATCGCGCTGCTGAGCGTGTATTCGGCGCCGGTCGGCAGCCACGCGCTATGGCCGTGACCGGGCAGATCCAGCAACACCAGATCCAGGTCCTGCGCGTGCAGATGCGCGCTCAGCGGTAGGAAGCTGGCGGCATTGTCGAGCCAGCCATGCAGCGCCAGCACCCGGCGCGGGCCACGTTCGGGATTGCGCAGCCCGGTGACCCGGCCGATCGCCAGGTCGCACGCAAACGGCTCCAACCTCACGCGCGTCGCGCCACTGCGGCCAGTGCCTGCGCGTGTGCCGGGCTGGCGTTGAGGCAGGGGATGTAGCTGAGCGTGGCGCCGCGTTCGGCCAGCGTTTCGGCAAAGCCCAGCGCCACTTCTTCCAGGGTTTCCAGGCAGTCGGTGGCAAAACCCGGGCAGACCAGGTCGAAGCTGCGCACGCCGCCTTCGGCTAGTTTCCACAAGGTCGGCTCGGCGTACGGCTGCAGCCAGCGTTCCGAACCGAAGCGCGACTGGTAGCCCATCTGCCATTCGTCTGCGCCGAGGCCGAGCGCAGTCACGATGGCCTGCGCGCTGCGCTCGCATTGCTGCGGATACGGGTCGCCGGCATTGGCCACGCGCTGCGGCAGGCCGTGGAAGGAGAACATCAGCTTCTCGCTGCGCCCATGCGCCTGCCAATGCGCGCGGATCGAATCGGCGATCGCCGCGACCCAGCCGGCGTCTTCGCAATAGTCCTGGATCACCTCCACCGCGATCTCCGGCGCGCTTGGGCGCCAGGCATCGATCACGTCCTGGATCGAGGCGGTGGTGGTGGTGGAATACTGCGGATACAGCGGCAGCACCACGATGCGCCTGATGCCGCGCGCGCGCAGGCCATCCAGCGTCTTGCGCAGCGCCGGGGCGCCATAGCGCATGGCCCACTCCACGTGCCAGTCCGGCATGACCTCTTTCAGGCCCTCGGCCAGGCGGCGCGTGTACACCGCCAGCGGCGAGCCGTCCGGCAGCCAGACCTTGGCGTATTTCTCGGCCGACTTGGGCCCGCGGATCGGCAGGATCACCCCGTACAGCAGCGGCTTCCAGAACAGCGGCGGGATCGCGACCACGCGGCGGTCGCTGAGGAACTCGGCCAGGTAGCGGCGCACGGCCGGGGCGGTGGGCGACTCGGGGGTGCCGAGATTGACAACCAGCAGGGCGGTATCGGAGGTGGTGTTCATGCGCACCATTCTGGCAGAGCGCAGCGGTGCTGCCGAGGACAGCGCATCGATCGCCGCCATTGACCGCCTCTGCCCCCCAGTTGCGCTCACCACCGATTCATTGCGCCACCACTAACGTCGCGCCATTGCTATCTTTGACGGATTGTCCTTTGGAGCTTGTCATGCCTCGTCTGTCGCGCCTGGCCCTGTTGTTGTCGCTGACCTTCGCCGCCGGCCATGCCGTCGCCGGCCCGGAAGAGGACCAGCGCGCGCGTAACGCGGTGCGCGTGCTCAACGAGATCATGAAGATCCCCGAGCAGGCGATCCCGGACAAGCTGCTCGACGAGGCGCGCGCCATCGTGGTCATCCCCGACACGCTCAAGGCCGGCTTGGTGATCGGCGGCCGGCGCGGGCATGGCCTGATGTCGATGAAGAATGCCGACGGCAGCTGGTCGCAGCCGGTGTTCGTCAAGCTCACCGGCGGCAGCATCGGCTTCCAGGCCGGCGTGCAGTCCTCCGACGTGGTGCTGGTGTTCCGCAACGACCGCAGCCTGGACAACATCGTCAACGGCAAGTTCACCCTCGGTGCCGATGCCGGCGTGGCCGCCGGCCCGGTCGGCCGCAATGCCGCCGCCGCCACCGACGGCCAGCTCAAGGCCGAAATCTGGTCGTGGTCGCGTGCCCGTGGCCTGTTCGCCGGCGTGGCGCTGGACGGCGCGGTGCTGCAGATCGACGATGCCGCCGACCTCAACGCCTACGGCGGCGGCGCCACCCCGCGCATGATCTTCGAAGGCCGCACCAACGAGCGTGCCTCCACCGACGTGATCGCCTTCCGCGACCGCCTGGAAGAGGCGACCTACACCGCACGCGCCAATCGCGGTACCGATGGCACCGCCGTCGACGGCGCCAGCGCGCCGCGTCCGGCAACGCCGCCGCCGGCACAGGCGACCACCACGCCGCCGCCAGTGGTGAACGAGGCCAGCACCGTGCCGATGCAGCCCAGCACGACGCCACCGCCGCAGCAGGGCTTCCAGCCGGTGTCCGATGGCGAAATCCGTACCGAATCGCTGGACGGCAACCGCTGACAGGCTGTCATCCCCCTGCGCGGTGCGCTGGGGTATCCTGCGTCTTCCTTCTTCTTCAGCAAGCGAGCAGATCATGGGCGGTTTCAGCATTTGGCACTGGCTGATCGTGCTGGTGATCGTGTTGCTGGTGTTCGGTACCAAGCGGCTCACCAGCGGTGCCAAGGATCTCGGCAGCGCGGTCAAGGAATTCAAGAAAGGCATGCACGACGACGACAAGCCGGCCGGCAAGCTCGGTGACGACACCCGCACGGCCGAGCAGGCACGTGAGGCGCAGGCCGAGCGCGATCGCGACGCGCGTTGATCCGGAGCGGCGTCGGTGTTTGACATAGGTGTTGGCGAACTGACGCTGATTGCGATCGTCGCCCTGGTGGTGCTCGGTCCCGAGCGCCTGCCCAAGGCGGCCCGGTTTGCCGGACTGTGGGTGCGCCGTGCGCGCATGCAGTGGGATTCGGTCAAGCAGGAACTGGAGCGCGAGCTGGAAGCCGAAGAGCTCAAGCGCAGCCTGCAGGATGTGCAGGCCTCGCTGCGCGAAGCCGAAGACCAGCTGCGCAACAAGCAGCAGCATCTGGAGCAGGGCGCCCGCGCGCTGCACGACGAGGTAGGGCGCGATATCGATATCCGCAGCACGGCCACACCAGTGGCGACACCGCTGGAGTTGGCGCATGCGGATCTGCCGCCCGCGGCGACTGCCACGTCGGCAGCGGGCGCTGCGGATGCGGCCGACCATGAGGCCGCACCGCTCATTGCCCAGGCCCAGCCGATTGCGCCGGCGCCGCATCAAACCTTGGTACCGGCCCCGCACGATACCGTGGTGCCGGCCCCGCATGCCGCGCATCTCAGCAGCACCGGCGCGCAGACGCCGGCCACCACCACGCCGATGGAGCCGAGCACGCTGAAAGCGCCGACCGAGCCGGCTGCGCCGGGCAATATCCAGGAGAAACAGCCGTGAGCCTGTTCGACGACGCACAGGCCGAAAGCAGTCTGATCGAGCATCTGGTCGAACTGCGCGCGCGCCTGGTGCGCGCCCTGATCGGCCTGGGCGTGGTGCTGCTGGCGTTGCTGCCGTTCTCGCGGGCGATCTATTCGTGGCTGGCCGCGCCGCTGATTTCGCAGCTGCCGCTGGGGCAGACGATGATCGCGATGAACCCGGCCGGCGCGTTCTTCGCACCGCTCAAGCTGACCTTTTTCGTGGCGGTGTTCTTCAGCGTGCCGTGGCTGCTGTACCAGGCCTGGGCCTTCGTGGCGCCGGGCCTGTACCAGCGCGAAAAGAAACTCGCATTTCCGTTGCTGGCTTCGGCGGTGGCGCTGTTCTACATCGGCTGCGCGTTCGCGTACTTCCTGGTGTTGCCGGCGGTGTTCCACTTCCTGACCACGTTCAAGCCGGACGTGATCGCCATTACCCCCGACGCCAATTCCTACCTGGATTTCGTGCTGGCGATCTTCTTCGCCTTCGGTGCGAGTTTCGAGTTGCCGGTGGCGTTGGTGATCCTGGTGCTGCTGGGCTGGGTCAGCCCCAAGCAGCTGAGCGAAGGCCGCGGCTATGCCATCGTTGGCATCTTCATCCTGGCTGCGGTGCTCACCCCGCCGGATGTGGTCTCGCAGCTGATGCTGGCCATCCCGATGTGCCTGCTCTACGAGCTGGGCATCATCGCCTCGCGCGCAGTGGGGCCGAAACCCGCCTAGCGCTTTTGCTGCGGTGAGGCGTGCCGACATGCAGGCGCGCAATCCGGCATCACCCGAACGCAATCACCCCCGTAGGAGCGCACCCGGGCGCGACCGGGGCTCTCCTGAGGAAAGCTTCGTCGCGCCCGGGTGCGCTCCTACGGATCAGGGTGTCGTTGTCAGCACATCCCGGGTCAAGGCGATCAGGCGGCAAACACATCCGGGCGCGACGGTGCCGTGGGCTGCGCGGTTGCGCCTGCGTGGGTGAACATCTGCTTCCAGGCGGCGTACACCGAGCCGGCGAATACCGGCATCAGCACCGCCATCAGCAGCAGCTGGGCCAGCCACATCGCCACGGTCTGGCCGGCCACCAGGCCGACGATCAGCGCCACGATCATCACCGCGAAATAGATCGCGAAGATGGCGATGAAGGCCAGCACGAAGAACACCAGCATCGCCGGCAGGTTGTGCAGGCTGGCGCGCAGGCTCTCGCGCAGCGCATGGCCGCCGGTGCTGCGGTCGAACATCACCTGCGGCGGCATCACGAACAGCGCCAGCGTCATCGCCGCGAAGGTGGCGATGGTCAGCAGCAGCCACAGCAGGATGCGCCCGGCCGGCAGGCTGGCGGCCAGCTGCTCGATCTGCACCGGGTCCGGCTGCGCGCCGGACTGGCTGATCTGGTTGATCTTGATCATCACCTCGGACAACTGCTGCAGCCCGCTGGCGCCGATCATCACCAGCAGCAGCACGCCCAGCAGCAGGCCGGCGATCAGCTGCGGCAGCAGCGACACCAGCAGATGCGGCGCGCGGCCGTCCTGCAGGCCGTGCAGCAGATGCGACGGCTTGGCGATGCGGCCTTCGTCGACCTCGCGGATCGCCCACAGCAGGCCGCCCATGAACAGCGGGCCGGCCAGCACCAGCAGGAACTGCAGGGCCGGGCCCAGCAGCGGCACCAGCACCGACAGCGACACCACCAGGGTGGCCGCCACGCTCCAGATCACCCCCAGCGAGCCAAGCGCCAGTGGCGCCCGCTTCAACAGCGAGAAACCGGTCAACAGCCATTCTGCGCCGGCAGACGCCGGCACCTTGCGGATTTCGCTCATTCCCATTCCGGATCGATACGCACCGGACCATCCGGCGTGGCGCGATTATCGCTGCTTTTGCGTGTGTGCGGCGGGATGAGTGGTCACTGTTTGCAGGCCGCGTGCGTGATGCACGAACCGGCGCAGCAGCTTGCGGGCGATCGGCGCGGCGGTGACCTCGCGGGCGACCGTGCGGGCGCAGTGCCCGTGGCGGGCAATGCACTCGGCGCGCGCCTGCACATAGCCGCGCATGTGGTGGGTGGCGAACTCGGGGTGGAACTGCACGCCCCAGGTGGCCTGCCCCCAGCGGAAGGCATGGCAACGGTCCTGCCGCGAATGCGCCAGCACGATGGCCCCGTCCGGGGCGCGCACCACGGTTTGCATGTGCGTGGCATGCGCCGGGAAATGTGCCGGCAGGCCGGCAAACAACGGGTCCTGCTCGGCTGGCGGGTGCAATTCCAGCGCGATGGTGCCGGACTCGCGCCCGGCCGGGTTGTAATCGACTTCGCCGCCCAGCGCGTGCGCCAGCAGCTGGTGCCCGTAGCAGATGCCCAGCAGCGGCATGCCCTGGTGGGCGGCATCGCGCAGCCAGGCGGCACTGCGTTCGCTCCAGTCGGCGCGGTCGGTGACGTAGGCGGCCGAGCCGCTGACGATGGTGCCGGCAAAGCCGTCGCGGTCGGGCAGGCGGCCGCCGTTGGCGACATCGACGGCGACGGTCTCATGCTCGGCCAGCCCGGCCGCGACGCGGATCCAGTGCCGAAAACGGCCGTATCGCTTCATCTCCGGCACGGGATGCCCGGTTTCGATGATCAGGAACGGCAAGGCGGACATGCGGACGGAAATCCAGCAGCGACTGATGTGCCCGATTGTAGGCAGCTCCAGCCGGTTTTTTTCAAGTGGCGTGCCAACGCATGCAGCTAAGGTTATTCCGGATGGCTATGTGCTGATGGCTGGGGGGCGGGGAGCTGGCTACTTGCGCTGTGTGGATGTAAGAGCAGTGATGGCTGAGATGGCTTGTGCCACGTCGGTTGCCGACTCGGTTGCCGCGGTGATCGTGCGCCGCTGATCTGGTTGTACTCGGCCGTGCCGTGTACCTGGTCAATGGTGAGGCCTGGTCCCTGCCAATGGCGGCATGTGCGTGCCGACGTACCCTCATCCGCCCTTCGGGCACCTTCTCCTGGTGGGAGAAGGGAGAACGGAGCGAGCCCCTCTCCCGCCGGGGCGAGAGGGCACGGCTTGCGCGCCACTGGCGCGCGTGCCTTGGAGCGCCCGCGTCGCAAACGTGGGCCGGGCGCGGAGCGGGGGGTGAGGCGAGGGTCGCCTGTGCCGATAACCGTGCAAGTCCCAGTCGATCCGCCTAGTCCCGCGGCGGCAACACCGACAACACCTCTTCCACCGTGGTCAGCCCGGCGGCGACCTTCTCCAGGCCGGTGCGCCGCAGCGTGCGCAGGCCCTCGCCACGCGCGGCGTGGCTGAAGCTGGCCAGGTCGGTGTCGGCGCGGATCAGGCTGCGCAAACGCGGGCTCACCGGCAGCAACTCGTACAGGCCGACACGGCCCAGGTAACCGGTGCGGCGGCATTCCAGGCAGCCGACCGGCGCGTGCACGTTCAGCACCTCCGGCAGCGCTTCGCCCGGCTCGCGGATCGCCGCCCACTCGTCGTCGCTGAGCGTATGCGGGCGCTTGCAGTGCACGCACAGGGTGCGCACCAGCCGCTGCGCCAGCACCCCGTTGAGCGTGGACGCCACCAGGTAATGCGGCACGCCCAGGTCCAGCAGGCGGGTGATCGCCGAGGCGGCGTCGTTGGTGTGCAGCGTCGATAGCACCAGATGCCCGGTGAGCGAAGCCTGCACCGCCATCTGGGCAGTCTCCAGGTCGCGGATCTCGCCGATCATGATGATGTCCGGGTCCTGGCGCAGCAGCGTGCGCACGCCGCTGGCAAAATCCAGGTCGATGTTCTGCTGCACCTGCATCTGGTTGAACTCGGGCGCGATCATTTCGATTGGGTCCTCCACGCTGCACACATTCACGTCCGGCGTGGCCAGGCGCTTGAGCGTGGAATACAGCGTGGTGGTCTTGCCCGAGCCGGTCGGGCCGGTGACCAGCACGATGCCGTGCGGGCGCTCGACCAGCGCGCTCCAGCCGGCGGCCTCTTCCGGGCTGAAGCCGAGCTGCTCGATGCTCTTGAACGCCGAATCCGGGTCGAAGATGCGCATCACGCACTTCTCGCCGAACGCGGTGGGCATCGTGGACAGGCGCATTTCCACCTCGCGCCCGCCCGGCGAGCGGGTCTTGATGCGGCCGTCCTGCGGGCGGCGGCGTTCGGCCAGGTCCATGCGGCCGAGCACCTTGATGCGGCTGACCACTGCGGTCATCACCGATGGCGGTACTTCCAGCACCTTGTGCAGCACCCCGTCGATGCGGAAGCGCATGCGCCCGGCCTCGCGACGCGGCTCCAGATGGATGTCGCTGGCCCGCTGTTCGTAGGCGTACTGCAGCAGCCAGTCGACGATATGCACGATGTGGTGGTCGTCGGCATTGACGTCGCCGGCGCGGCCCAGTTCCACCAGCTGCTCGAAACTGGGCAGGCCGGCACCCGGTTCGGCGCTGCGCACATCGCCGCGCGCGCCGCGCACCGACTGGGTCACGCCGAAGAACTCCATCGTGTAGCGATGCAGGTCCAGCGGGTTGATCAATGCCAGCTCGATGCGACGCCGGCTCAGATGCTGCACGTCGGCCAGCCATTCCAGCGCCAGTGGCTCGCTGGTGGCGATCAGCACGCGCTCGGCATCCAGCGCCAGCGGCAGGATGCGGTGGCGGCGCGCATACGCATGCGAGACCACACCGGTGACCGCGGCCACATCGATGCGGGTGGGATCGATGCGCAGATAGCGCAGGCCGGTGCGGGTGGCCAGCCATTCGGTCAGCCGTTCCAGCCCGAGTTCGCCGGCCGGCGGCTGCGCGGCATGCAGCTTGAGATTGGCCAGCAGCACCAGCGGATGCACCTCGCTGGCATTGCGTACGCCGGCGGCGGAGAACTGCACGCGCTCGTGTTCGTGCGGCACCACCATGCCATCGGCGAGCAACGCGGCAGCCACCGGATCGAACATCAACCGGCCGCGCGGCAGGATCGCCGCTGCGCTGTCTGGATCGGCCGTACGCCGCTGTTCCATGTTCGATGTTCCCCTGCAGCGGTGCTCCGCGGCAAAGCGCTGCGGGTCGGCCGGTATACTAGCGCACCCCTTCCGCACGGCCTTTGCTGCATGTCCGATTCCCGGCGCGTTCCAATCACTTTCCAGGGCCTGATCCAGACCCTCAACCAGTACTGGGCCGAGCAAGGCTGTGTGCTGATCCAGCCGCTGGACCTGGAAGTGGGCGCAGGCACGTTCCATCCGGCCACCTTCCTGCGCGCGCTGGGACCGGAGCCGTGGAATGCGGCCTACGTGCAGCCCTCGCGCCGCCCCACCGATGGCCGCTACGGCGAAAACCCCAACCGCCTGCAGCGCTACTACCAGTACCAGGTGGCGATGAAGCCCAACCCGGACAACATCCAGGACCTGTACCTGGGGTCGCTCAAGGCCCTGGGTATCGATCCGCTGGTGCACGACCTGCGCTTTGTCGAGGACAACTGGGAATCGCCGACGCTCGGCGCCTGGGGCCTGGGCTGGGAGGTCTGGCTCAACGGCATGGAAGTCACTCAGTTCACCTACTTCCAGCAGGCCGGCGGACTGGAGTGCAAGCCGGTGCTGGGCGAGATCACCTACGGGCTGGAACGGCTGTGCATGTACCTGCAGAGCTGCGACAACGTCTACGACCTGGTGTGGACCTACGGCCCGGACGGCACGCCGGTGAGCTACGGCGATGTCTATCACCAGAACGAGGTGGAGCAGAGCGCCTACAACTTCGAGCATGCCAACGTGGCCGAGCTGTTCCATCGCTTCGACGCCTGCGAAGCCGAAGCCAGGCACCTGGTCGAGGTCGGCCTGCCATTGCCGGCCTACGAACAGGTCACCAAGGCCAGCCATGCGTTCAACCTGCTGGATGCGCGCCGCGCGATCAGCGTGACCGAACGCCAGCGCTACATCCTGCGCGTGCGCGCGCTGGCGCAGGGCGTGGCGCAGGCGTATTACGCACAACGCGAGAAGCTGGGCTTTCCCGGAGTAAAGAAGTAACCAAAGCCCCTCTCCCCCGGGAGAGGGGTTGGGGTGAGGGGACGGAGGCGCAGTCCTCCTGCACCCAGACTCCACAGAGCTTCGCCGGTACCCTCATCCGCCCCTTCGGGGCACCTTCTCCCGGTGGGAGAAGTGACCAGCAGACCCCTCTCCCCCCGGGAGAGGGTTGGGGTGAGGGGACGAGGTGTAGCCCTCCTGCACCCAAACTCCACAGAGCTTCGCCCGTACCCTCATCCGCCCTTCGGGGCACCTTCTTCCGACCGGAGAAGGGAACACGTAAAGGTCCACGTCTTATGAGCGAACAACTTCCCCTGCTGATCGAACTGGGCACCGAAGAGCTGCCGGTCAAGGCGCTGCCGGGTCTGGCGCAGGCTTTCTTCGATGGCGTGCTGCACGGTCTGGAAAAACGCGGCGTCGCAGTCACCCGTGGCGATGCCAAGCCGCTGTCCACACCACGCCGCCTGGCGGTGCTGCTGCCGGGCGTGGCCACCGAGCAGCCCGAGCAGCGCTCCGAGGTGCTGGGCCCGTATCTCAACATCGCGCTGGATGCCGAGGGCAAGCCGACCAAGGCGCTGGCCGGTTTCGCCGCCAAGGCCGGGATCGACTGGACCGCGCTGGAGCGCACCAGCGACGCCAAGGGCGAGCGCTTTGTGCACCGCGCGGTGACGCCGGGCGCGCGCACCGCCGACTTGCTGCCCGACATCCTGCGCGAGGCGATCGCCGCGATGCCGATTCCCAAGCCGATGCGCTGGGGCGCGCACGAATACGCCTTCGCACGGCCAGTGCAGTGGCTGGTGCTGCTGTTCGGCGATAGCGTGGTTCCGGCCGAGCTGTTGGGTGTGCGTGGCGATCGCCTCAGCCGCGGGCACCGCTTCATGCATCAGGGCGAGGTGTCGCTGGCGGCACCGGGCGACTACGTCGAGGCCTTGCGCGCGGCGCATGTGCTGGTGGATGCGGACGCACGCCGTGCGCGCATCGTCGAAGAGGTCGAAGCCGCCGCCAGGCAGGCCGGCGGTAGTGCGCGCATCAGCGACGACAACCTGGAGCAGGTGGTCAACCTGGTCGAATGGCCGTCGGCGGTGCTGTGCAGCTTCGAGCGCGACTTCCTGGCGGTGCCGCAGGAAGCGCTGATCGAAACCATGGAGATCAACCAGAAATTCTTCCCGGTGCTGGACGACGGCGGCAAGTTGACCGAGCAGTTCATCGGCATCGCCAATATCGCCTCCAAGGACGTGGCCGAAGTCGCCAAGGGCTACGAGCGGGTGATCCGTCCGCGCTTTGCCGATGCCAAGTTCTTCTTCGACGAAGACCTCAAGCAGGGCCTGGAGGCGATGGGCGCGGGCCTGGCCAGCGTGACCTACCAGGCCAAGCTGGGCACGGTGGCCGACAAGGTGGCGCGTGTGGCGGCGCTGGCCGAGACGATTGCGCCGCAGGTGGGCGCCGATCCGGCGCAGGCGCGTCGCGCCGCGGAGCTGGGCAAGAACGACCTGCAATCGCGCATGGTCAACGAATTCCCGGAGCTGCAGGGCATTGCCGGGCGTCATTACGCCAAGGCCGCCGGTGAGCCGAGCGAGATTTCGCTGGCGATCGACGAGGCCTACCAGCCGCGCTTTGCCGGCGACGACATCGCACTGTCGCCGCTGGGCAAGGTGCTGGCGATTGCAGAACGGCTGGATACCTTGGCCGGTGGCTTTGCGGCCGGTTTGAAGCCGACCGGCAACAAGGACCCGTTCGCGCTGCGGCGTAATGCCCTGGGGCTGGCGCGGACGGTGATTGAGAGTGGGTTTGATCTGGATTTGCGCGAGTTGTTAACGAGAGCCTTGAGTTCGGCGTACAACGCGTTGATCAATAGCTCGCCTTTCGAGACTAAAGCCATCAAGTCGCACTTCGGCGATAGCGGTATCACGACAGAAGAACTCCCCGAAGAAAATTCAAAAATCCAAGCCCGTCGATTCACAATCCCTGATCTTGCGCCAAAAAGCGCTGAGCTCTTCGACTTCATCCTCGACCGCCTACGCGGCTACTACGCAGACAAGGGCGTTCCTGCCACGCACTTCAACGCGGTCGCCGCACTGTTCTCGGTCGCGCCCGAGGGCGCTCCTACTGGGCTCGTAGGAGCGCACCTGGGCGCGACCCACGGCTCCCTCTACGACTTCGACCGCCGCATCGATGCGATCGGCATCTTCGCCACGCTGCCCGAAGCCGAAGCCCTGGCCGCAGCCAACAAGCGTATCCGCAACATCCTGCGCAAGGTCGAGGGCGAGATCCCCGGCGACATCGACACCACGCTGCTGCGCGAACCGGCCGAAGAAGCCCTGGCCGAAGCGGTGGAAGCGGCAATCGGCGATACCGGCGATGCATTGCACCGGCACGACTACGTCGCCGTGCTCGCGCGCCTGGCGCGGTTGCGCCCGCAGGTGGACGCGTTCTTCGACGGGGTAATGGTCAATGCCGAAGACGCGCAACTACGCGCCAATCGCCTGGCCCTGCTGAAGAAGCTCGGCGACCGCCTCGGCAGCGTCGCCGCCATCGAGCATCTGTCCAGCTGATGGCCGCGTCCGCCGGCGCGGCGCACTGGCAGACCGCGCAGGCCGCGTTGGCACGCCGCGACCTGGCTGTGGCGGCGTCTGCGTTGCAGGCGCTGCTGGAGGTGGAGCCGGCGCATGTGGCGGCCCGCGTGCTGCTGGCCGGCACCGTGCTGGCCAACGGCAGGATGCGCGAGGCGGTTGTGCAGCTGCGGCTGGCCGAAAACGATCTGGGCGACGACGTGACAATGCGTTGCCGCGTGGCGCAGGCCTTGCTGCGTGTCGGCGAGCATCGCGCACTGCATGCCTTGCTGCGGCACCCGTCGGTGATGCGGTGCCAGGACGGCGCGACCTTGGCCCTGCTCGCGCACGTGCATCAATCCCTGGGCGAACATGTTGACGCACTAACGATGATGCAGCGCGCGCAGGCCTGCGGATTCGATGGACCGGATTTTCGTTTCTTTCTTGCGGTGCAATTGCAGTTCAATGGTCGCCTCGATGAAGCGGCGCAGGCGCTGGAGCATGCGCTGGCGCACACGCCCGGCTATGGCCGCGCGGCGTTGACGCGTGCGCGCCTGCGCCGGCAGAGCGCCAGCAGCAACCATGTGGAACAACTGCGTCAACAGTTGCAGCTCGCCAAGCCCGACAGCGAAGATCGCGCCGGGCTGGCGTTCGCGCTGTACAAGGAGCTGGAAGACCTCGGCCAGACCGAGGCCGCATGGGACGCGCTACAGCACGGCAACGCGGTGATGCATGCACGCCTGCGTCATGACGCCGACGCCGAGGCGGCGTTGTACGCGCAGCTGGGTGCGCTGGCCGGCCAGGGCGTGTTCGCTGCGCAGCAAGCCCCCGTCGCACACGGCCCGCAACCGATCTTCGTGCTCGGTTTGCCGCGCTCGGGCACCACGGTGCTGGAGCGGATGCTGGGTAATCATTCCCAGATCGTGTCGGCTGGCGAGTTGAACGACTTCGGCCATCAACTACGCTGGGGCGCCGACCAGGCCGGTCGCAGCCTGCTGGATGCGCGGCTGCTGCAGGCCTTGCCGACGCTGGACTACGCGCAGATCGGCGCGCGTTACCTGGAACAGACGCAATGGCGGGCCGGATCGGCACGCTGGTACATCGACAAGTTACCGGCCAATGCAGTGGCGATCGGCGCGATCGCGCGCGCCTTGCCGGGGGCATTGATCGTGCATCTGGTACGCGAGCCGATGGCGGTGTGCTTCTCCAATTACCGCGCGCTGTTCGGCGACTCCTACGCCTACAGCTACGACCTGCGCACGCTGGCGCGTCACTATCAGGCGTATCACGCATTGATGGCGCAGTGGCGCGCGGCATTGCCGGGCCGGGTGATCGATGTGGACTATGCGCAGATGGTGCGCGATCCATCCACGGTGTTGCAGCAGTTGATGGCGCGCTGCGGGCTGCAGATCGAGCCCGGGCAGATCGATATCACCCGCAATGCGGCCGCATCGGCCACGCTGAGCAGCGTGCAGGTACGCGAAGGCGTGCATGGGCGCAACGTTGAAGAATGGCGGCGCTACGCCGCGCAGCTGGAGCCGCTGCGGCAGGCCTTGTTGCATGCCGGCCTGATCCAGACCGACGCACGCTGACAACGGCCAGCGAAACGACGCGAAGATGCCGCCGCGACGCATGCAGTGTGGCAGCAAACAAAGTGCCTGCGTGTCGCCAGCCGCGTCGTGTCTGGCCACTCCAAGTTCGCCCACTCGCAGCAGCGGCGATCCCCAAGCGCTCGATCCAAAAACGCTTGTCTCAAAACGCCAACGGCAGCCCCATGGCTGCCGTTGGCAAATACCGCCCTGGCTGACTCAGTGCGCGCCGAAACGCCAGTTGAGCTCCAGCATGTAGGAACGTCCGTAACCGGTGTAGTTGAAGATGTTGTAGTACGGATAGCTGCTGTAGGTGCGATCGCGCGGCGGCCGGGTGTCGGCCAGGTTGTTGACCGTGGCGGTCAGCGAGATGTCGTCGTTGACCGCATAGTCCAGCGTGGCATTGAGCGTGGTCCAGGCACCGACCTTGCGTGCGCCTTCCACCGCATAGCCATCGGTGCTTTGCTGTGCGGTGAAGTTGGGCGTACGTCCGTAACGCTGGCCGAACAAGGTGGTGGTCCACGCATCCTTCTGCCAGGTGATCGAGGCATTGGTGATGCTGCGGAACTCGGAGGAGAAGAACGGCTCGCTCAGCAGGTCGCGCACCGGGTCTTGCGGGAACTGCTGACTTTCATGCTTGAGCGTGAGGTTGTATTGCGCGTCGAACACGAACAGGCCCCAGGAGTCGGTAGCCAGGTTGTAGGTCGCCTTGGTCAGCACGCCGGAGATTTCCTCGTTGGAAATATTGACCGGGTTGATGCGGATGTTGCTCAGGCGATTGGGTACCGGCGCATCGGCGGCCGTGCGATCGATGCGCGACAGCGCGTCCACGCAGGTGGGCGAGTTGATATCCAGGGCGCCGAGCCGGCAGGCCGATTCGTTCTGCAGCAGGGCATCGGTGCTCAGGTCGCTGACCTTGTCATCGATCTTGATGTTGTAGTAATCGGCGTTGACGCTGAAGCTTGCGCTCGGCGACCACACCACGCCGGCACCCCAGGACTTTGCGGTGATCGACTTCAGATCCGCATTGCCGGACCGACGGCCCTGGATGCTGGTGCCGCCATAGGTGCAGTCGGCGATCGGCACGTTGGGTTCTTCGAGTGCGCAACGGTAGTAATCGTTGACGCCCTGGAAGAAGCCGCTGTCGCCAGCGAAGGAAAACGCCATGTCCGGTGCCTTGAACGCGGTGGCGTAATTGCCGCGGAACAACAGCGAATCGATCGGACGGAATTCCAGCGCGGCCTTGTAGGTGAACTTGGAATCGCCGCCGCCGCCCTGGTTCTTGTAGTCGTCGTAGCGGCCCGACAGATTGGCGGTCAAGGTGCTCAGGATCGGCACCCGCATTTCGAAGGCCGCCGCCCAGTTCTCGCGCTTGCCGCTGCCCTGGGTGCCGGTCAGCTGGTAGAAGTCGCCAGCGATCACGCGTTGGTCGGTCGGGTTGGTCCAGTACTGATTACCGGCCTGCACCACACCGGCGACGCCGACCGCACCGGCCGGCAGGTTGAACAACTCGGTGTTGGTCAGCTGCAGGTTGACGTTCTGGGTCCAGGTCCGGGACTTGGTGCGGATTTCGTCGTTGAAGCTGCGGTACTGCGCCGGCGTCAAGGCGCGATAGAAGTTGGCATCGTTGGGTGAATAGATCGGGTAGCCGTAGTACTCGCCCTGCGGAGCGCCAAGGAACTGTTCGCGGAAGAAATCTTCGATGCGGTCGGCCAGTGGCCACTGCTGACGGCTTTCGATGCGATATTCCGAGCGTGCGTAGTAGGCATCGTAGGTCCAGTTGCTGGCACCCAGGCCGCCTTTCAGGCCAAGCGCGATGTTGTAGGAGTCGGCAGTCTGGCGGTCGTTGTTGAAGTTTTGATTGCCGGTTTCCTCCGGCGCAAAGATGCGTTGATAGCTTTCGAGCTGCTGGCTGTCCTGATTGTAGAAAAAACCACCGGTATCGGACGAGGTCTGCCAGAAGCGGGGACCACTATTGACCTCGACCTTGGTGCGATTGAGCAGCAGGGTCGAGTACAGCTCGACGTTGTCGTTGAAGGCATAGCTCAGGTTGGCATAGCCGCTGGCGCTGCGTTCCTTGTTGAGGATGCTGGCGTAGCCCGGCTCGGTGCGACTGCTGCAGAAGTTGCCGCGGTTGGCGCGGTTGTCGTACTGCACCGAGCCATTGAACAGCGGTCCCAATGCAGCGCAATTTTCGGCGCCCGGATCGAGATAGGTGGTGGGCAGGTTATGCAAGGCAATGCGTGAACCGTAACGCAGGGTCGGGTCAGGATTGTCGCTGGTGGAATCGAAGTCGCGGCGCTGGTAGCCGTAGATCGGATCCTGATTGTTGAGCTGCAGGCCCCACACGATGTTGGCGCCACCGATCTCGCTGCCGCCGGTGAGCTGGAAGCGCTGGTTGTTGCCGCCACCCCCGTCGTAGGTGCCCATGCGGTAATTCATCTGCACGCCGTCCATGCGCTTCTTCAGGATGATGTTGACCACGCCGGCAATGGCGCTGGAGCCGTAGATCGAGGACTGGTTGCCCGGCGCCACGTCGATGCGTTCGACCATGCCCACCGGCACGCTGGCCAGGTCGACGAAATTGCTCTGGCCGTTGTAGAGCAGTGGGTAATCGGCCATCGGCCGGCCGTCGATCAGCACCAAGGTGAAGCCGGGGTCCAGGCCGAGCAGGCTCAGCGATTTGGCGCCGGCAGTGAAGCCGCCACTGAACTGACCGTCCTGGACCGAGCCGGTGGCCATCGGTTGCGAGCGCAGCACGTCGTAGACGTCCTTGAAGCCGCGGCGCTGGATGTCCTGGGCGGTGATCGAAAACACCGGGGT
Organism: Xanthomonas sp. WHRI 7064; assembly: GCF_040202355.2. Lineage (NCBI taxonomy): Bacteria > Pseudomonadati > Pseudomonadota > Gammaproteobacteria > Lysobacterales > Lysobacteraceae > Xanthomonas > Xanthomonas sp. WHRI 7064. The sequence continues at coordinate 4,650,987 of NZ_CP167821.1, read as the reverse complement.
CGCGGTTTCGACCTGGGAACGGGGAATCAACGACCCTGTCACCGTGACCTTGTCCAGTTGAGTCACTTCACCTGAATCCTGTGCCATCGCAAGCGATGGCATGGTCAGGGCGGTGCACACGGCGGTGACCAGCAAATGACGTTTCATGAAACGCACCTCTCTCTCCAAAGGTATGAACGGGCGCGCGGCAATCGGGGGGCCGCACGCAATGGGTGTCAACGAAACGTTAACAACGTGCCGACTGTACCGAGTTCTATCCGATGCCGTATAGGCGTGTTTCTTCAGTTTTTTTGTCCCTTCACGCCCAGGCTGGGTATCCTTTGCCGATGCTTAAAGCCGCGTTTGCTCTCTCCCTGCTGTGCACCCTGTTCGTTCCGCTGCAAGCGGTGGCCCGGGCGACCATCGACAAGATCGAAATCAAGGGCTTGGACGACGACGCCGACGCCGAGATGATCGAGAACATCGAGGTCTCCCTGTCTCTGTATGAGGCCGTTGGCAAGGAGCAGGGCGAGTCGCGACTGGAATATCTGCTGGCGCAGGCCGAACGGCAGACGCGCGAGGCGCTGGAACCGTTCGGCTATTACTCGCCGACCATCGAGCTGGCCGCGCCGCGCACCGGCGACAAGGTGACGGTGGTGATCACCGTTGAGCGCGGCGAACCGGTACGCGTGCGGCAGTCGCATATCTCCATCACCGGCTGGGCCGAGCAGGACCGTTACCTGGGCCAGGATCTCAAGCAGTTCGAACCACGCGAAGGCCAGGTCTTCAGCCATCCGCAGTACGAAGCGAGCAAGGTGCGCATCACCCGCCGGCTGGCCGAGCGCGGTTACTTCGATGCCGACTTCACCCAACGCCGCGTCGCGGTGACGCGCGCCGAGCACGCCGCCGATATCGATCTGAACTGGGATAGCGGCCGCCGCTACGACATGGGCAAGGTGCGCTTTGACTACGACTATTTCCGTCCTGGCCTGTTCGAGCCGCTGGTGTATTGGGACGAGGGCAGCTACTACCACGAAGGCAAGCTGGATCGCCTGCGCGAGTCGCTGACCAAGCTGGATTACTTCAGCACCATCGACATCCAGCCCAAGCCGGAAGAAGCCGACGACCAGGGCCGGGTACCGGTGGATGTGAAGCTCACCCGCGCCAAGCGCACCGTCTACACCTCCGGCTTGAGCTACGGCAACGAGAGCGGCGCCGGTGTGCGTGGCGGCGTGGAGCGCCGCTACGTCAATTCGCGCGGCCACAAGATGGACACGCAGCTGGATTACGCGCAGAACCGCAAGAGCCTGACCACCAGCTACCGCGTGCCGGCGTTCCGCTGGCTGGATGGCTGGTACACCGCCTCGGCGCGGCTCTACGACGAGCAGACCGAATACATCGACCTGCGCAACGTCAAACTCACCGGCAGCCGCAGCGGCCAGATCAACGAGCGTTGGAGTGCAATCGCCTCGATCAACGCCTTGCGCGAGCGCTGGCGGTTCAGCAGCGGCAGCGATTTCACCGATGCGGTCTACGAGACCTCCACGCTGATCTATCCGCAGTTGCAGGTCAATTACGTCAATGTCGACGACCGCCTGTTCCCGCGCAGTGGCGTGTCCGGGCAGGCATTCATCCGCGGCGGTGCAGAAGGCGCCGGCTCGGATACCAATTTCGGCCAGCTCTACGGCCAGCTGCGCTGGTTCCTGGGGGCCGGCGACAACGGCCGGGTGATCCTGCGCGGCGAAGGCGGCGCCACCTGGACCAGCGACCTGGTGGCGATGCCGCCGAGCCTGCGCTTCTTTGCCGGCGGCGCCAACAGCATCCGCGGCTATGCCTTCCGCGAAGTGGGCCCGCGCACGCCCAAGCCGGACGAATTCGCGCTCGGTGCCAAGAACGTAGTCACTGCCAGTGCCGAATACGAGCATTACCTCAAGGGCGGCCCCTGGGGCGGCGCGGTGTTCGTCGATAGTGGCAGTGCCTTCGACGACACGCCCGACTGGCACACCGGTATCGGCTTCGGCCTGCGCTGGCGCTCGCCGGTGGGCCCGGTGCGCGTGGACATCGCGCATGGCCTGAACGACCCCGACTCGCAGTTCCAGCTCTATATCGATATCGGGGCCAACCTGTGAGCACGCCGACGCCGACGCCACCCCCCGCACCGCGCCGCGCGCGTTTCTACCGCCGCCGCCGCTTCTGGGTGGGCTCCGGGCTGACCGTGCTGGGCCTGGTGTTGCTGGCGCTGATCGCGGTGTACTGGCTGCTGCAGACCGTGGCCGGGCGTGACGTGTTGCTGGCGCAGGTGACCGCGCGCTTGCCGGTCGGTGCCACCTTTACCTACGGCAAGGTCGAGGGCCCGGTGGCCGGCCCACTGACCCTGCGCGATGTCGATTTCCGTTATCAGGACATCCACTTCACCGCCGAGCGTGTGTACCTGGAACCGGACCTGCGCCCGCTGCTCGGGCGCAAGCTGCAGCTGGATGCGGTGCAGGTCAGCAATGCCAGCCTGAATCTGGGCAAGAGCGAGGAGCCATTCACGCTGCCGAGCTGGCCCGAATCGCTGCCGCAGATCAACGTGCCGCTGGCGATCCAGGCCGACAAGATCGCCGTGGAGAATCTGCGCATCACCCAGCTGCAGCAGCCGATGATCGTCCTGCACAAGGTGCAGGGCGGGCTGGAAGTGGCCACCGGCGAATTGCGCACGCGCAATCTGGTGGTCGATACCGACATGGGCGACTTCCGCCTGCACGGCGACTACGTGCCCAACGACGATTACCGCGCCGACCTGACCGCCACCGCGGTGCTGCCGGCCGCACGTGGGCGCACCCCGGCCAGCCTGGGGCTGGTCGCACGCGGCGATCTGGACAAGATGGAAGTGGCCATCGCCGGCCGCGCGCCGGCACCGCTGCAGGCCAGCCTGGTGTTCACCGGGCGCGACGATCCGACCTGGGCCTTCAAGGCCGTCACCGACGCGCTGGATACCTCGCTGCTGACGCCGGCCACTAATGGGCAGTACGCCGCCCCGGCCACACCGATCGCATTGAACCTGCAGGCCTCCGGCAAGGGCGGCAACGCCGACCTGCAAGGCAGCGTCAAGCAGGGCGAGCTGAGCGCCACCTTGCAGCCCTCGCACATCAGCCTGCTGGACCAGGTCATCACCGTCGAACCATTGGTGATCGATACCTTCGAAGGCCGCGCGCAGTTGCGTGGGACTGCCGATTTCCGCGACACGCAGAATCCGAGTTTCCGTTTTGCGGTCAACGCCAGTGGCCTGCGCTTCACCCCGACGCCGGACCCGGCCACCCCCGATGCGCCGGTGGTGCCGGTGGAGTTGGTCGATGCGCGCCTGGGCGTGGCCGGTAACCTGAAGGCGTGGGCGGCGATCGGCCGCGCCACGCTGGAGCGCGACGGGCAGCAGGCCGCGCTGGTGTTCGACAGCCGCGGCAACGATCAACGTGCGCAGCTCAAGCAGGTGCAGGCCAAGACCCCGGGCGGCTCGCTGGATCTCACCGGTGAGGTGGGCTGGACCCCGGAGCTGCAGTGGGATGTCACTGCCCAGCTGGCCAAGTTCGATCCGGGCTACTTCGCGCCGGGCTGGAACGGCAATCTCTCCGGCAAGGTCGCCTCCAAGGGCCGCCAGTTGCCGGCACCCGCCGGTGGCGTGTCGCCGGGCTTCGAGGCCACGGCCGATATCCCGAGCCTGACCGGCCAACTGCGTCAACGCGCGCTGTCGGCCAACGGCAAGTTCGCCCTGCGTGGTGAACAGGGCGAGGGCCAATTGCAGCTGTCGCTGGGCAATAGCCGCATCACTGCCAAAGGCAAGGTCGGCGACCAGCTGGATATTGCCGCGCAATTGCAGCCGCTGCAGCTGGATGATGTCTTGCCCGGCGCCACCGGCACGATGCGCGGGCAGCTGCAGGTCAGCGGCCGTCGTGACGCGCCCGACATCACTGCCGACCTGGTTGGCAATGGCTTGCGCTGGAACGACTACAGCGCGCAGAGCATCAGCTTGCGCGGGCGTCTGCCATGGCGCGGCAGCGACGGACAACTGGCCTTGCAGGGCACCGCGATCGAAGCCGGCGTGGTGCTGGACAGCGTGCGCGTGCAGGCACGCGGTGCGGTGGAAGCGCTGCGCCTGGATGCCGATATCGCCAACAGCATGGCCAACGTCGCGCTGCAGGGCGATGTCCGTCGCAATGGCGAGCGTTGGCAAGGCCAGGTCGCCACGCTGCGGATCGCACCGGCCAAGGGCGATGCCTGGGCGTTGCGCCAGCCGGCGCAGTTCAGCACCGATGGCGCCGCGTTTACCCTCTCCGACACCTGCCTGGGCGCGGCCACCGGCGGTGCGCTCTGCGCCAGCGCCAACTGGCCGCGCGACGGCATGGTGGTGCATGGCGATGCACTGCCGCTGTCGCTGGTGCAACCGTGGCTGCCCAAGCAGGAAGGGCGGCAGATCTATCTGCGTGGCGAGCTCGCGCTTGATGGCAGCTTCAAGCCGCGCGGCAATGCCTGGGAAGGCTCGTTCCGCATCGCCTCGCCCGAAGGCGGTATTCGCCTGGGCGAAACCCGCTACGCGGCGGTGGCCGGCAACCCCAATCGCGGCGAGTTGCTGCGCTACGACCAGTTCAGCGTGCAGGCCGATTTCACCCCGCAGCAGATCCAGGCCAAGCTGGGTATCGGCTTCCAGGGCGCCGGGTTTGTCGATGCCAAGTTCAACACCGGCTGGGATGCGTACGCGCCGCTCAACGGCGAGCTGTATCTCAATATGTCGCGGCTGTATTGGCTCGAGCTGGTGGTGGCCGATGTGGTGCAGCCCAAGGGCCTGGTCGAAGGCCATGTGAGCCTGCGCGGCACCCGCGACAAGCCGCTGCTGGGCGGCGATGCAACCTTGAGCAATTTCACTGCCGAATATCCGTCGATGGGTTTGACCCTGAGCGAGGGCAAGGGCCGCTTCGACGCATTGCCGGATGGCTCGGCCAAGATCACTGCTTCTGCCAAGTCGGGGCAGGGCACGCTCAACATCGATGGCGGGCTGTCGTGGTTTGGCACCAGCACGCCGTTGCTGCTGAATATCCGCGGCGAAAACGTGCTGGCCTACAACACCAGCGAGTTGCGCATCATCGCCAACCCGGACATGCAGTTCGGCATCACCGACAACACCATGCAACTGCGTGGCAAGGTCACCGTGCCCGAAGCCGACATCGACCTGGAACGCCTGGATCGCGGCACCTCGGTATCCGAGGACGTGGTGGTGCTGGACCCGGTGGATCCGGAAGAAGCGCCCGCTTCGCCGCTGGATATGGACCTAGCCATCGTGCTTGGCGACAAGGTCAACATGAGCGGCTTCGGCCTGAAGGGCGGGCTGAGCGGGCAGATGCAGATCCGCGCGCGCCCGGGTCGCGAGATGACTGCCAACGGCGGGCTGGACGTGCGCGGCCGCTACAAGGCCTACGGCCAGGACCTGACCATCAGCCGTGGCCAGCTGACCTGGAACAACAACATCGTCTCCGACCCACGCGTGAGCCTGCGCGCCGAGCGCAAGGTCGGCGATGTCACCGCCGGCATCGACGTCAGCGGCCGTGCCGAATCGCCGCGTGCCGATGTGTGGTCCGAGCCGGCGATGTCGCAATCCGAAGCGCTGTCGTACCTGGTGCTCGGCCGCGGCCTGTCCACCGCCAGCAGCGACGAAACCCAGCAGGTCAGCGCGGCCTCGGCCGCCCTGTCGGCCGGCAGCAGCCTGATCGCCTCGCAGATCGGCGCCAAGCTCGGCTTGGACGAAGCCGGCGTGAGCGAATCCAGCACCGTCGGCTCGGTCGTGGGCTTCGGCAAGTACCTCTCGCCAAAACTCTACGTCGGCTACGGCGTCTCGATGGTCGGCAGCGGCTCGGTCCTGACGCTGAAATACCTGCTCAGCCGTGGCTTCGATATCGAAGCCGAATCCAGCACGGTGGAGACCAAGGGCTCGGTGAACTGGCGGCGGGAGAAGTAGTTTCTCGCCATGCCTGAGGATTGGCGCAGGGAGGCGAAGAATTCACTAAATTTTGCGCCAAGCTCGGATTTGCGAGGATTCAGCGTAACTACTGGGCGAAGCGCTAGCGGATGCTTCTGGTAGCTTCATTCACAGACGACGAGGCTAAATGGTTTTAAATTCAGCCTGTTACAGCAAGAATATGTTTATTATAATTAATAAAGCAATAAGGGCATAGCTTCTTGCGCTCAGGCGAACCGCAAAACCCCGTTAGATTTTTAACGATCGTATGGTCTTGCGCGTTTTGGCTAAAGCTGTTTGAAGATTACAAGTCACTTGGTAATTATCAATTAAGCTATCCATTAAAAGGATTTTAAAATGCAAAAGCGTAAATTCGTTCTGGCCGCCAATGTAATGGCCGCTGTTCTTATGCTAACAGGTTGCGAATGGTCGGCTACTATCCGCAAGAAGGTTGGACAGCCTGCGGAGGGGGAAATTACAATCAGAGGTGGCGGAAGATCTTCTGTCCTGAAAAATATGGGGCTAGTAAGTGCGGCTATTAGCGCTACTGATATTTATATTGAAACGGCCGGGACAGATTTCAATTTGAATTCAGTTGGAAATGTTGCCATTACGCTATCAGATGATGCTGGAAATCTTCTTGCTTCATCTACATTTCCATGGGTAAAATCTGGAACAAAGCTCGTTTTTCAGAATCCTGAAACGGTTCAATCGTGGCTAAATTCCTACCCATCAGCAGTTGGGGTGAATACAAAGATCAATTATGGGAACACCCCTATAGATGGGGCTGATCACGTTATTTCTTCAGCAGTTATGTATCAGGGAGAAAAGCGTGCATCAAGTAGCATCACGGTGCCAGCTGAATGCTGGTCACGGTTCAGGACCAGGGTGGCGTGCGCCAGTATGTAAGGCCAACGGAAGTTGCCGCTCAGGCAGTAACTTCCGTTAATGGAGGCTGGTAATGAAGATAGATAAGCCGGCTGTCATTATATTTTCAATCATCATTGCTGTATTTTTGCCAGGTTGTACTTTTGCGGTGCGCGCTCCGAAGATGGCATTCAATAAGGTCGTTAAGTTGGAAGGCGATGGCTACGAGGTCGAAAGCGCCTTCAATACAACAGTTGTACGATGGCCGGGAGTGACCTGGTCAATATCAGGGACATATCTTCCATTGGGAGATGGCATGTCTACCGCGTCCCGTGACGTCTTCAAGTACAGCTATGCCAAATCATCATCATTCCGGCTTCATGTGAGAGGAGCCGATGGCTGTGGGCCGTCCAAGGTAGCTGAGGAAAAGACGACAAGGGCCCTCGACAATGTCTTTGCTCGTATTGGTGGCTGGCCCGCTCGGGGCGAAACAACCTTGACGCTAGTTGAAACGGTGAAGCCCGTCCAACGTTACGCATTCTCGGCCAGGTTTGGCAAAGCGTTCCATCTGGACTATTTGGTCCCATGTACTCCATCAAATACCGAAGACTCCCTTTGGGTGGCACTGATGGTGGCCATGCATGAATCCACCCACGCAACTCTTTCAGTTCTTGGGCAGACACCGAAGGACGCAGAGCGCAGCGAAAGAATTGCTGAAGGAGCGGAGGCATGCCTCTTGATCGAGTTGAGCAACGACACCGTGGCACTGCTATCAACTCATCCGAGAGCGGCTTTGCGTATGGCAGGACGTGATGAATCCATCACTCAGTATAAGGATATTCAAGCCCTGTGTCTGACCTGGGGCGAACATATGAGCGATGTCATCAGGCAGCGAAATAAGCGCTGACCCGCGATGGGCTTCTGAACTGCGCAGAGTTTCCTGCAGGGGCTTTGGATTCGAGTTGCGCCAACCTGATCGACCCAGGTTAGAGAGCAAGGCAGTTTTGAATCAGCCTCGGGCAGTGATATTTCCCATTGGTCCTAGTAGGCGACGGATGCCGATCCAATCGAACCGATTGAGCTTGGCGGTTCGACCTCACCTAGTGTGCGCTAGCACGAGTTGCGATGTATCACTTCGGCTCAATAGATATAAATGGTATCTCGGCCAACCCATCGTCGCAGGAGCTTCCCGCGATACCCATGGAAAACTGTAAGCCAGCCTCGACGAGCTGCTTCGGGGAATAGGCTTGGACTCGTCGATCCTCTCAGTGGCTTTGACTGTCCGAGCGATCAGTACTGACGGCTTGCTTTCGTAAAGCAGTTGTTGCATGTATCGAGTTTGACATCGGGCCGCATTTAGAACGATGAAATCCACTGCAATCCGATGACTTATGGCCGGCCCGGACGATGGCCTTGAAGCGCCGATGATCATCCGAGCGGTTTCTCCATGTTGCCGTGAAGCTGGGTCCAAGAGTTCGTCAATTAGGCCTGCAGATACAATGTTTTTATGCCTTATCCGCATTGCGCGAATAGCGCCTTTACGCATCCAGGATCTACCGTAGTACTCCCGCACGGTGGTGCGTTGAGTCTAGACGATGTGTATTCTGATTTTGTGTGGTCCCCAGGCCGATCCGGCGCAATTTTTGCCGGTCATGTTGCCCGAGTGTGCCGGGCGTGCGTTGCGCACGGTGGTTTGTACCGATGTCGATAGTTTGATCGCCGCGTTGCAGGCGGCTGGTGGCGATGCCGAGGTGGAGCTGGTGTTGTTGGACTCAGGCGATCTTTCCCCGTCCGCGCATGTGCATGCGAAAGCCTTGCGTGCAGCACTGGATGCGCTACCCACGCCCTATATCGAGCTACATACCGATGGGGCGCAGGAACTGGAGCCGTGGCTGCATCCGCAGCATGCACCGCTTGCGGTGGTGATTACGCCGCACGATGCATCGCGTGCCTATGCGATGTCGTTGGGCATTGCCGCGCGCTGTCTGCTGTCCTTGCACGCGCCGTTGCGCGCTGCTGCCTGAGGAGGCTGACATGTCGATCATGATCGTGCGTGGGCCGGAGGCGGCGATGCCGCTGGTGCGTGGTCCGCAGCCGTTGCCGCGTGCCGTCATCCGGCAATTGGTGGCATGCGCGGGGGATGCGGGCAAGACGGTGGCGTTGCGTGCTTGCGGATCCGAGCAGGAGTTGCTGGATGCCTTGCGTGTGGCCGGTCAGGCGCGGATGGAAATCGCGTTGATCGATCCGGGTAGCTGCGTGGACAGTGCGCGCCTGCACCGTGTGCTCAGCGCGTTGCCGTACCCGTTCGTGGAGGCTCACGACGATAGCGTGGACCGTCCGGAGCGTTGCCTGCCGGAGGGGTTCGTGCAACGCATTGCGACGGTGCGCGGTTACTGCGCGCAGAGCTATCTGCTGGGGCTGGAAATTGCGTTGGAACATCTGGGCTGCACGGAGATCCAGGGCGATGTCCACGTCGGTACCTGAGCTGCGCCAGCTGCATTACTTCGCCGACTACGAGGGCTATTGCGACGGTCGGCCGGTGCTGTGGGGGCAACTGGCCCATAGCGTGGACGTACCTGCCGATGGCGTGCTGGATGCCGCCGGGCTGGTCACTGCGTTGCGCCGCCGTGCGGCGGAGGCGCATGGGCTGGAGGCGGGGCAGATCCGCTTGTGCCAGGTCACGCGGCTGTAGCGGCGTGACACACAACGACGCCACCCGAAGGTGGCGCCGTCGTTCTGCCGTGATTGTGCGTCGTTCGCCGCAGATCACATGGGTTGACGCTTACTTGGCCGGGCTGGCCTCCGGCACGAACTTGGTCAGCTGGTTGGCCGTTGCGGCAGTGCCGAAGTTGAAGCGGCCGTAGCCTGCGCCCCAGTACAGCGCACCGTCCACGATCGCCGGCGAGCTGATCACCGAGCCGGTGGCGTCGTGGTTCCACAGCGTGGCGCCGGTGTCGGCGTCGAGGGCGACCATATTGCCGGCCATCGAACCGGCGTAGAGCAGGTTCGGCGACACCGTCAGCGAGCCCTGGCCGCCGGCCGGCACATTCGGATTCACGCGGTTGATGCCGGGCACCTTGACCTGCCACTTGATCCTGCCGGTGGCGGCATCCAGCGCTGCCCACGAGCCGCCGTTGTGGCTCTGGGTATTCGCAGGCCCCAGCGTATAGGTGGCGTTGGTGCTGTTGTTGATGGCCACATAGACCTGCGACTTGTACGGATCGAACGCAGTGCCCCACTCGACGCCGCCAGTGGTGCCGCCGGGGCCGACCTGGGTCGACCAGACCTTGGCACCGGTCTTGGCGTCGAAGGCCCAGTAGATGCCGCTCTTCTGCCCTGCGCCGACCAGCTGCTGGGCCTTGCCATCGCGCCACACGGTGAACAGCTGCACGCCGGCACCGCCGAAGTCGTAATCAGGCCCGGTCAGGTTGGTTGCCTGGGTGTTCGGGCACAGGCCATTGGTAGGTGCCACGATGCACGACAGGTTCCAGGCGTCGTAGCCTTGTGCACGGTCGGCCCAGACCAGCTTGCCGGTGTCCAGATTCAGCGAGATCACCGAGTCGACGTAGTTGTCCGGCGCCATGCACGCCAGTTCGTCCTGCACGGTGAGTTCGCTGCCGCGGTAGGAGCGTGCGTTGGACACGCAGTTACCTACGCTGGCGGGAATGTTGTAGTTGTTGCCGGTGCCGAAATACAGGCGGCGGCTGATCGGGTCGATCGCCACCTGGCCCCACACCGATGCGCCGGTATAGCCCTCGGGCACGTTGTAGAACTGCCACACCTTCTTGCCGGTGTTCAGATCCAGCGCCACCACGCTGCCGCGGAAGCTGAAGGTGTGGGTCGGGTCCAGGTTGCCCCAGTCGCCGGAGGACACGGGCACGTAAACGCGGTTGCCGTAGATCACCGGCGAGGAGGTGATGCGCGCCTGCGGGTTGGCTTCGGCGGTGGTCTTCCACAGCAGCTTGCCGGTCTTCTTGTCGATCGCCAGCACGGTGCCGGCGGCCTGGTCGCCGACGATGATGCTGTTGGCGCTGATGGCCGGCGTGTTGCGCGTCACCGAGTTGGCATTGCCGGTGTAGTCGGACAACTTGGCCTGCCAGTTCGGTTTGCCGGTCTGGGTGTCGACGCTATACAGCGTGCCGCCCCAGTCGGGCACATACAACGTTCCACCTTCCACGCTCGGCGTGGCCGAGATGTCGCCGGTGGTGGTCAGGGTCCAGGCCGGCTTGAGGCCTTTGACGGTGGTGCGGTTGATCTTCCACTCGCCCGGCGCGAAGCGCTGGTTCAAGTAGCCGCCGCCGGCTGTGGTCCAGCTGGTGGGGCTGGCGAACGGCAGTTGATTGCCGAAGCTGCGCCAGATCTGGCCGGAGCGTGCAAAAGCCTGGGTATCCAGCGACGACACCGACTGTTGTGCGGTTGCGGAGCCGGCCTGGGCGAAAGCCACTGCGCTGGCAAGCAGGCAGGGAATGAGCGTCAAACTGCGAAATCGCAAGCGGCGAATTGAATTTGTCATCACGGCATGTCCATAGATGGAAGGAAGCGCTGGATCCCCCCGGATCTGCCGGGTGAAGATGGCCGATTGTGGCGAGCGTGCAACACACGCACCTTCCCGCATTCATTCAACGGTCGGGTCCGCTCGCATCTGGTGCCACCAGCTCGAAAAAATTGCGTTCAACGTGTTCGCTATTCGCACAAATGCTGATGATTCATCACGATCGGCGGCCGCTGCGATAGAAAAAATGATTGGTTGCGATGCATCCGTATTTGCACGCAAATCAATGGTCTACAAAAAGTAACCAGGAAATGTTGCGCCACCTTGTGAGGCTGGCCACTGTGTTGAACAGCCTTATTTCTGCGGGGCGAGAAGGCACGGCTTGCGCGCCACTGGCGCGCAAGCCTTGGAGCACTCGCGTCGCAAACGCGGGCCGGGGCGCGGAGCGGGGCGTGGGGTGAGGGTAAGGGGCGAAGCTTCTGCGTCGTCAAAATGCACGAGGCTTCGCGCGTCCCCTCATTCGCCCCTTCGGGGCACCTTCTCCCGCTGGGAGAAGGAAACAGCCATGTAGCTGCGCTATCCGGCGCGTTATGCGCTCTGAGGCGAGGGCACGGCGGTGTGCACTGCAGCGGGAGCGATCAGCGCCAACTGCGCGATCGCATCCTGCACCACCTCCGCCACCGTGGCGTCCACATCCACCGACACCACATCGGCTTCGTCCAGCGGCAATTCCAGTGTCTGCAATTGGCTGTCCAGCAGGCTGGCCGGCATAAAGTGGCCGGCGCGTGCGCTCAGGCGTGCGGCGATCACGTGCGGGGCCGCGTGCAGGAACACGAAGCGGATCGGAATGCCGCTGCGGCGCAGCAATTGACGGTGCGTGCCGCGCAAGCCCGAGAATGCGAGTACCACCGACTCGCCGGCCTGTACGCAGTCGCGCAAGGTGGCCGCCAGCAACTCCACCCACGGCAGACGCATCGCATCGGTGAGTGGCTGGCCGGCGGCCATCTGCGCGCGTGCGGCCACGCTGTGGTAGTCGTCGGCATCCAGAAAACGGTAGCCGTAATGCGCTGCCAGGGCCTGCGCGATGGTGGTCTTGCCGCTGCCGGAAACGCCCATCACCACGATGGCCAGGGGCGAAGCGGACGCGGGTGTAGCGGGGGCGGCGGTGTCCATCACGTCAGGTTATATCTCCGGATCGATTCGGCATTTTGCCGGATTTCACGTTGGCGGCAGTCGATGCGTGGTGTAGCGTCGGCGCTCCTCGCCAGGTGAGCGGGCCGCCCAGCGTAACGGCGCGCTCGGCCGGGTTCAACGCACTCCAAGGTCTGCCGATGCCGTCATCGCCTGCAACGTCTCCTGCATCGGCGCGCCTGCGCTGGCGCGAAAAACTGGGCTACGGTGCCGGCGATCTGGGCCTGAATCTGTACTGGGCCAACATCTCCGCATTCCTGTTGATCTTCTACACCGACACCATGCATCTGCCGGCAGCGGCGGTGGGCACGATGATCCTGTTGACCAAGATCGCCGATGCGATCGCCGATCCGGCGATGGGTGCACTGGCCGATCGCACGCGCAGCCGTTGGGGCAAATTCCGCCCGTATCTGTTGTGGGGCGCCGTGCCGATGGCGGTGACCGGCGTGCTCGCCTACACCACGCCTGCGCTGGATCAGAACGGGCGCATGTGGTGGGCCACGATCAGCTTCCTGGTGATGATGCTGGCCTACACGGTGGTGAGCATTCCGTACTCGGCATTGTCCGGCGTGATCACCGCCGACAGCAGCCAGCGCACCAGCTTGATCAGCCTGCGCTTCATCGCCGCGTTCGCCGGCACCACGTTGGTGAATTACTGCACGCTGGATCTGGTGGCCTGGTTCGGTGCCGGCAACGATGCACTGGGCTGGCAGCGCACGATGATGCTGTACGGCGCGGTGGCGGTGGCGTTGTTCGTGACCGTGGCGCTGACCACGCGCGAGCGCGTGCAGCCACCGCCGCAACAGCGCACGCCGATCCGCCGGGATATCGCCGACCTGCTGCAGAACAAGCCGTGGTGCGTGCTGTTCGTACTGTCGCTGATCATCATGATCACCATTGTCATGCGCGGTGGTGCGGGCGTGTATTACCTCAAGTACTACGTGCAGCGGCCGGACCTGACCGGGCTGTTTCTGGGTGGCTATTCGGTGTCGCTGGCAGTGGGCGCGGCGATCACGCCGTTGCTGACACGGCATTGGGACAAGCGCCAGTTGATGACCGCGCTGATGGCGGTGGTGGGCGTGTTGAGTTGCCTGATGTTTTTCATTCCTGCCGATGCGGTGTGGGCGATCTTCGCGCTGAACATGCTGATCGGGCTGGCATTGGGGCCGAAGTCGCCGCTGGCATTTTCGATGTATGCCGACAGCGCCGACTACACCGAATGGCGCACCGGCCGGCGCGCCACCGCGATGACCTTCGCCGCCGCGACCTTTTCGCAAAAGCTCGGTGGCGCGCTGGCTTCGGCCGGCATCGCCTGGGTGCTGGCGGGCATGGGCTATGTGGCCAACAGCGCGCAGTCGGCCGCCTCGTTGACCGGCATCGTGCTGCTGCTGACGGTGATCCCGGGCGCGGTGGCGCTGCTGGCAGCCTGGACCATGCGTTTCTATCCACTCGATGATGGCCTGTTGCGCCGCATCCAACACGAACTGGCCGCGCGCAAGCGCGACGAACAGGAGCACCGCTGACCGTGTCTGCACTCTCCCACGCCGATTCCAGGGCCACGTCCAACGACGATCTTTCCGCGTTGCTGGCGCCCAGCGCCGACGGCACGCGTTATGCGCTCTACAGCCCCACCGTGATGCCGAACGCGGGCGGGTTCCTGTGGAACCGCCGCATGATGCTGCAGCTGACCTGCCGTGGTTACGCCACCGGCCAGTTCATGCAGCCGGAGCCGGCCAAGTACGCGCATGCGCCGCTGCTGGAAGCGCGCAACTTCATGATGCCCGAGCAGCCGTACTACGCGCATCATCCCGGGCGCTTCTTCTATCTCAAGGACGAAGACAGCGGCGCGGTGTATTCGGTGCCGCACGAACCGGTACGCGTAACGCCGGAACAGTTCGCGTTTTCCGCGGGCAAGCACGATGTGCGCTGGCGGGTGCGCCACGACGGCATCGTGGTGGAGCTGTGCGTGGCGTTGCCCACCGACGATGCAGTGGAGCTGTGGGAATGCCGCGTGCATAACCAGTCCGGGCGTACGCGCCGGCTCAGCCTGTATCCGTATTTCCCGATCGGCTACATGTCGTGGATGCATCAGGGCGGCGCTTACGAGCCGGCGCTGGGCGGCATCGTCTGCCGTAGCGTGGCGCCGTACCAGAAGGTGGACGACTATTTCCGTCAACGCGATTTCAAGGACTGTACCTTCCTGTTGCATGAGCAGCCGCCGGTGGCCTGGGATGCGCAGCAGATGGCCTTCGAAGGCGAGGGCGGCCTGCATGCGCCCTCGGCCATCCAGGCCGAGCAGCTGGGCAACAGCGATGCGCACTACGAGAACCCGGCCGCCGCGTTGCAGTATCGGCTGACGCTGGACGTCGATGCGGCAAGCGTGTACCGCTTCGCGTTCGGGCCGGCCAAGGACGATGCGGAGATCGCCGCGCTGCGTGCGCGTTATCTGTCCGAAGCTGGCTTTGCCGCCGCCGCGCGCGACTACGCGCAGTATCTGCAGGGCGGGCGGGGTTGCGCGCAGATCGCCACGCCCGATCCGGCCCTGGACAACCTGGTCAACCATTGGCTGCCGCGGCAGGTGTTCTATCACGGCGACGTCAATCGCCTGACCACCGATCCGCAGACGCGCAACTATCTGCAGGACCACATGGGCATGGCCTACCTGCAGCCGGCCACCGCACGTGCGGCGTTGTTGCACGCACTCTCGCAGCAGGAGCCCAGCGGTGCGATGCCGGACGGCATCCTGCTGGTGGAAGGCGCCGAGCTCAAATACATCAACCAGGTGCCGCATACCGATCACTGCGTGTGGTTGCCGATCTTCCTGAGCGCCTATCTGGCCGAAACCGGCGATGCCAGCGTGCTCGATGCGGTGGTCCGCACGCACGATGGACAGGCGCTCAGCGTGGCCGAGCGACTGGATGCAGCGATGCAGTGGCTGCTGGACGCGCGTGATGCCCGTGGCTTGAGTTTCATCGCGCAGGGCGATTGGTGCGACCCGATGAACATGGTCGGCTGGCGCGGCAAGGGCGTGTCCGGCTGGCTCACCGTGGCCACGGCGTATGCATTGCGGCTGTGGTCGGGCATCTGCGCAGCGCATGGGCGAAGCGCGCAGGCGGAGACGTTTGCGCAGGCCGTGCAGGCGATCAACGCCGATGCCAACCGCGAGCTGTGGGACGGCAACTGGTATGCGCGCGGCATCACCGACGATGGCGTGCGCTTCGGCATCGCCGAGGATGTGGAAGGACGCATCTATCTCAATCCGCAGAGCTTTGCGCTGCTGGCCGGCACCGCCGATAGCGCGCAGCGCGCGGCCTTGCTGGAGGCGGTGCGCGAGCAGCTGCATACGCCGTACGGGCCGGTGATGCTGGCCCCGGCCTACACGCACATGCGCGATGACGTGGGCCGCTTGACGCAGAAGTGGCCGGGCGCCGCGGAAAACGGCGCGGTCTACAACCACGCGGCGGCGTTCTATCTGTACAGCCTGTACCAGATCGGCGAAGCCGACCGCGCCTGGGAGATTCTGCGCGCGCTGCTGCCCGGCCCCACCCGCGAGGACGTGCTGCAGCGAGGCCACCTGCCGGTGTCGCTGCCCAATTACTACCGCGGCGCCTGGCACCAGTACCCGCGCACGGCCGGGCGTTCCAGCCAGCTGTTCAACACCGGCACGGTGGCCTGGGTATATCGCTGCGTGCTGGAAGGTTTGTTCGGCCTGGTCGGCGAAGGCGATGCATTGGCGATCCGCCCGCAGCTGCCCTCGCACTGGCCGCAGGCCCAGGTGACGCGCCAGTTCCGCGGCGCGCAGTTCGAGGTAACGCTGACGCGTGAACCGGGGCGCACGCACGTCGACGTTGAGGTGGATGGCACCGCCTGCCCGGACCAGCGCGTGCACGGCATTGTCGCCGGACGCACGTACCAGGTGCGGGTGCGGCTACCAGGCTGAGTGGCGCGCCAGGTGCGGCGCCTGATTGGGGGCAACTGCGATAGCTGCCAAGCTGATGTAGGAGCGCGCTTGCGCGCGATGAGGCTTTCCCGCCGGTGCCCTGTCGCGCGCGAGCGCGCTCCTACGCACGTGCGGCCAGGCGGGCTGTTTCCCACTCCCGATTCCCCACTGCGTAAACTCCCCGTTCGCATTGGCCTAGGAACGCCCCTTGGTATCAAGCTGGATCCTGCTGCTGGTCTCCGTCGGCTATGCCGTGCTGTTGTTCGGCGTGGCCTGGTGGGGCGACCGTCGTCCGCTGTACCCGGAGCGGCCGTGGTTGCGGCCGGCGGTCTACAGCCTGGCGCTGGCGGTGTACTGCTCGTCGTGGACCTTCTACGGCGCGGTCGGCTCGGCGGTGCGCAATGGCATCGGCTATCTGCCGATCTACCTGGGCCCGCTGCTGTTGCTGCTGTTTGGCTGGCGCATCATCGAGCGGCTGGCGCTGATCGCACGCGCCGAAAACACCGTCTCCATCGCCGATTTCATTTCCTCGCGCTATGGCCGCTCGCGGCGGCTGGCGGCCTTGGTGGCGGTGATCGCGCTGGTCGGCATCGTTCCGTATCTGGCGCTGCAGTACAAGGCGGTGGCGATGAGCCTGGAGGTGCTGACCGGGCATAGCAGTGCCGGGCGCGGCATCCTTGCCGATCCGGCATTGTATGTGGCGCTGTTGATGGCCTTGTTCGCGACCTTGTTCGGCACCCGCCAGGTCGATGCCACCGAACACCACCGCGGCATGATGCTGGCGATCGCGCTGGAGTCGGTGATCAAGCTGATCGCCATCGTCGCGGTGGGCCTGTTCGCCTGGGTGTGGCTGAGTGACCACCAGGTGCCCATCGCCGACTCGGCGCGCACCTTGTTCGAGCACACCCCGTCGGTGGGCTTCATTTCGCAGACCTTGCTGAGCTTTCTGGCGGTGATCTGCCTGCCGCGCCAGTTCCATGTGGCGGTGGTGGAATGCAGCGACGTCGGCGACATCCGGCGCGCGCGCTGGTTGTTCGGTGCGTACCTGGTGATCATCTCGGCGATGGTGGTGCCGATCGCATCGGCCGGCGTGGCCTTGTTCGGCAAGGGCAGCACGGTGGTCGACGACGCGGTGGTGCTGGCGCTGCCGCTGAGCCAGGGCAACACCGTGCTGGCATTGGTGGCCTATGTGGGCGGGTTCTCGGCCGCCACCGGCATGGTGATCGTGGCCAGCATCGCGTTGGCCACCATGGTCAGCAACGACCTGGTGATGCCGGTGCTGCTGCGCCGCCGCGGCAGCGCCGATGCGCGCGCGGCGGTGGCCTCGCGGGTGTTGTGGATCCGTCGCGTCGCCATCCTGTTGCTGGCGCTGATCGCCTACGGCTACCACCGCAGCGTGGCCAACGACACCACCTTGGCGGCCTACGGCCTGATGGCCTTTGCGGCAGTGGCGCAGTTCGCCCCCGGGGTGATCGGCGGGTTGTACTGGCGCGGCGCCAGCCGCAAGGGCGTGGAGACCGGCATGGTGCTGGGCTTCATGACCTGGATCTACACGCTGCTGCTGCCGGCCGCCACGCGCGCGGGCTGGCTGCAGCCGGACTGGCTGGTGGACGGGCCGTTCGGCATCGCCTGGTTGCAGCCGCAGCAGCTGTTCGGCATGCGCGGCTGGGACCCGCTGGCGCATGGCACGTTCTGGTCGCTGCTGATCAATGTCGGCGCGATGATGCTGGTCTCCGCACGCTGGCGCCCCGGGGTGGACGAACGCCTGCGCGCCGCGCCCTTCCTGGACCCGTACGCACAGCGGCCGGCGGTGGCCGGCGACTGGCCCGGGCATGTGCGCGTGGCCGACCTGCAGGCCCTGGCCGAGCGCGTGGTGGGCGAGCGGCATGCGCACCGCGCCTTCGTCGACCAGGCGGTGCTGCTGGAGCGCGAGCTGCAACCCACCGTGGTGGCCGACCGCGCCTGGGTGCAGTTCACCGAACGCCTGCTGGCCGCCTCGATCGGCGCGGCCTCCGCACGCCTGGTGCTGACCAGCCTGTTGCGCGGCTCGGGCATGGACCTGGGCGAGGTGGTGGCGGTGCTGGACGAGGCCGGCCAGGAGCTGCGCTTCAATCGCGAGATCCTGTCCACCACGCTGGAAAACATCAGCGCCGCGGTCAGCGTGGTCGACCCGGAGATGCGCCTGACTGCGTGGAATCGCCGCTATCAGCAGCTGTTCGGCTACCCGGACGGCATGCTGTATGTCGGCCGCCCGGTGGCGGATCTGATCCGCTACAACGCCGAGCGCGGCGAGCTGGGCGAGGGCGATATCGAAGATCAGATCGATCGCCGTATCCGCCACATGCGCGCCGGCTCGCCGCATGTGTTCGAGCGCACCCGCAGCGACGGCAAGGTGATCGAGATGCGCGGCCAGGCGCTGCCCGGCGGCGGTTATGTCACCAGCTACAACGACATCACCGACTACAAGCGTGCCGAACGCGCGCTGCTGGACGCCAACGAGAACCTGGAGCAGCGCGTGGCCGACCGCTCGCGCGAGGCCGAGCTGGCGCAGCAATCCAAGACGCGCTTTCTGGCCGCGATCAGCCACGACGTGTTGCAGCCGCTCAATGCCGCGCGGCTGTTCGCCTCGGCGCTGCGCGAGAGCCATCAGAACAACGAGGAACAACGCCATCTGGCCGAGCGCGTGGATGCCTCGCTGCGTGCGGCCGAGGAGTTGCTCGATGGCCTGCTCGACGTCTCGCGGCTGGATGCCGGCGGCCTGCGGCCCACGGTCGAGGATTTCGATGCCAGCGCGCTGATGCACGAACTGGCCGCGCAATACGCGCCGGTGGCTTCCAGCCGCGGCCTGCAGCTGCAGGTGCACAGTCGCCCGTTGTGGGTGCGCAGCGACCGCCGCCTGCTGCGCCGGGTGATGCAGAACTTTCTCGCCAACGCGCTGCGCTACACGCGCCAGGGCCGCATCGTGCTGGGCATGCGCGGCCGCGGCGAGCACGTGGAGCTGCAGGTGTGGGACACCGGCCCGGGCATTCCCGAGCACCACATGCGGCAGATCTTCGAAGAATTCCGCCGTTATCAGCAGCCGTTCGACTGGGGCGAGCAGGGCCTGGGGCTGGGCCTGTCGATCTGCCAGCGCATCTCGCGCCTGCTCGACCACGACCTGAGCGCACGCAGCCAGGTCGGCCGCGGCAGCATGTTCTCGATCCTGCTGCCGCGCGTGGCGGCGGTACCGCTGCCGCCGGTGCTGCCGGTGGCCGTTGCGCGCGCGCTGCCCAGCGGCGATTCGCTGGCGGGCCTGCGCGTGCTGTGCGTGGACAACGACCGCGAGATCCTCGACGGCATGCGCGCCCTGCTCGGTCGCTGGCAGGTGGAGGTGATCACCGCCAGTACCGTGGACCAGGCGCTGGAACGCGCGCGCGAACAACCGGACCTGATGCTGGTGGATTATCACCTGCACGACCGGCTCGATGGCCTGGACACGCTGGATGCGCTGCAGGCCGTCGCCACCGCGCCGATTGCCGGTGCCCTGCTCACCGCCGACGGCCGCGACGAACTCAAGCAGCTCGCACGTGCGCGTGGCTACCGCCTGCTGACCAAACCGGTGAAGCCGGCCTCGTTACGCGCGTTCCTGAGTGCGCATCACGATGCGAAAACGCGCTGACCGGTGCGACTGCAGCGTAGGAGCGTGCCTGCGCGCGACGAAGCATTATCGATAACGCTTGGTCGCGCGCAGGCACGCTCCTACGAGGGGAGATGCTTACGCTGCGCCGCTCAGGTGTTCGTAGAGGATGACGCTGCCGACGATCACCAGGATCAAGCCGCCGAGGATCTCGGCGCGCTTGCCGATCAGGTTGCCGAGCACGCGGCCCAGCATGACGCCTGCGGTGACCATGCTGAAGGTGCACAGCCCGACCACCACCGCCACCACGCCGATATGCACGTCCAGAAACGCCAGGCTCACGCCGACCGCCATCGCATCGATGCTGGTGGCAAAACCGGTGGTGGCCAGGGCGAGCAAGCCGTGCCGTTTCGGCGTCTCGGACGTTGCTTCTTCAGCGTCGTCCGCATCGTTTCGCAGCCCGGCCACGATCATGTGCGTGCCCAGCGCACCGAGCAGTACGAAGGCGATCCAGTGGTCGTAGTCGGACACATAGCTGGACGCGGCGCGCCCCAGCAGCCAGCCGATCACCGGGGTGATCGCCTCGATGCAGCCGAAGATCAAGCCGGCGCGTAGCGCATCGCGCCACTGCGGCTTGCGCATCGCCGCGCCCTTGCCGATCGCCGCGGCAAACGCATCGGTCGACATCGCAAAACCGATCAAAACAATGGAAAAAGGGGACATCGACATTCTCGGGTTGGGCACGGTCACAACGACATGCGCCCGCGCCAACCTTCGTCGTGCACGCATGCCGCTGGTCTCGCCAAACCGGAACTGGTTGCCTGCACCACGGCGCAACGGCCGAGTATGTTGATGCAGGCGCTTCCGACGATGCGAAAGCAGGCTACTCCCCAAGGGGCGCGCAGTGTACCAACGCATGGCCGCGTTCGGTGCGCCTGCACTGCACGCGAAGGTCGGTCTGATCTTTATAGCCGTGGCTATTGCGAGCAGGGGTGACGCGGTTTTTGCCTTGTTTTCAGGCATCAAAGCCAGGCAGGCGTGTCCACGCAACGGAGCGATGCGGCGCCCGATAGCCTTGGCTATAGCGACGAACGGTCTGCATGCCGGTGACCCAGGTAGCGAAAAACGCCGGGAAAGCCGCTGATGTGGGGTGTGCTGCAAGCAGTGCGAGATGGAAGCCTCATGTCTGGCTGCGCGTGCGTGAGCCAGCGCCTGCGTCGTGCTGTCTTTCCCGACGTCGTGCAGGAGTGCAGCGATCGGCAACGATGCCGCGATCTCCATGGCGTCTGGATTTGCACGGCTTGCGATGCCGCGCGTGCTGGCGAAGCCGTTGGGTGGAGTGCGATGGTCAGGCTGCCATCGCAGCGCTGCGGAAAGAGCGCGCTGCGCTCCACGCACAGGTCCGGCTGCGCTGCGGATAGACCGCAGAAGTCAGCCTTCGGAAGCGAGCAACAAGAAGCACCAGCGCCGACGCAGACTCCCGGCGCGGGCCGCGGCTACATCAACGCGGCGGAGATCTCCGCCGTTGCCGCGCACAGGGCCTGCAAGGCCGCGTGCGGGCCGACCAGCTCGGGGCGGCGCGCGATGAAGGGCACGGTGAGTGTGTAGGTCGCGCTGCCGCGTTGCAGGATCGGTGCGGTCAGGTCGACCACGCCTACCACTGCCTCGCTGGGTTGCATGGCGTAGCCATCGTTGCGGGCCTGCGCGGCGGCGGCGAGGAACTGCGCGCGCTCGAACGGCACCTCGCTGGCGTCGAGCAGGTCCAGCCAGCGCGCCTGCACCTCGGGCTGCTGGAACGCGAACAGCACCAGCCCGGAGCTGGAATGGGTCAGCGGGCGGCGGTGGCCCGGACGCACCACCAGGCCCAGGTCGCTGGGCACGTCCATCTGCGCGATCACCACGATCTGGTCGCCGGACGGCGCCACCAGGTGGCAGGGCTGATAGATCGCATCGGCCAGCCGCCGCATCACCGGCAATGCCGCTTCGCTGATGCTCTGCACCTGCGGCTGCTGCATGCCGAGCATGAACAGCCGATTGGTCAGCACGTAGTCGCCCTCGCCGTCGCGGGTGAGATAGCCGCGCTCCTCCAGCACCTGCAGCATGCGGAAGATCTCCCCGCGCGAGCGCCCGATGCCCTGCGAGATCGCGCCCATGCTCATCGGCTGGGCCTGGCGGGCGAGCAGCTCGAGGATGTCCAGACCCTTGTCCAGGGCAGGGGCGCGGTACTTGGCGGGTTCGGTGCTCATCCGTTTGCGGCTCCAGGCAAGGCTGCGGCGCGCCAGGGTACAGGCATCGCGGGCAGCGGTGAGAAGTGGCGCTTGCGTGCAAATATAAACAAAGTTTTTATATTTGCATGGCGCTGGCGTGCGCAGTACGCTCGCCGCACAGCAACGCAAGCGCCACAGCCTTGGGAGGGGATCGGTCGCATGCATCACAGTGACATTGCCGCGTCACCGCGCGGCAACCTGGCGCGTACCGCCATGGTTCCCCTGTTGTTGATCGTCAGCCTGTTCTTTTTGTGGGGCATGGCCAACAACCTCAACGACATCCTGATCAAGCAGTTCAAGAAGGCCTTCGAGCTGACCGACCTGCAGGCCGGGCTGGTCCAGAGCGCGTTCTACCTGGGCTATTTCGTGTTCGCGATGCCGGCGGCGATGTTCATGCGCCGCTACAGCTACAAGGCCGCGGTGGTGCTCGGGTTGCTGCTGTATGCGTGCGGCGCGTTCCTGTTCTATCCGGCCGCGCAGGTACATACCTACTGGTTGTTCCTGCTGGCCTTGTTCGTCATCGCCAGCGGCCTGGCCTTCCTGGAAACCACCGCCAATCCGCTGGTGACCGTGCTCGGCCCGGCAGAAGGCGCGGCGCGGCGGTTGAATCTGGCCCAGGCATTCAACCCCTTGGGCTCGATCACCGGCGTGCTGGTGGGCCAGCACTTCATCTTCTCCGGGGTGGAACACACGCCGGCCGAACTGGCGGCAATGGCGCCCGCCGCGCGCGAGGCGTTCTTTGCCGCCGAATCCTCAGCCGTGCAGACGCCCTATCTGATCATCGGCGCAGTGGTGGTGCTGTGGGCGATCCTGATCGCGCTGGTGCGCTTTCCCACCGGCGCGCCGGAGAGCGAGAGCGGCGTGGCGCCCAAGCGTGCACGCTTCGGCGAACTGCTGCGCAATCGGCGCTTCATGTTTTCGGTGGTGGCGCAGTTCTTCTACGTGGGTGCGCAGGTCGGTATCTGGAGTTATCTGATCCGCTATCTGCAGGATGCGGTGCCGGGCACGCCCGAAAAAACCGCCGCCACCTACCTGACCATCTCGCTGGTGCTGTTCATGGCCGGCCGCTTCATCGGCACCGCACTGTTGCGCTATCTGGCGCCGGCCAGGTTGCTGGCGAGTTTTGCCACGATCAATCTGGTGTTGTGCGCCGTTGCCATCGCGTTGCCGGGTTGGACCGGGTTGTACGCGCTGGTGGCCGCAAGCGTGTTCATGTCGGTGATGTTCCCGACCATCTTCGCGCTGGGCCTGGATGGCATGCATGACGATGCGCGCAAGCTGGGCTCGTCGTTGCTGGTGATGTCCATCATCGGTGGCGCGCTGCTGACGGCAGTGATGGGTGCCGTATCGGACATGGCCGGTATCCATTGGGCGATGGTGGTGCCGGGTGGGTGCTTTGCGGTGATTCTGCTGTTCGCGTTGCGTGCGCGCCGCGCTGCGCCGGTGGTTGCAGGAGTGGGCGCATGAGCACGCGGCGTCTGTGTTACGTGCTGGATCTGCACGACGATCCGCAGTTGATCGCCGAGTACGAGCGTTGGCATCGGCCCAGCGAGGTCTGGCCGGAAGTGGTGGCCTCGCTGCAGCGGGCCGGCATCCGGGAGCTGGAGATCTTTCGCAGCGGCGACCGCCTGGTGATGCTGATGGAGGTCGGCGACGACTACGATCCGGCGGCCAAGGCGGCGCGGGATGCGGCAGATCCGCGTATCCAGGCCTGGGAAGACTTGATGTGGCGGTTTCAAAAGCCGTTGCCTGGCAGTGCGCCGGGAGAGAAGTGGCGCGAGGCCGGGCGGATTTTTGCCTTGAGCGCGGCTGTTGGAGCCGGGCAGGGTTAGGGTGTTGGCCTGCGTTTTTTGCGGATGTGTTGGCTCCGTTGTGGGGCGCTGGTCTTGGTTATCTTGCCGCTGCCGCCGGGCGTCGAAACAGGTGTCTTATGCGGGCGCAGCGTGAGTGGTGCAGCGCAGGCGTGGCAGCTGCATCGCAGATGCGCCAGGCAGAAGCGGATTCGGTCGCGATCAGGCAATCGGGAAAGCCTGTCGCGGCTTGAGCCGCTCCTACAACATCCTGCGATTAGGTGATGCGTTGGATTACGCCTTCGCTGCGGGCAGGTCTTCGACCCGGAAGCGGCCGTCGGGGTGGTGGAATTCTGCGATCTGGAGCCGTCGTGCGCGTGCTCCATGCACAAGCGGCCTAGGTCGCGATCAGGCAATCGGGAAAGCCTGTCGCGGCTTGAGCCGCTCCTACGACATCCTGGGATTAGGTGAGGCGGTGCGTTGGATTAGGCCTTTGCCGTGGCCAGGTCTTCGACCCAGAAGCGGCCGTCGGGGTAGCTGAATTCTGCGATGGAGGCCGGGTGCATTTCGGCGGAGAAGCCGGCGGCTTGCGGGGCCAGGTAGCGGCCGTGCTGGATGCGTACCGGGTCGAGGAAGTGCTGGTGCAGGTGGTCGACGAATTCGATCGCGCGGTCTTCCATCTTGCCGGTGATGGCGACGAAGTCGGCCATGGCCAGGTGTTGCACCAGTTCGCACAGGCCGACGCCGCCGGCGTGCGGAAACACGCGGATGTTGAACTTGGCGGCCAGCAGCAGGATGGCAAGGTTTTCGTTGACGCCACCCACGCGCGCGGCGTCGATCTGGATCAGGTCCACCGCACCGGCTTGCAGCAGCTGCTTGAACACCACGCGGTTCTGGGTGTGTTCGCCGGTGGAGACCGGCACCGGGGTGATGCCCTGGCGGATCGCGGCGTGGCCGAGCACGTCGTCCGGGCTGGTCGGTTCCTCGATCCAGGCGATGTCGAATTCGGCCAGCTGGCGCATCCAGTCGATCGCCGGGCCCACGTCCCAGCGCTGGTTGGCATCCACCGCCATCGCGATGTCCGGGCCGATCGCCTCACGCGCCAGGCGGCAGCGGCGGATGTCGTCCTGCACGTTGGCGCCGACCTTGAGCTTGATGGTGCGGAAGCCGTCGGTGACGGCTTCTTTTGCCAGGCGCACCAGCTTTTCGTCGGAGTAGCCGAGCCAGCCGGGCGAGGTGGTGTAGGCGGGATAGCCCTGTTCGATCAGCGTGGCGATGCGTTGCGCACGCTGCGGTTGCGCATTGCGCAGAATTGCCAGCGCTTCGTCGCGGGTGAGCGCGTCGGTGAGGTAGCGGAAGTCGATGGTGTCGACCAGCTGTTCCGGGCTGAGCTCGGCGATGTAGCGCCACAGCGGCTTTTTCGCCGCGCGTGCGGCCAGGTCCCAGGCGGCGTTGATCACCGCGCCGATCGCCATGTGCATCACGCCCTTTTCCGGGCCCAGCCAGCGCAGCTGCGAGTCGTTGGTGAGCCGGCGCGCGAACGCGCCCAGATCGGCAATGACCTCATCGACCGACAGGCCGACCACATGCTCGGCCAGTGCGGCCACCGCGGCGGTCTGCACATCGTTGCCGCGGCCGATGGTGAACACCAGGCCGTAGCCGGCCAGGTCATCCGGCGCATCGGTGCGCAGCACGACGTAGGCGGCCGAGTAATCCGGATCCGGATTCATCGCATCCGACCCATCCAGCTCGCGCGAGGTGGGGAAGCGGACGTCGTGGGTGTCGAGGGCGATGATGGTGCTCATGGAAGTCCTGGGCGATGGAAACGGGAATAAAACGCGCGAAATAAAACTGAAACGGAGAACGGAAACGGAGACGGGCGCCAGAGCCCCTCTCCCCCCGGGAGAGGGGTGAGGGTACGGACGCGAAGCGCCGACTGTATTGAAGCGCTGCAGGTACGCATGCGTTTGCAACACAGATCAACGAACAACACAGATCAACGCATCACTGCACAACCAACTGCGTGTAGACACCAACGCGCGAAAGCACCTGGAACTTCAACGCCCTCGCAAGCCGCTTGAAAAATTTGCGCACGACACATCAACACACATGCCGACATGTCACGCCTGACGACAAACGCACATCGCGACGAACTGCTTGGATATGTCGCTACGTACCCTCACCCCAACTCCGCTACGCGCCCCGGCCCGCGCTTGCGGCGCGGGCGCACCAACGCACGCGCGCCAGTGGCGCGCAAGCCGTGCCCTAGTGCCCCGAGGGGAGAGGGGCTTTGGGCTGCTTCGTGCGGATACCTAGCCACTTACTTTCACTCAATCTTTTCTTCGAGAACCTAGGTTCGGGAAGGCGATGGCTTCAGGCAGCATCACGCGGATGCGCCACCACCGGCTGGCGCTGGCGGCCCAGGCCTTCGATCTCCAGCTCCATCACGTCGCCCGGCTTCAGGTACACCGGCGGCTTCTGGCCCAGGCCCACGCCCGGCGGGGTGCCGGTGCTGATCACATCGCCCGGCATCAGCGTCATATAGCGGCTGATGTGGCTGACCAGTTCGGCCACGCCGAACACCATCGTGCGGGTGCTCCCGTTCTGGTAGCGGTGGCCGTTGACCTCCAGCCACATCGACAGGTTCTGCGGGTCGGCGATTTCATCGCGGGTGACCAGCCACGGGCCGATCGGGCCGAAGGTGTCGGCGCTCTTGCCCTTGACCCACTGGCCGCCATGCTCGAGCTGGAACTCGCGCTCGGACAGATCGTTGATGACTGCGTAGCCGGCGATGTGGTTCAGTGCGTCGTCCACCGCCACATCGCGCGCCACATCGCCGATCACCACGCCCAGTTCCACTTCCCAGTCGCTCTTGACCGAGCCGCGCGGGATGATCACGGTGTCGTTGGGGCCGGTCACCGCAGTGGTGGCCTTCATGAAAAGGATCGGCATCTTGGGCACGTCCATGCCCGATTCGGCCGCGTGGTCGGCGTAGTTCAACCCCACGCAGATGAACTTGCCGATCTGCCCCACTGCGGCGCCATAACGCAGCTCGCCTTCGAGCAGCGGCAGCGTGGACACGTCCAGCGCACGCAGTTTGTCCAGGCCGGCATTGGTGATGTGCTCGCCGGCCACATCGTCGATCACGCCGCTCAAATCGCGGATGCGGCCTTCGCCATCGATCAGGCCGGGACGTTCCTGGCCGGGGGCGCCAACGCGTACGAGTTTCATGCAGTCTTCCTTTGCAGGTGAGGAATGGAGCGGCCAGCAACGCTAGCGCGCATGCATCGGGTGGATAAGGACGGCGTGCTCAAATCAAGCCAATACAAGTCGCATCCGGCACTGGCCGCCCACGTTGCGGTGCGCGGCACGGCGGTGCGTTGCCGCGATCAGTTGGACCAGCCGCCATCGATGATGTGGGTCTGGCCGGTGGTGAACGACGATTCGTCCGAAGCCAGGTACACCACCAGCTGTGCGATCTCGCGCGGGTCGCCCAGGCGGCCCATCGGCTGGCGGTCGGTGAAGCTCTTCCACACCGCCTGTTCGTCGCCGCCCAGCGCCTTGACGCGCTGGCCCAGCGACGGCGTCTTGATGGTGCCGGGGCAGATCGCGTTGCAACGCACGCCCTGGGCTACGTAATCGGCGGCAATGGCCTTGCTCAGGCCGATCACGGCGGCCTTGGTCACGCCATAGACGAAGCGGTTGGGCACGCCCTTGATGCTGGAGGCCACCGAGGACATGTTGATGATGCTGCCGCGGCCGCGTTCGAGCATGCCCGGCAGCACCGCCTTGCAGGTGTAGTACATCGCATCGACGTTGATCGAGAACGAGCGCCGCCAGGCCTGCTCGTCGCAATCGAGAATGCTGCCCTGGTGCACGAA
This sequence comes from Xanthomonas sp. WHRI 7064, assembly GCF_040202355.2. Classification (NCBI taxonomy): domain Bacteria; kingdom Pseudomonadati; phylum Pseudomonadota; class Gammaproteobacteria; order Lysobacterales; family Lysobacteraceae; genus Xanthomonas; species Xanthomonas sp. WHRI 7064. The sequence continues at coordinate 4,622,978 of NZ_CP167821.1, read as the reverse complement.
GCCGGCGCAGTTGAACAGCACATCGAACGGGCCGTGCGCCGCGACCAGTGCGGCAACCGCCGACGCGTCGGTGACATCCAGCAGCTGGGTGGTGATGGCCTCCGATTCGGCCGCCAGCGCCTGCAGGGCGGCGGCGTCGATATCGGTGGCGATCACCTGCGCACCGGCGCGTGCGCAGGCCAGCGCGCTTTCGCGGCCGATGCCGGCGCCGGCGGCGGTGATCAGGCAGCGCTTGCCATGCAGGCGGTCGTTGGGAGTTGCAGGGATCGAGACAGTCATACCGAAGAGGTTCCGTGGGTGGGGGCCGCCGGCCGTGGCAGACGATAGAACGTGCGTGCGTTGTCGCCGAACACCGCTCCGGCATGGCCGTCGGCGTATGTGGCGACCAGCTGCTGTGCGATGTCGAACCACTGCGCGTAATCGGCACGCTGGGTCAGCACCGGCCAGTCGCTGCCCCACAGCACACGCTGCGGGCCGAAGCGTGCGAACAGATGCGCGACATACGGTGCCAGCGCCTCCACGCCGGCGCCGCGCGCTGCTTCGGTGAGCAGGCCGGAGAGTTTGCAGTGCACGTTGGGATGCTGGGCCAGCGCAGCCATGCCGGCGGCCCAGGCGACGAATTCGCCTGCGGCGATCTGCGGCTTGCCGCCGTGATCGACGACCACGCGCAAGTCAGGGTGACGCTTCAGGCGTGCCTGCAGCGCCGGCACATGCACGCTGCGGATCAGGGCGTCGAAGGCCAGGTCGTGCGCGATCAGCGCATCGAAGGCGGCATCCAGTTCGGGCTGGGCTAGCCACTGCACATCGGCGATGTCCTGCACCATGGGGCGCAGGCCCTTGAGCACGCCGCCGCCGGCCTGCACCAGCGCGTCGATGCGCGCGGCGGCGTCGGGCGCGGCGAAATCGACCCAACCGACCACGCCGGCAATACGCGCCTCGGCGCGCGCCAGCTCGAACAGGTAGCGGGTCTCGGCCTCGGTCGCGGCGGCCTGCACCACCACCACGCCCTCAATATCGGCAGCGTCCAGCGCCTGGCCGATATCGGCGGGGCCGAAGTCGCGATACAGCGGTGCCAACTCGGGCGTCAGCCAGTGGTAGTCACCACGGGCCAGCTGCCAGAAATGCAAGTGTGCGTCGATGCGGCTCATGGCATGGGCAGGTCCGCGTCGAGCAGGCCGCCATCGCGCAGGCGCTGCCACAGTGCCGGTGCGATCGGCGCCTGCAGGCGCCCGGCGGCCGATTGCACCTCGGCCACCGTCCGCATGCCGGCCACCACCGTGGTCACCGCCGGATGTGCCAGCGGAAACTGCAACGCCGCCGCGCCGATATCCACCTCGAATGCCGCGCAGGCGGCGTACAGGCGCTGCGCATGCTGCAGGGTGGCGGCGTCGACCGGGGCGTAGTTGTAGGTGGCGCCGGGGCCGCGTGCGTCGCTGAGCAGGCCGGAGCTGTACGGGCCGGCCGACAGGATCGCCACGTTGCGTTGCTGCGCCTGCTCGAGCAGGGCGCGGGCGCCGTGCTGTTCCAGCAGCGTGTAGCGGCCGGCCAGCATCACGCAATCGAGCGGAAAGCGTGGCAGCACCTCCAGTGCCACGTCCTGCTCGTTGACGCCCAGCCCGATCGCCCCGCAGGCACCGGCCGCCTTCAGCTCTGCCATCGCCGGCAAGGCCTCCTCCAAGGCCTGGCGCAGCACGTTGGCGTGGTTGTCGCCGTGGGTCAGCGCACCGATGTCGTGCAACAGCAGCACGTCGACGTAGTCGGTGCCCAGGCGCTCCAGGCTGGAGGCGAACGCGCGCCGCACGCCGTCGGCGCTGTAGTCGAACTCGGCGCGGCGGCCCGCCACCGCAAAGCCGTCGCGCCCGGCGGCGGCCTGCGCATCGTCGTAGATGCAGCGGCCGACCTTGGTCGACAGCGTATAGGCGCCGCGCGGCACGCCGGCCAGGCCACGGCCCAGGCGGGTCTCGCTCAGCCCGTAGCCGTAGTACGGCGCGGTATCGAAATGGCGGATGCCGGCCTGGAACGCAGCCGCCACGGCGGCTAGTGCCTGGTCCTCAGCGACCTCGGCATACAGATTGCCGATCGGCGCGGCGCCAAAGCCCAGTGCCGAGAGCTGCACGTCGGTGTTGCCCAGACGCTGCCGTGCAATGGTCACGCTGCACGCTCCGCGCAGCTGGCGGTCGCCGAACAGGTGCTCACGCAATCGTTGAAGCAGTTACTGGGCATCGCAACGTCCACCAGCCGGCCGGTGCCGGACTGTTCGCATATGAATATCGCAATCATAAGTGAACAGATCACGCTGCAGTGCAGCATCGCAGCTGGTGGCGGTTCAGCACGTGCGACATGCATGGACTCCAGCACCTTGCCCGCGCGCAAGCTCCGCACGCCGGCGGCAGCTGATCTATGTCGAAATCCGCAGATGTCATGAGCGCTTCCTATAACGCCGCCTGCGCGGTTGCCCCGGTCCGATGCCTGGGGCTAGATACCAGCCCGTCCCGCACGAACGCACGCCCATGCCAACCACCACCCGCCGGGACCTGTTCAAGGTGCTTGCCGCCGGCGCCGTTGTCGCCCCGCTGTCGCCGGCCGCACTGGCGGGCGACGCACGCGCGGCCTGCACCCGCACCCCGCAGTGGGCGCGCGGTATCGAAGGCCAGCGCAAGGCAGACCTGGGCAACGGCACCTACCTCAATCCCATCGTGGCCGGCGATCACCCCGACCCCACCATCCTCAAGGATGGCGACGACTACTACATGACGTTTTCGTCGTTCCTTTCCTATCCGGGCATCGTGCTGTGGCATTCCACCGACCTGGTCAACTGGACGCCGCTCGGCCCGGCGCTGCGCAAGCAGCTGGGCACGATCTGGGCACTGGACCTGTGCAAGCACGATGGCCGCTATTTCATCTATATCCCGGCCAATCCGGACGACACCGGCTGGTCGATCTTCGTGATCTGGGCCGACGACATCCGCGGACCCTGGAGCGACCCGATCGATCTGCAGATCGCCGGCTGCATCGACCCCGGCCATGTGCTGGGCGAGGACGGCAAGCGCTACCTGTTCGTCAACGGCATCCGCAAGGTGCGCCTGCGCGACGACGGCCTGGCCACCGACGGGCAGGTGGAACCGGCCTACGCGCCCTGGCGCTATCCCGACGACTGGATCGTGGAGAACTTCGCCCCCGAAGGCCCCAAGCTGACCTGGCACGATGGGTGGCTGTACCTGGTCACCGCGGTCGGCGGCACCGCCGGTCCGGTGACCGGGCACATGGTCATCGCCGCGCGTGCGCGCTCGGTGCATGGGCCATGGGAACACTGCCCGCGCAATCCGCTGGTGCGCACGCAGTCCGAACAGGAGCCGTGGTGGTCGCGCGGGCATGCCACGCTGGTGGAAGGGCCGCGTGGCGACTGGTGGATGGTCTATCACGGCTACGAAAACGGCTTCCGCACGCTGGGCCGGCAGACCCTGCTGGAGCCGATCGAATGGACCGCCGATGGCTGGTTCCACGCCACCGGTGGCGATCTGTCCAGACCATTGCCCACGCCTGCACGCGCAAACGCCACCGGCAACGCGACGCTCAGCGGCTTCGCCTTGTCGGACGATTTTTCCAGCGACAGGTTCGGCACCCAATGGAGCCTGTATGCGCCCGGGCCCGGCGAACAGGCGCGCGTGCATCGGGCAGATCGGTCGCTCACGTTGGCCTGTTCCGGCAGCTCGCCGGCCGACAGCTCGCCACTGACCTGCGGCGTGCCCGATCGCGGCTACGTCGCCGAGGTCGCGCTGGAACTCATCGGCAATGCCGAGGGCGGCCTGTTGCTGTTCTACAACCACAAGGCCTTCGTCGGCATCGGCGTTACGCCCGACACCATCAAGACTTACGAGTACTCCGAAGAGCTGGTGTGGGCACGCGCGCCCAACACGCACCGACGCATCCGCCTGCGTCTGGGCAACGAGGCGCATGTGGTGACCTTCGACTATTCGTTCGACGATGGCCGGCAGTGGATCCGCCACCCGACGCGCATGGAAATGTCCGGCTTCCACCACAACGTGTTCGGTGGCTTCCTGAGCCTGCAGCTCGGCATCTACGCCGCACAGCAGGGCGCAGTGGTGTTGCGCGATTTCCGCTATCGCGCGCTGCGCTGAGCGCGGTGCTGCCGGCAAACGGCGGGGCCCGGGGGGACCCCGCCGTCAGACCTACAGCGACCGACCAAGCGTAACTGCGCAGTAGGTGTGATAGCCGCTGTCAGCCGCAGCAGTAGCAGACGTTGCCCTGCCCCAGGTCGCCGCCAAACTCCGGACATTCGGCTTTGCAGGCCCACGCACTACACGATTCGGTCTTCGGCTGTGCGTTATCGACCGCCATCACCTGGAACGCACCGAAACCGGTACTGGCCAGGAACGTGGCCGCCATCAACGCCGTCCGCAAGGTACCCCAACGCTTCTTCATGCATTACTCCTTCACCGTTGCCAAAGCCGCTGGCGCATCCGTGCGGCGCAAGGCGGCGACCAGGTCCTGCACCTGCTCCGTGGTATCGAAGACGCCAAGACGGGAATGGCGCACGCGCCCCTGCCCGTCGATGGCCATCAGCAGTGGCACGTTGCGCGCGCGAAACAGCATCAACGCGCGACGATCGGTCAACGTGACCACCGGAAAATCAAAGCCATGCACATGCGCATAGCGCGCAGCCTGCGCCGCGTCGCACTGGCACACGCCGAGCAACTGCGGACGGCCGGGCAGATTGGCCTGCAGCTGCTGCGCTGCACGCAGCACGGTGGGTGCCGAGCGCTGGCAATACGGGCAGGTGGTGGTGAAGAAGAACAGCACCTGCGCCTGTCCCTGCGTTACGCCGAGCAGATGACGCTGGCCGGCGGTATCGGTGACCTCGATGCGCGGCACGTACATGCCGTCATACGGCGCGCTGATGCGGGCCTGCAGCGACTGCTGCTGCGCGCGCAGCTGCTTGTTCTGCCATGCCAGCACGGCGATCAATGCACAGGCAATCAGCAGCCCGATCCAGAGCCAGGGGAAACGTCGCGCCATGCCAGCTCCAGTAGCGTCATCAAGCCCGAGCCTTGCCCAGGCATGAGCTGATGGTCAATGGTGATATCGACAACTGCGATGTCGCGCGGTGCGGGGTTGTGGAGGCGGTCACGCCGCTGCGCTTGGGCTTGCCAGTGACGCAGCGGTCGGCAGGCAGCGATTGCGCAACGGTGGCGTGTCGATCCACAGCAGTGCGCCGTATCTGCGGGGCACGCAGCACCATCCGAACCATCGATGAAACAGTGCCTGCAATGACTGCGCGTGTTCCTGCGATCAGTGGCTGCGAGCGTTGCCGCCGTCATCTGATCCTTGCCGCTGGCACCGACCATTGCCGACCGATGACGCGGTGCCCTGCCGCCAGGCGAACACAAGCGGTGCGCGATCAACCAGCGCTGATCTGCAGTGCGTCTGCAACGCGCCGACAGCAGGCAGACGCGCGTTCGGCTAGCCGGTGCTGCCCCGCCGGTCACTCCACGCCGCGCACGAACAGCAGCTCCAGATCGCGCATCGGCACGAAGTCGGCCTGCCTGAACTGGAAGGTCAGCGGATCGATCTTCTTCAGCGCGCCGTCGAAGCACAGGCTGAGGATGTCGCTGGCGTTCTGCTTGCGGATGGTCAGCTGGAAGTCCTTGATCGGGCCGTTCCAGTTCTTGCCGGTGGTCAGCACATAACGCAGGTTGGCCCAGCCCAGGCCGTGCGCACCCTCGCGCCGCTGCATGCTGGCCTTGGTGGCCGGTTCGATGCAGGTGCGCTTTGCATATGATTCCAGCAGGAACGCGCTGCCCTGCGGCACGCCGGTGGACAGGCTGGGCGCGTAGGCATGCCGGATCTGCACGCTGCCCCGTGCGGGGAAGACCTGTTGCCAGACGAAGTACTCGCTGAGCGTGAAGCGTGGTTGCTGGTCCCGGTCGATCCAGCGCGCCGGCAACGGCGTGCGCCCGGTCGGCACGTTGCCCGATTCGGCGAACGCGGCGATATCGTCGGTGCTCCAGCCGGTGGCGGCGAATGCCTTGGAGATGTCGCTGCCATCGTCCAGCAACACCACCAGCTTGCGCGTGGTGGTCACCGGCTTGCCGTCCACCCACAGGTTGAACTCGGTCAGTTCGCTGTGATCGGCCATGCCGAAATACATCGGCGGCATCGGGAAGGCGATCGGCACGCTCAACGCGCGCGCGCTGTGGTTGGTGAACACGTAATCCACCTGCACGCGCTCCTCGCTGAGCAGCAGCGCTTCCTTGTCCATGCTGATATCGGGCTGATGCAACAGCCGGATGGTGCCGTTGTCATCGCCGAAGCTGCTGTCGTTGGCCTGCGCACTGCCGCAGCCGAGTACGGCCAGCGCAAGGACCAGCCCGAGCGGGCCGCGCGGAAAAGAGATTGGCTGCATGGATCCCCTGGCACCGGCACGCACCGACGCGCCGCAGGCGCACAGCATGCCACGCACCCGCCGATGCCGCAGCGCGGGCATGCACGGCATCAACCACCCATGGCGTACAGTCGCACGCCCGGTGCACTCCAAGCCCACGCTCCGATGCTTTCCTACGTTTCCCTGCTGGCTGTTGCCGCCTGCCTGATGCTGTCACTGCAAGACAGCCTCGCTGCTGCGCCCGATCGCAGCCAGCCTGCCGCCGTGGTCCCAAGTTGCACCGCCGATGCGTACGGCAGCTGTCCGCCCTGGATGCCGTCGCAGCGTGAGATGCGCACGGTGCTTGCCGATTACTTCTGCGAGGCCGCCGATCGCGGGCTGGTCCGGCCACGCGTCAGTCGCGTGGTGCGCGCGGAGACCTCGCAGGTCACCTGCGCTGCCCTGGGGACGGAAACCAATTCCAATATCGTGTGCGGAGGCGACATGCATTTCATCGGCCCCGACGGCCGCACCGATTTCGTCACCTTCAGCCCCACCATGCATCGCCAGGACGACGGGCGCTATGCGATCTATGAAGGCGAGGACGAAAATGAAAACGCGGTGTGGCATGTGCCCTCGCCGCAGAGCGCGTCGAAGGTCTGCACGGGCCAGCCGTTGCGCTGATTGCCGTCTGCGGTGGTGACCTCACGCGCCGCTTCGCTGCGGCGATCGGCCTACACAGACGCAGGTCGGCTGGCGAAGACGCTCAGTCTTCTTCAGGCGGCGGCAGCACGATGCCGTCGGCATCGATGGCGAGCTTGCCGGCCATCAGCACCGCCTGGGTGCGGTTGGTGACGCCGAGCTTGCGCAGGATCGCGGTGACATGCGCCTTGATGGTGGCCTCGGACACGCCCAGGTCGTAGGCGATCTGCTTGTTGAGACGCCCGGCGCCGAGCATCTGCAGCACGCGGAACTGTTGCGGAGTGAGATCGCGCAGGCGCTGGCCCACTTCGCGTTCTTCGCTGTCGGTCGGCGGCAGGTTCTGCGCTTCGGCCGGGATCCAGCGCTCGCCATCGAGCACCGTGGCCAGGGCACGGCCGATGGTGTCCGAATCGGCGGACTTGGGAATGAACCCGAACGCGCCATGGTCGATCGCACGCCGCATCACCGTCGGCTCTTCGCGTGCCGACACCACCACCACCGGCAGCTGCGGATGCAGCGAACGCATGTGCACCAGCGCGCTGAATCCCTGCGCGCCCGGCATGTTGAGATCCATCAACAGCAGATCGGCATCCGGTTGCGCATCGGCCAGGGTGTACAGCGCATCCACCGTGTCGGCCTCGAACAACTGCACCCCCGGCATCACGCGCTGCACAGCCCCGCGCAAGGCCTCACGGAACAGGGGATGGTCATCGGCGATCAGCAGGGTGGTCATTGAGGGGCTGGGAATCGGGAATTGGGAGTGGGGAATCGCAAAGGCAACAGCGAAGGCAGCAAGGCAAGCAACAGCAAGACGGCGACGGCGAGGTAATGGCGAGGTCAGTGTGACGGGGTTGAAAATCAAGATCTGCAGTGGAGAGGAGTGGACCGGGGACCGCTTTTACGAGTCCCCAATCCGAACATTTACTCCCCGCTCCTCAGGGAACGGCTCTAACCATTCCCCACTCCCGATTCCCCATTCCGACGCGCGTCAGCGCGCCAACCGCTCGCTCACCAACGAATCCACCACCGACGGATCGGCCAGGGTCGAGGTGTCGCCGAGTTGATCGGGTGCGTTTTCGGCGATCTTGCGCAGGATGCGGCGCATGATCTTGCCCGAGCGGGTCTTGGGCAGGCCCGGTGCCCATTGCAGGTGATCGGGTGAGGCGATCGGGCCGATCTCCTTGCGCACCCAGCTCACCAGTTCCTTGTGCAGTTCCTCGCTCGGGGTTTCGCCGGCGATCAGGGTGACATAGGCATAGATGCCCTGGCCCTTGACGTCGTGCGGGAAGCCGACCACGGCCGCTTCGGCGACCTTCGGGTGCGAGACCAGCGCGCTTTCCACCTCGGCGGTGCCGATGCGGTGGCCGGACACGTTGATCACATCGTCCACGCGGCCGGTGATCCAGTAATAGCCATCGGCATCGCGGCGGCAGCCGTCGCCGGTGAAGTAGCTGCCCGGATAGGTGCGGAAGTAGGTGTCGATGAAACGCTGATGGTCGCCATAGACCGAGCGCATCTGGCCAGGCCACGAGTCCAGCAGCACCAGGTTGCCTTCGGTGGCGCCTTCCAGGATCTTGCCTTCGGCATCCACCAGCGCCGGCTGCACGCCGAAGAACGGCAGGGTGGCCGAGCCGGGCTTGAGATCGACCGCGCCGGCCAGCGGCGAGATCAGGATGCCGCCGGTTTCGGTCTGCCACCAGGTATCCACGATCGGGCAGCGGCTGTCGCCGACCACCTCGTAGTACCAGCGCCAGGCTTCCGGATTGATCGGCTCGCCGACGCTGCCGAGCAGGCGCAGGCTCTTGCGCGAGGTCTTCTTGACCGGCTCCTCGCCATCGCGCATCAGCGCGCGGATCGCGGTGGGCGCGGTGTAGAAGATGCTGACCTTGTGCTTGTCGATCACTTCCCAGAAGCGCGATACGTTCGGGTAGTTCGGCACGCCTTCGAACATCACTGCGGTGGCGCCGTTGGCGAGCGGGCCATAGACGATGTAGCTGTGGCCGGTGACCCAGCCCACGTCGGCGGTGCACCAGTAGATGTCGTCCTCGCGCAGGTCGAACACCACTTCATGCGTGTAGCTGGCAAACAGCAGGTAGCCGGCGGTGGTGTGCAGCACGCCCTTGGGCTTGCCGGTGGAACCGGAGGTGTAGAGGATGAACAACGGATCTTCCGCGTTCATGCGCTCGGGTTCGCACTCGGCCGGCTGGCCGTCGACCACATCGTGGAACCAGCGATCGCGCGGTGCCTGCATCTCCACCGCACCGCCGGTGTGGCGCACCACCAGTACCGTTTCCACGGTGTTGGTGCCGGGCAGTTTCAGCGCCGCATCGACATTGGCCTTGAGCGGAATCTTCTTGCCGCCGCGCAGGCCTTCGTCGGCGGTGATGATCAGCTTGCTCTGGCAATCGACCACGCGGTCGGCGATCGAGTTGGCGGCAAACCCGCCGAACACCACCGAGTGCACCGCACCGATGCGCGCGCAGGCGAGCATGGCCACGGCGGCATCGACGATCATCGGCAGATAGATGGTGACGCGGTCGCCCTTCTTGACGCCGAGATTGCGCAGCGCATTGCCGAGCTTGCAGACGCGCTCGTACAGCTCGCGATAGGTGACCGGGTAGGACTGCGCATCCGGGCTGTCGGGTTCGAACAACAGCGCGGTCTTGTCGCCACGCGTAGCCAGCTGGCGGTCCAGGCAGTTGACGCTGGCATTGAGCTCGCCGTCGCCGAACCAGCGGATATGGAAATCGTCCAGCGCGTAGCTGACGTCCTTTACCTGGGTGGGTTGCTTGAACCATTCCAGCCGCTGCGCGGCCTTGCCCCAGAATTGCTCGGGGTGTTCGATCGATTCGCGGTACAGCGTTGCGTACTGCTCGCGCGTAATGCGCGCATCGGCGGCGAACGCGGGATCGACGGGATAAACATCAGCCATGGCACCCTCACTTGCGATGAACTTGTCGGAAGAGGACGTTGCGGCTGCCCTCGGTAGGCAATCAGTGTGCCGCATCCATTCTGTCCCGGCGTTCAACCGCGCCTTAGACCTTGGTCTTAACCGCCGCAGCGCGCGATCGGCAATCGGTTGCCGGCCCTGGTGCGACGATCGGTCACCTTGCGGAATGCTGCGTTGCAGCTACGACCAAAGGCGAATAGGCTCCAAAGCGCGGACTGCCTCACGCTCCGCACAGCATCGCCATCAAGCGCGAGGCCTTATCGGGGAGAGGGGTCCATGACACACCGTACTGCACCGTTGGTGCGCCATCCGCTGGCGGCTGCCTTGTTCGTGGCGAGCATCCTGCCGGGCGTGGCGTTCGCGCAGACCGCCAAGGAAAAGGCGCTGGAAGCACGCATTGCCGAGCTCGAGCGTCAGGTCCAGCTGCTGGTGTCGGCGCAGCAACAACAGCAGGGCCAGATCACGCAGACGCAGACCCAGGTGACCGAGGTGCGCGCCGCGCAGGCACAGGCACCGGCCGCACCTGCGGTGCCGGCCGGCAAGCGGCCGATCCAGCTGACCAGCATCACACCGAACGCAGCGGCGGGGACAACGTTCCGTTACGGTGGTTTCATCAAGGCCGACTTCATGACCACCCGCACCTCCGACGGCGCATTGCCCGAAGGCGCGGTGGGCCGTTACCTGTATATCCCGACCCAGACCCCGGTCGGTGGCCAGGCCTCGAGCACCGATACCGACTTCCATGCCAAGTTCTCGCGCTTCAACCTGGGCGTGGACACCGTCACCGAAAACGGCGACAAGATCACCGGCTTCATCGAACTGGATTTCTTCGGCAACGCGCTGGCCAACCAGGTCAACAATCTGTACGGCGGCACCTTGCGCCACGCCTACGTGAGCTGGAACAACTGGCTGGCCGGCCAGACCTGGTCCAACTTCATCGATTCCACGATCCTGCCCGAGGCCGCCGACATCGTCGGGCCGACCGACGGCGCACTGTTCAGCCGTCAGACCCAGATCCGCTACACCCGTGGCGCCTTCAGCGTGTCGGCGGAAAATCCCGAGACGCTGACCACGCCCTACCAGGGCGGCAACACCATCCTGGCCTCCGACCACGGTGCGATGCCGGACTTGACCGCGCGCTACAACTGGAAGGGCACCTGGGGCACGTTCGGCCTGTCGGCGATCGCGCGCCAGTACCGCACGCGCAGCGCGCTGACCAACGACACCGACTTCGGTGGCGCGATTGCCGGCGGCGGCCGCTGGATCATCAATTCCAACAACGATCTGCGCTACCAGCTCAGCTACGGCGAGGGCCTGGGGCGCTATCTGGGCCTGGGCAACGGCTCGGATGTGGAGATCGACATGGACGGCAATATCCAGACCGTCAGCACGATTGCCGGCTGGGTGGCCTGGCGCCACGACTACAACGCCAAGCTGCGCAGCACGATCATGTATTCGCGCGTGAACTACGACCATGACATCGCCAATACCGGCGCGCTTGCGAGCAAATCGCAGCAGAGCATCCGCGCCAACGTGTTCTATTCGCCGCTGCCCAAGGTCGATGTGGGCGCGGAGCTGATGTATGGCCGTCGCGAAGCCGAGAACGGCGACAGCGGCGACATTTCGCGCCTGCAATTCACCACCAAGTACAGCTTCTAGTTTTTGCCACCGGCGGCTCGTTCCACTGCGGTGGGACGGGCAAGGCCACCGTCGTTTTACCCGCGCTCTACCAGGAGACAGACAATGACCGTCTCGAATGACGCACTGATCGCCAAGATCGATGCCAATCCGAAGTACCACGCACTCAAGCGCCAGCGCAACGCGCTGGGCTGGACCCTCACCGTGCTGATGTTGCTGGCCTATTACGGCTACATCGGCCTGATCGCCTTCGACAAGGAATTTCTCGCCAAGCCGATCGGTGCCGGCGTGACCTCGATCGGCATCCCGATCGCGATCGGGGTGATGGTGTTCACCATCGTCATCACCGCCATCTACGTGCGCCGCGCCAATAACACCTACGACCAGCTGACCGCGCAGATCCTCGAGGAAGCACGCAAATGAGCAAGTATTCGCGCCTTCTCCTGATCCTGGCCGGGCTGATACCGGCCGGCATCGCGCTGGCCGCCGGCGGCGACATGGGCCAGGTCGACAAGCAGCCCACCAACTGGGTGGCGATCGGCATGTTCGGCTTCTTCGTGCTGGGCACCTTGTGGATCACCAAGTGGGCGGCGGCCAAGACCAAGTCGGCCTCCGACTTCTACACCGCCGGCGGTGGCATCACCGGCTTCCAGAACGGCCTGGCGATCGCCGGCGACTTCATGTCGGCGGCCTCGTTCCTGGGCATCACCGCGGCGGTGATGGCCAATGGCTACGACGGCCTGATCTATGCGATCGGCTTTCTGGTCGGCTGGCCGATCCTGACCTTCCTGATGGCCGAACGGCTGCGCAACCTCGGCAAGTACACCTTCGCCGACGTGGCCGGCTATCGCTTCGCGCCGACCGCCATCCGCAGCTTTGCCGCATCGGGCACGCTGGTGGTGGTGCTGTTCTACCTGATCGCACAGATGGTCGGTGCCGGCGCCTTGATCAAGCTGCTGTTCGGCCTGGACTACTGGGTGGCGGTGACCCTGGTCGGCGTGCTGATGATGGTCTACGTGCTGTTCGGCGGCATGACCGCCACGACGTGGGTGCAGATCATCAAGGCGGTGCTGCTGCTGACCGGCGTGACCTTCATGGCGGTGGCGATCATGTGGCACTTCAACTTCAGCTTCGAGGCGCTGTTTGCCGAGGGCGTGCGGGTGAAGACCGCGATCGCGGCCAATGGCGGTGCATCGCCGGAGGACGCGGCCAAGGCCGGCCTGTCGATCATGGGCCCGGGCGGCTTCGTGAAGGACCCGATCTCGGCGATCTCGTTCGGCATGGCGCTGATGTTCGGCACCGCCGGCCTGCCGCACATCCTGATGCGCTTCTTCACCGTTCCCGATGCCAAGCAGGCGCGCAAGTCGGTGCTGTGGGCCACCACCTGGATCGGCTACTTCTACATCCTGATCTTCATCATCGGCTTCGGTGCGATCGCGCTGGTGCTGACCAACCCGCAGTTTGCGGACGTCACCACCGGCACCATCCACGGCGGCAAGGGTGCGGCCAACATGGCAGCGGTGCTGGTCGGCAATGCGGTCGGCGGCAACGTGTTCATGGGCTTCATCTCGGCGGTGGCCTTCGCCACCATCCTGGCGGTGGTCGCAGGCCTGACCCTGTCCGGCGCCTCGGCGGTGTCGCATGACCTGTACGCCACGGTGATCAAGAAGGGCAATCCGGCGCCGGGTTCGGAGCTGAAGGTCTCGCGTGCCACCACCCTGGTGCTGGGCGTGATCGCGGTGCTGCTGGGCATCGTGTTCGAGAAGCAGAACGTGGCCTTCATGGTGTCGCTGGCGTTCGCCATCGCGGCCTCGGCCAACTTCCCGGTGCTGATCCTGTCGTTGTTGTGGAAGAACTGCACCACCCGCGGTGCGGTGGTCGGCGGCTTCCTGGGCCTGGTTTCCTCGCTGGTGCTCACCATCCTGTCGCCGTCGGTGTGGGTGGACACGCTGGGCAATGCAGCCGGCTCGGCGCCGTTCCCGTACACCTCGCCGGCGCTGTTCTCGATGACCATTGGTTTTGTCGGCATCTGGCTGTTCTCGATCCTGGATCACAGCCCGCAGGCGGCCAACGAACGTGCCGCGTTCAAGGCGCAGCAGATCCGTGCCGAAACCGGCCTGGGTGCCAGCGGTGCGTCGGGTCACTGACGTACAGTCACTGCGCAGTCGCAGAACGCCGGCCTTGTGCCGGCGTTCTGCGTTTTGGCAAACGCTTGCGGTCAGCTGCACAACGCCCGCTGCGCGGGTATGCGGAGCTGCAACTTTGGTGGAGCCGGCAAGCACCAATGCGCTGCTGCCGCGTGCATCGCAGCGCATGCAGGGCAGGCCATGCATCGCTGCGCATCGCGGCGCTGCGCATGCGCGACAGATCGCCATCTCGCAGAAACAATTAATTCATGGAGAGTGACTAAATTGACGGGCAAGCCGAACGCTGATCACGCGCGGCTTGGCCTCTCCCCCGGTATCGACCGGCTGGCGAGTGCGCTGCAAGCGAGTCCGCCGATGGCGTCGACCCCTCGGCTCTCGTCCATCCCTTGCCTTTCCTGCCTCTACAACCGGGACATAGACCATGCCGACCGCCCTCGTTCCACATCCGCTTGCCCGTGCCTGCCGCCTGCTTGGCGCACTGGCCGTGCTGGCTGCAATGCCGCAACTTGCTGCGGCATCGTGCGGCAACACCGCCCACAAGATGGCCGAAATCCTCAACGACACATTCACCGCCGACACCCTGGTCCTGGCCCATCGCGGCCTGTGGGGTAAATATTCCGGTGATGCAGCGCTTCCGGAAAATTCCAGCCGCGCCGTGCTCACCGCCGACGTCCAGTGCATGGACGGTGTGGAGCTGGACGTCAAGATCACCCAGGACGGCATGCCGATACTGATGCACGATTTCAATCTTGGCCGCACCACCGACGTGTATGCAGTGGTGGGCGGAGCAAAGTACAACCCGGCAACCAATCAGGGCGCCAACCCGACCGTCAGCAGCCTGCCGCTGGCCACGATCAAGAGGCTGCATCTGCTCACGCCCGACCGCAGCACCGTCACCGGTTGGCAGGTCTACAGCCTGGACGAGCTGTTCGCGTACTGGAAGAACAACAACATGCAGCTGCCGTTGATCTTCGACGTCAAGACGGCCGATGGCGTACGTGCCGTGCATACCGCTGCATTGCGCGCATTTCCCAACCATCCCGAGCAGGTGGTGGCGATGAAGGTCAATGCCACGTTGTTCCCGCATCCGGCCGCATTTGTCGGCAATTCCAGGTACGTGCACGCCATCCCGGTCTACACCACCAACATGCTGTCGAGCATCGACGTGCCGGCCAGCCGGGTCGAGTGGCAGAGCTATGCACATACGCTGGAGATCAACGTCAAGCAGGACGATGGCCTGCTGCAAGGCCAGAAGAATGCCGCGCGTGCCGAAGGCAAGCGCATCGGCGTGTTCCAGGCCATTCCCGATGGTCCGGTGGCCGGCAAGTTCTACAACAACAACGGCTCGTGCTGTTACACGCTGGCGGAAAAATTCGCGCCGGCTTACCAGGGAAATGCCGATACCGCCGACCATCGCGGAGATATCGGCTTCCTGATGTCGCAGCGCTTCGGGCTGATCACCACCGACGACCCGAAGGCCACCATGCGCGTGCTCAAGACCAACGGCCGACGCGTATCGCATTACGCGCCGTAACAGGCTGATCGTATGAGAGGTGCCCGGTGTGGAGGCTCGACCCTGCACCGGGCACCGCATGGCGTTCGATCGCCGCGATGCGACTCTTTGAAGGAAACCTCATGTCAGATGCTGGAGTGGTTTCAATGACGTCGGCAAGCAGGAAGATTGGTTTGCGTTGGCTGCTGGGCGCAACGACGACCGCTACCTGTCTACTCGCTGCGCTGCTGCCTCTGTCGGCCGGCGCAGTCTCCGCAGGCGATGCCGCGCCGGTCGGGCAGGATTCGCACCCGGGCCAGGACCGCGCTGCCTCGCAGATCGAGCGCGAGGTGCTGGTCGAACGTGCCAAAGCAGATGGGCTTGCCGACGACCCGCAGCTAGCGGCCATGGTGCGCGCCGATCCCGATCCGGACACGGTGCTGGCGCAGGCCGAACGCAATCGCCTGTTGCTGGATGCGACGATCACCCAGGCCCAGATCGCGCAACGCTTTGCTGAGCGGCCCGGCGATTTCGACGAATTCCGGCTCAGCCATCTCTTTATCGCAGAGCAGCCCGACAGCGGTGCGCGTGCTGGGCATCCATTGAGTCAGGCGCAGGCACTGGCGCGCGCGCAGGCGCTGCGTCGCCGCGTGGACGCCGGAGCGGATTTTGGCCAGCTGGCCAGCAGCGACTCCGACGATGCGGCCACTGCGCACGGGGGCGGCCAGCTGTCGTCGATGTTCGGCCTGTATCTGGCCAAGCCGTTCGAGGCGGCGGTGCGTGCGTTGACGCCCGGTCAGGTCTCACCGCCGGTGCGTGGGCCGGGCGGGTATCACCTGATCCGGCTGGAGGAAAAACACGTTGCGACCCTGGACAACGTCGGCGCCATGATCGAGGCGCAGCTACGCGAAGAAGCACGTGACCGCGCCATCGCGCAGCTGGTGCAGGCGCGTTCGGCTAGGTTGGATGATGCCGCTGCGGCGGACAATGCGTCGCAGCCCGCCGACAACCGCGACCGTCAGGCCCTGCAATGATCGCGCAGTGGGCCACGCATGCACGCTGGCTCGGATTGGCATGGGCCGCTGCGCTGTGCGGCTGTGGCGCGCCTTCGCCACCGGCGCCGATGCACAACGACACTCCAGCGCAGGCGACATCCGCTGCAGGTGCGGATTCGCACGCTGCTGTGGCGAGTGCATCGGGCAACAGCGCTGCGGCCAGCTACGCGCGTGCGCAACGGTATGCACGCTGCGCATTGATCGCCGAGACGTCGCAGCCCATGCGCGATGGGATCGAACTGGACGATATCGACCGACTCGGCGACGCTGCGACGGCCGGCGCCGGAAACCGGTTGGACCCGCAGGCGCTGCAGCGCGCGGCATGCCGTCACGTCGGGGCCGGCGAATACGCACAGGTGGATCAACTGCTGCGTCAGTCGGCCGCCGCCGGCAATGTGGATGCGCAGATCGAGCTGCTGCGTCGGCGGGCAAGCGCCGTGCTGGAGCGTCAGGCGCCTGCGGTGGCAGACGGCCTGTTCGCGCCGCCGTCTGCTTCCGATCATGCCGAGGCAGACCAGGTGCTGGCGGCGCTAGAAGACTTGGCCATGCGCGGCCATCGCGCCGCCATGCCGGTGCTCGATCAACTGCTGTCTTCGCCGCTGCCGGGCACCGCCGAACCGTTGTATGGCGACGCCTGGCGGCTGGTCGCCGAGCAGCCGTTTGGGCGTCCCTTGCCGGCCGCACAACCGCTACGTGGCGAAGCGATGTTCGAAGACATGGATGCGCACACCGAACAGCAGGTGGTTGCACTGGCCCGCGAGCTGCATGCGCACTGCTGTGCGGGTCAGGGCGCCGGCCAACGGGAGTGAAGCAGGCCTGTGCGGTTGTCGCGGCGTCGTCTGCGCATCGCGTCCAGCCCCTGATGGCGTTGCCTCTGCTACGCGGCCTCGTGCTGAAGCATCGCCAATGGCGCGCTGCGCTCGCCCGCGTCCGATGACGCAGCACGCATTGCGCCAGCACTCAACGGAAATACCGCGCCTGCAGCGGCAGCGTCGCCGCACCGATCGCGCAGGCATCGGCCGGTGCTTCGGCCGGCAGCAGTAGCGGCATCGGCCTGGCCTGACCGCGACGCGGCAGGTTGTCGATCTGCACGGCGGCGATCAGGCGCCGGGCCAGGTCGGCCGGCAGGCGGCCGCCGAACACGATCGCTTCCGGGTCGCACACCGCGGTGATCGCCGAGACGATCAACGACACTCCCGGCGCGCTGCGCGCGATCCAGCGCTCGATCGCCGGCCAGGTCGGGTCGTAGGCGGCCAGCAGGCTGCGCACGTCGGCAAACACCACGCCGTCGTCGGCCAGCAGTTCGCGCAGCAGTTCCAGCGTGGCACGTTCGAGCTTCTGCGCCGGCAGCATGCCGGCGAATTCACCGGCATTGCCGCGCGCACCGCGCATGACCTGGCCATCGATGACCAGGCCACCGCCGAACCCGTAGCTGAGATAGAGGTAGGCAAAGTCGCGATGTCGACGGCCCACGCCCAGCATCGCTTCGCCGGCGGCTGCCACGCTGCCGTCGTTGTCCATCCACACCGGCTGCGCGCAGGCCTGCGCCAGCCACGGTGCCAGGGCGAACTCGCCAAGCGCACGCAGCGGCTCTGGCGGATTGATGCGCCCGTCCTCGCCGGTAAAAAACCCGCTCATCGCCAGCCCGATCCCCAGCCGCGGCCCCACCGCGTGGTCCAGGCCTGCCAGCAGCGCCGCGTCGCCGGCCTGCAGCTGCAGCAACACCGCGTCGGCACTGCGTGCATCCAGCGGCAGCTCGCTGACCGCTAGCACCTGGCCGGCGAAGTCCACCAGCGCCAGGCTCAGCGCGTCGGTGGCGATGGAGACGCCCAAGGTGTGGCCGTGCGCCGGATTCAACGACACCGCCACCCCCGGCTTGCCGCGCCCGGCGCGTGCCACGCCGCTGCCCATGTGGACCATGCCGCGCGCTTGCAGGCCTTCGATCAGGCGCACCGCGGTCTGCACGGTCAGCCCGGTGCCGCGGCTGAGATCGGCGCGGGTGAGCACGCCGGCCAGGCGCAGGCGGTCGAGCATGTCGCGCTCGTTGCGGCTCAGGCTGGGAAAGTTCGGCGAATGCGGCGGCAATGCGACGGTGGCAGTGGACGGCATGGCGAGCGGTGGCACGGGGGAGGCGCTAGCTTACCCGGTCCGGCTGAAATAATTAATTCACAGTAAGTTATTAAATTGGCGGCCTCTGCCACCGCCGGTCATCCCATGTCACGTTTGTGCACCCGTCCGTATCCCCGCCGCTGCCTGCTGGCCCTGTGCGTGAGTGCCAGCCTGGGCGCCCATGCCGCCGAGTCCGTGGTTGCCACGCCCGCCAGCGACACCGCCCCGGTGCAGCTGGATGCGGTGCGGGTCTCCGGCCAGCACCTGTCGATCCGCCAGGCGATCGGCGCCAAGCGCGAGGCGGCCGTGGTGTCCGACGGCGTGGCCGCCGACGATATCGGTTCGATCCCGGACTTCGGCCTGGGCGAGGCGCTGCAGCGGGTGCCGGGCGTGTCGATGGTGGTCAACAACGGCCGCGGCGAGGCGCAGTTCATGAGCCTGCGCGGCTTCAATCCCGACTACAACAACGTGCTGATCGATGGCGTGGCGCTACCGTCCACCGAGACCAGCCGGCGCGTGCAATCGCTGGACGTGATTCCCGCCTCGCTGGCGCAGCAGGTGGATATCTACAAGACCTTCAACGCCGACATGGACAGCAATGCCATCGGCGGCATCGCCGCGCTGCGCACGCGCAGTGCCTTCGATCACGACGGCCGCTTTGCCACGGTGCGCGCCAACCTGGCCGATTGGGAAAACCGCCGGCATCTGCAGGGCAGCACGCCGTCCGGGCAGGTGCAGGGCAGCTTCAGCGACACTTTCGGGCCGGACCAGCGCTTCGGTGTGGTGCTGTCGGCCGATTACTTCCGGCGCGATTCCTCCTCGCTCAATACCGCCATCGACAGCTACAGCTATTACGCCAATGGCGTGCGCCAGAACCTCACCCCCGGCCTGGACCCGGACGGCCTGGCGATCGCACCGGACCGCTTCCGCCCGCTCAGTTACGACAACCTGCGCCAGCGCCGCAGTGTCTTTGGCAAGCTGGAATACGACGACGGCCAGGACCTGAAACTGGCCTTCAGCGCCGGCACCTTCGAGCACAGCAACGACGAGCAGCGGCGCTCGCAATGGATCAACCGCGTCGGCAACGCCACGATCACCGATGGCGACCGTGGCCGCTATGCGCAGGGCAGCGCGCAGGTGGATGCCAACCGCTTCGATCAGACCCGCACACTGCGCTACGCGCAACTGGGCGGCAGCTTCCGGCTCAACCCGGAAGGCCACGTGGATGTCGTGCTCAACCGCGCCACCGGCAAGTATCAGCAGGACACCCGCGAGGATGTGTTCAGCGCCGCCGCTTCCGCGCGGCTGGGCTTTGCGTATGCGCTTAGCGATGCTGCGCGCCCGCGCATCGCCTTGAACGACCCGGGGTATTACGGCAATGCGGCCAACTACACGCAGCAGTATTTTCTGACCCGCGTGGAAAAGAGCAGCACCGACACGACAACATTCAAGCTGGACTACAGCCAGAACGCCGATGCCGATGCGCGCGGTTGGGGTATGCGGACCGGGCTGCAATATCGCGACCTGCAGCAGCGCTACAACCTCGATGAAGTGCGCCGCAATCCAGCCGGCCGCGTGAGTCTGGCGACGATCGGCACCGATGACGCACGCATCTGCCCGTATGCGGATTTCAGCTGCCTGTTGCTGGTCGACCCGGCCAGGGTCGCCGCCTTCGCTGCGGCCTCGCCAGGCGCCTATGTGCTGGCCAACACCAATGCACGCAACAGCGCGATCAGCGACTTTGGCATCGACGAGCGCAACGGCGCCGCCTATCTCATGGGCACCTGGCATGGCGAGCGCACGCTGGCCACGGTCGGCCTGCGCAACGAATACCTGCAGCGCGCCGTACGCAGCGCGCTGCCGCAGCCCTTGAACAGCACCAGCAACTACCTGCAGCAATCGGCCGACAGCGATCGCCGCTTCCTGCTGCCCTCGGCCAACGTTGCCTGGGACATCACCCCGGCGTTGAAACTGCGCATGGCCGGCAGCCGCACCATTGGCTTGCCCACCTATGCCGACATCGGCCAGAACAGTAGCCCGGTGGTGGATGTCACCGGCTTGACCATCAACCGCAGCATTGCCAATCCGCTGCTGCGCCCGCGCCGCGCGGACAATCTGGACCTGTCGCTGGAATGGTATCCGGACCGCGATTCGCAGCTGTCGCTGGCGCTGTTCCACAAGCGCATCGGCGATGAAATCGTGCGCCTGACCAGCACCGATACCCAGCGCGACCCCGGCGGCCTGGTCGGCAGCTACCAGGTCACCACCACCCAGGCGATCAACACCGGTGCTGCGCAGGTGCAGGGCATTGAATTGACCGCCATCGACACGCGCTTCGATTTCCTGCCCGGCGCCTGGTCCAACCTGGGCGCGATGTTCAATGCGACCCTGCTCGACCCGCGTACCGCCGACGTGCAGATGGCCGACGGCACGCGCCGCGCGTTGCCCGGCCTGATGGAATCGCCCAGGCGCAGCGCCAATGCCTCGCTGCTGTACGACATCGGCCGGTTCAGTGCGCGCGTCAGTGCCAACTACACCGGCCAGCAACTGCTGTCCGCTGCCACCGATAACCGCGTCAACGACCGCTATTACGATGCGATCACCAGTTACGACGCGCAGCTGGCGTGGAGTTTCAGCAAGCAACTGCGCCTGACCGTCCAGGGCCGCAATCTCAGCAATGCGCGGCTCACCCGCGTGATCGGCGCCGACCAGCAACTGCTGCGCGAGC
The DNA here is from genome assembly GCF_040202355.2 of Xanthomonas sp. WHRI 7064. Lineage (NCBI taxonomy): Bacteria > Pseudomonadati > Pseudomonadota > Gammaproteobacteria > Lysobacterales > Lysobacteraceae > Xanthomonas > Xanthomonas sp. WHRI 7064. Next base: position 4,601,775 of record NZ_CP167821.1, on the reverse strand, counting down.
AGCTCGACAACGGCCGTGCCTACTACCTGGGAGTGGACTATGCGTTCTGATCGCCGCGCCGCATCGGCGCTATTGCATGCAGTGCTTGCACTGCTGGCAACGCTGGCCGGCAGCGCCACCGCTGCCGATGCTGCAAGGCTGCCAACCGATGCGCCCCTCGTGCCGATGGAGACCCTGGTCAGCGGCGATTGCTGGGGCCAGTGGCCAGACGATGTGCTGGCCGCGGTGAGCCGCTGCAAACCGGCCGAACACAATCGCATCGCCTTGCAGGTGCCGGACGACGCCGATGGCCCGGCACGCGTCGGCGTCGATGCCAAGGCCTGCAGCGGCGCGCGCTGCGCCGGCCTGGTGCAGGTGTTGCAAGCCGCGCCGACCCAGCGGCTGCTGCTGCGCACGCCACCGGCACGCATCGACGCGGTGCTGGCCGCGCTGGATCAGGCCCATGCCCGCGCGCGCGTCAGCATCGAACCGTTGGTGCAGCCGGTACCGGCGCCCGGCGCGCCGATCACGCTGGCGCCGGGCATCCGCTACTGGCGGCAGGCCGTGCGTGGGCCACAATCGGTGATGCTGCACATCGCCGAAGTCGACCTTGCCACGCCCGGGCTGCAGCTGGTGGGCACGCGCGGCGAGCGCAGCGGCGGTGGCGAGTTCCTGGCCAACCCCACCACCGCGTTCGTACGCGACGGCGATCTGGCCCTGGCGATCAATGCCGATTACTTCCTACCGTTCGACGGCGGGCATCTGTTCGACAAGGCATTCGTGCCCGCCGCAGGGCAGGACGTCACTGCCGAAGGTCTGGCGATCGACGCCGGCCATCTCGATTCGGCCGCCACCACCAGCGATGCACGCGTCAACGCGGCGTTGTGCGTGAGCACGCGCAACGCGGTCGGCATCGTGCGCGGCAGTTGCCCGCCCGGCACCCGTCTGGGTGTGGGTGCCGGCCCGCTGCTGCTGCTCGACGGCAGGCGCCAGCCACGCGAGGCCAGCCGCGCCGAGTACTACGACGGCCCCGAGCCACGCAGCGCGCTGGGCCTGGATCGCGCGCGCAGGAAGCTGTGGATGGTGGTTGCCGATGGCCGCCAGCCCGGCTATAGCGCCGGCATCAGCCTGGACGCGCTGACCGCAGTGCTGCAGCAACTCGGCGCCACATCCGCCATCAACCTGGACGGCGGCGGCTCCAGCACCCTGGCCGCGCGCGTGGACGGCCGCGTGCGCGCGCTCAATCGCCCCATCCACACCGGCATCCCGGGGCGCGAGCGCCCGGTCGCCAACCAGCTCGGCGTGCGCATCGCCCCGCGTCCCTGAGCACACTCCGGCGGCGCGGTACCATTGGTGGTTTGAACCACGGTCCGCGCCACGCCATGAAGATTGCCTCCTGGAACGTCAACTCGCTCAACGTGCGCCTGCCGCACCTGCAACAGTGGCTGGGCACGTTCGCGCCCGACGTGGTCGGCATCCAGGAAACCAAGCTGGAAGACCACAAGTTTCCGGATGCGGCGCTGGCCGCTGCCGGCTATCGCAGCGTGTTCTGCGGGCAGAAGACCTACAACGGCGTGGCGATCCTGTCGCGCTCGCCGGCGCTGGACGTGCAGATGGGCATCCCCGGTTTCGACGACGTGCAGCAGCGCGTGATCGCCGCCACCGTCGATGGCGTGCGCATCGTCAACCTGTATGTGGTCAACGGCCAGGACGTGGGCACCGACAAGTACGCCTACAAGCTGCGCTGGCTGGCCGCGGTGCACGACTGGCTGGCGCAGGAACTGCACAAGTATCCGCAGCTGGTGGTGCTGGGCGACTTCAACATCGCCCCGGATGGGCGCGATGTGCACGATCCGGCAGTGTGGAACGAGCACCACATCCTCACCTCCACCGCCGAGCGCGCCGCGCTGGAACAACTGCTGGCGCTGGGCCTGCACGATGCGTTCCGCCTGCATCATGAGCAAGCCGAGCAGTTCAGCTGGTGGGATTACCGCCAGGCCGGATTCCGCCGCAATCTGGGCCTGCGCATCGATCTGACCCTGGTCTCGGAGGCCTTGCGCGCACGCGCGGTGGAAGCGGGCATCGACCGCGAACCGCGCACCTGGGAGCGCCCCAGCGACCACGCACCGGCCTGGGTGCGCCTGGCCGAGGCGGGCGCATGAGCGAGCGGCATCTGCGGCGTAGCACGCACAAGGTCGGTGAGGTCACCCTGGGGCCGGTGCATCGGCTGAGTTGCCACTGCGGCGCGGTGCAGATCGATCTGGATCTGCCGCACGGCCTGCTCGATCCGCGCCGTTGCGACTGCTCGATGTGCCGCCGCCGTGGTGCCATCGTCGCCTCGGTGACGCTGGATGGCCTGCACGTGCTGCAGGGCGAGGATGTGCTGCGGCTGTATCAGTTCAACACGCATGCGGCGGCGCATTACTTCTGCGGCGTGTGCGGCATCTACACGCATCACCGGCGGCGCTCCAATCCCAACGAGTACGGCTACAACGTCGGTTGCCTGGAAGGCGTCAATCCCTATGCGTTGAACATCGCCGTGCCGGTGGAAGATGGGGTGCACCATCCGTTGGATCGCGCTCCGGTCGATGGCTGAAACGACAACGCCCGGGCAAGCCCGGGCGTTGAATGTTCCATCAGTGGATGCGTGCTTAGCGCACGCGTCCACGGGTGAACAGATTGACGATTGCCAGCAGGATCACCGCACCCACCAGCGACCACACGAAGGTCCACATCGTGATGGCCTGATTGATACCGCCACCGAACAGGAACCCGGCAATCAGCGCGCCGACGATGCCGACCACGATATTGAGAATGATGCCTTGCTGCGCATCGCGACGCATGATGATGCTGGCCAGCCAACCCACGATGCCGCCGACGATCAACCAGATGATGATGCCCATGTTGCCGAACTCCTCATGCGATTGCACCGGAAGTAGTGCATGGGCGCCATTCAACGCAGGCCGGCGTGAAGTGACTGTCGAGCGCGGTCGCACGCGCATGCGACTGTTGTGCTTGGTGCACGCAGCGTGACAGCGCACGCAAGCTGGCACATCGGCCCGGTGCAGCTGTGGCTGCGTCCGCACCGGCATGGCGAGCGTGGCGAACCGCAGGCGCGCGAGTTGCTGGGCCAGGCCCTGGCACTGGAACCTGCCCAGGTGCCGCTGCGGCGTGACGAGCGCGGGCGGCCGTCGCTGCAGCCAGCCTTGCCCGACCGGGACACCGGCTGGAGCCATAGCGGCGACTACCTGCTGGTCGGCCTGGGGCAGGGCGTGCGGCTGGGCGTGGATCTGGAGCGCATCCGCGCGCGCCCGCGTTTGCTGGAAATCGCGCAGCGATTTTTTCATGCCGATGAAATCGCATTGCTGGCCGGACTGGAACCGGACGCGCAACAGGCGCTGTTTTTCCGCCTGTGGTGCGCCAAGGAAGCGCTGCTCAAGGCGTACGGGCATGGCCTGTCGTTTGGCCTGCATCGGCTCGCCTACGCAGTGGCGCCCGACGGCGCATTGCAGTTGCAGTGGTGCGACTCCGCGCTCGGCCAGGCCACGCAATGGCAGTTACACGAATGGTGGGCCGCACCGGACTGCCGCGCTGCGCTGGCGTTCTACCCGTTGCCGGCCGAATAGGTGCGGCGATCGCTTCATTGCGTGGTGCAGCGCAGATGTGCGCTGCGTCCTGGACCGGGGTGCAGCACGTGCCTGACATGGATGCTTGCGTTGCTGGCCCGACCGACGTCTCAGGCATGTTCCGGCCGCGTCGCAGCGTGCGGCAAAATCGGCTGACGGAACTGCGCCACCCCATCCAGATTGCGCAAGGTCACCGTCAGCACGCCGGTGCGTGCATCGATCTCCACTTCGCCAAAGAACTGAAATCCGGCCAGCGGCGAAAGGTTGGGTGCCGGCGGTGCTTTCTGGAAGATCACCGTCGGGCCAAAGGTGGCATCGAGTGCATTCGGGCCGAAGCTGCCGGCATTGAGCGGGCCGGCGACGAATTCCCAGAACGGTTCGAACTGCTGAAACGCCGCGCGATCCGGGTGGTAGTAATGCGCCGCGCAATAATGCACATCGGCGGTCAGCCACAGCGTGTTGCGAATGCGCGCTGTGCTGATGAAACGCAGCAGCGTGGCGATCTCCTGTTCGCGCCCACGCGGCACGCCCGGATCGCCATTGGCGATCGCCTCCCAGCGCGCGCGGCCTGCGGCGTCCTGCCCATCGGGCACCTGCAGGCCGATCGGCATGTCGGCGGCAATCACCTTCCACTGCGCACGTGAGCCGGCCAGTTCGCGCTGCAGCCAGGCCAGTTGCTGCGGGCCAAGAAAGGCCGCGTCCGCGCCCGGTTGCGGCTGCAGGTTGTCGCTGTTGGCACCGCGATAGCTGCGCATGTCCAGCACGAATACATCCAGCAGCGGGCCATAGCTGATCTTGCGGTAGATGCGCCCGTTGCCATCGGCATGCACACCGCGCATCGGCGCGTATTCCAGAAATGCCTGACGCGCACGACCGGCCAGCACCCCGATATCGCGCACCTGATAGCGCTCGTCCAGCTGCTTGCCGGGCGACCAGTTGTTGGTGGCTTCGTGGTCGTCCCATTGCCAGACCTGCGCCACCTCGGCATTGAAGCGGCGCACATGCTCATCGAGCAGGTTGTAGCGGTAGTTGCCGCGGAATTCGTCCAGCGTTTCGGCCACCTTGCTCTTGGCCGCGGTTGTGAGGTTGCGCCAGCGTTTGCCCTCTTCCACGATCAGCTCGGCCGGGATCGGGCCGTCGGCATAGATGGTGTCGCCGCTGTGCAGGAAGAAGTCTGGGTTGCGCTCGCGCATCGCGCTGTAGATGCGCATGCCGCCGATGTCCGGATTGATGCCGAAGCCCTGGCCGACGGTGTCACCACTCCAGACAAAGCGCACATCGCCACGCGCCTGCGGCGCACTGCGCAGATGGCCGTGCACCGGCGCGCTCAAGACGCCGCTGTCGGCATCTTCGAAGCGCACCCGGTAGAAGATGTCCTGATCGCGCGGCAATGCGCCCAGATCCACCCGCGCAGTGAAATCGTGCGCTGGCGAAGCCACCGGCCCATCCACGCGACGCGCCTGACGCAGGCTCGGGCGCGTATCCCATTCCACCCGCAGCCGCGCCGGCCGATCGCAGCGGCTCCACAGCAACGCCCGGCCATCCACGACATCGCCGCTCTGCACCCCATCGGTGATCAGCGGCCGCCCGGACGGCGCAGCCAGACTGCGCGCGGACCAACCGGCAGTGGCCGGCAACAACAGGCCGGCACCCAGCCCTTGCAATACGCGGCGGCGGGCGGGATCGGAGGCGGTCATGGCATCCTCGAACGTCTGGCAGCGGCGCCCAGATATAGCGCCGCCTTCTTACCGGCGCGTGTCCATTGCGCTGCACGACGCGCCCGGCCTGTGGGGATGGATGCAGTCACCGCGTTGCGCAGCACGCACCGCAAGCTCTGCGCGGCAAGGTCGTGGCAAGGCGGTTCACGCGTGCTGCGACAGTCGTGGAGATCGGCAAAGGCAAGTTGTGGTGGATGGTGAGCCTGCGCTGCGCCGCCACCCGCGGCAGCGCAGCGCAGGCTCACGCCTCCACCGCACCGGCCTTGCCGTCTTCGACCACAAAGCGCTTCAACGTCGAGACGGTTGCATCGCGGTCGCGGCGGTCGGAGATGCCTTGCAGGCGCGTGTCCATCCGGCCCGGTGTCAGCGTCACCGAGACATAGCCGCGGGTTTCGCCTTCGGCGTAGTGCACGTGCGGATTGAGCGCCATGGTCTGTTGCAGCTCGGCGTTGCTCTGGCCGTCGGAGGTGATCGAGGTGCCGACGAATTCGGTGGCCAGCGTCGGCGAGTCCGGGTTGGCCGGATCGGCCTTCAGATCGGTGACCCAGTACGAGTGGATGTCGCCGCCCCAGAACACCGGGTTGCGCAGTCGGGTCCTGGTAATTGCATCGAGCATGCGGGTGCGCGTGGCCGGGTAGCCGTCCCAGCCGTCGGTCCAGTGCCCGAGCACGCCGTCGCGGCCGTGCTGGTTCATCGGTGCCACCAATAGGTCCTGCGCGATCACGTTCCAGCGCGTGGCCGACTGTGCGAAGGCGCCATGCAGCCAGCGCTCCTGTTCCCAGCCGAGCATGCTGCGGCGTGGGTCGGTGCGTTCGTGGCAACTGTCATCCACCACATGCCCGCCGCGCCAGCCGTTGGGCTGCGGGCAGGGTTGTTCGCTGCGGTACTGGCGCCCGTCGAGCACGTAGAAGCGCGCCAGCTGGCCGTAGTCCAGCGAGCGGTAGATGCGCATGTCGGCGCCATGTGGGCGACTGCGCGCGCGCAGCGGGAAGTGTTCGTAGAAGGCACGGTAGGCGGCCGCGCGCCGGGCCAGGAACGTGTCGACCGCAATCGACGGGTCCTGCGACCAGCGGTTGGCGTAATCGTTCTGCACCTCGTGGTCGTCCCAGGTCGCCACGCAGGCGCTGCCGGCGTGCAGCGCCTGCAGATCGGGGTCGGTGCGGTACAGCGCATAGCGGTTGCGGTAGCCGGCCAGATCCAGGCACTCGCCGCTGCCGTGCGGGCGCACGATCTTCTGCGCTGCTTCGCCGTGGTTGCTGTATTCGTAGATGTAATCGCCGAGGAAGAACACCAGGTCCGGCTGTTCGGCGGCCAGGTGGCGGTAGGCGCTGAAATAGCCGAGCTCCCAGTGCGAGCAGGACACAAAGCCCAGCCGTGCGGCGTCCGGCAACTGGTGCGGCGCCGGCAAGGTGCGCGCGCTGCCGATAGGGCTGCGCGCGCCCAGCGCCTGGAAGCAGTACCAGTACGGGCGATCGGCGGCCAGGCCGGCGACCTCCACATGCACCGCATGGCCCCAGGCCGGGCTGGCGACGGTCTGGCCCTGGCGCACGATGCGGCGCATGCCCGGGTCGCTGGCCACCTGCCAGCGCACCTGTACCGGAGCGGTCAGTCCGCCGCGTCCATCCGGCTCCAGCGGGCGTGGCGCCAGCCGGGTCCAGATGACAAAGCCGTCGGCCAGCGGGTCGCCCGCGGCCACGCCCAGGGTGAACGGGTCCGGGCTGCCGCTGGCCCGCGCGAACGGGCTGAGCAGTCCGGCGGCCGCCAGCCCGGCGCCAGCGACGAGAAGACGGCGGCGGCCATGATCCACGGTGGCAGCTGCGTTGCCGGGGCCGGGCAGGGGCGAAGCGGACGACGGGTCAATCAAAGACATGGGCATACAGGCGATCTGGCGAACGCGACCATAGTGCGACGGGCGCATGTCCGTTCAATGGCAGCGGCAGTGGTGTCGCTGCTGGCGCAGGCTTGCCTGCGTCATCGGCTGCCGATGGCGGATACGGATACGGATATGCCACTGCGGCGGGTGACCCTGCCCACAGCGATGCCCATACGCCGGTGCAGCGGCGGCTGTCGTGGGAGGCAGCTCTTGCGGCATCGCAGGCCTGGACGTTGTGCTGGGCAAGTTCACGTACGTCGGCTTGCGGCCCACGCGCTCACGTGCCACGCGCCGCTACCATGCGCGGCACGCACGCACCTGCACGCCAGCCAGCTGCGATAATCGCGCCATGAACGATGCCGCACTTCCCCCCGATGTAGCCGCTGCGCTGGCCAATGGCCTGCAGGCCCAATCCCTGGATGCGGCCTTCGCCGCGCCGTTGTTGCGCTATCTGACGCTGCTGGTGCGTTGGAACAAGACCTACAACCTCACCGCCGTGCGCGACCCGCGCGAGATGGTCACCCGCCATCTACTCGATTCGCTGGCCATGCAGCCCTACATCGCCAGCGGCACCCTGGCCGATCTGGGTACCGGCCCCGGCCTGCCCGGCATCCCGCTGGCGATCACCCGCCCGCAGCTGCAGGTGACCCTGGTGGAAAGCAACGGCAAGAAGGCCCGCTTCATGCGCGAGGCGCTGCGCCAGCTGGCGCTGGGCAACGCGCGCGTAGCCGAATCGCGCGCCGAGGCGCTGGACGAGCCGGCCGCCTACGACCATCTCACCGCGCGGGCGCTGGATACGCTGGCCGGCATCATTGACGTCGGCGGCCACCTGCTGCGCCCGGGCGGCAGCCTGCTGGCGATGAAGGGCGTCTACCCGCACGACGAGATCGCCGCACTGCCCGCCGGCTGGACGGTGGGCGAGGTGCATCCGCTGCAGGTGCCCGGCCTGGACGGCGAACGGCATCTGGTGGTGGTGCGCAAGGCAGGCTGAAGCGGCCGGCCTGTCCGGTCGCGCGCATTCACTCTGCAACCCCCAATCCCCAATCCCCGCGCTGGGACTTCCGGCCCATGGCAGCTGCCGCCCGGGCTGCCATGATCGAACGTTCGATCCGAACGCAGGCCGCCCGCACGTGACATCTCCTCTCGCCGCCGCACTTTCGCTCGCCCTGCTGGGCGCAAGCTTCGCCGCCACCTCGGCGCAGGCCGCCGCACCGGCACCGCCAGCGCCTGCCACGCTGACCGCCGAGCGCCCCGCCGATGCGCGCTTCCGCGCCATCTACGAAAAAGAGTGGAGCTGGCGCCAGGCCGAGACCGGCCAGGCCGACGAAGACAGCGACACCACCGGCGACAACACCCATCTACCCGATGTCGGCCCGGCCGCGCAGCAGGCGCGCCTGGCGGTATGGGACGGCGTGCTCAAGCAGCTCGACGGCATCGACCCGAAACAGCTCTCGCCCGCCAATCAGGTCAACTACGCCATCTACCGCCCGCAGGTGGAAAACCTCGCCGCCGAGGTGCGCCTGCGCCTGTACGAGATGCCGTTCAATTCGGACAGCTCGTTCTGGTCCAATCTCGGCTTCATGGCGCAGCGGCCGATGAAGACCGCTGCCGAGTACCGCGCCTACATCGCGCGCCTCAACGACGTGCCGCGCTACTTCGACCAGCAGACCGCCAACATGCGCGCCGGCCTGGCGCGCGGGTTCAGCGTGCCGCGCGCGGTGCTGGATGGCCGCGACGTTTCCATCGCCACCGTGGCCGATGTCAAGGATCCCACCGCGTCCAGCTTCTACGCGCCGTTCAAGCAGCTGCCGGCGCAGATCCCCGCCGCCGAACAGGCACAGTTGCGCGAACAGGCCAAGGCCGCGCTGAGCAATGCAGTGCTGCCGGCCTACAGCAAGCTGCTGAGCTTTTTCCGCGACGAGTACATGCCCAAGGCGCGCACCACGCTGGCGGCCGAAGCGCTGCCCGACGGCAAGGCGTTCTATCGCCAGCAGATCCGCGAATACACCACGCTGGACCTGACCCCGGAGCAGATCCACAAGATCGGCCTGGACGAGGTGGCGCGCATCCAGGCGCAGATGAACGCGATCATCAAACAGGTCGGTTTCAAGGGTAGCTTCGCGCAGTTCCTGAGCTTCCTGCGCACCGACCCGCAGTTCTATGCCAAGACCCCGCAGGAACTGCTCGATCGCGCTGCGTGGATTTCCAAGCGGGTGGATGGGCAGGTCGGCAGGTTCATCGGCACGCTGCCGCGCGGGCGCTTCACCATCAAGCCGGTGCCGGACGATATTGCCCCGTTCTGGACCGCCGGCCGCGGCGGCGCCACCACCTACTGGGTCAATACCTACAATCTGCCGTCGCGGCCGTTGTACAACCTGCCGGCGCTGACCCTGCACGAGTCCTCGCCCGGGCATTCGCTGCAGGGCTCGCTGGCGCTGGAGCAGGGCGACCAGCCGGCGTTCCGCCGCGAAAACTACATCTCCGCCTACGGCGAAGGCTGGGCGCTGTACACCGAAAAGCTCGGCCAGGAGATGGGCATCTACGAGACCCCGTACGAGGAATTCGGCCGGCTCACCTACGAAATGTGGCGCGCCTGCCGGCTGGTGATCGACACCGGCGTGCACCACGACGGCTGGAGCCGCGAGCAGGCGCTGGCCTACCTGCGCGACCGCACCGCGCTGAGCGAGCACGAGGTCACCACCGAGGTGGACCGCTACATCTCCTGGCCCGGCCAGGCGCTGAGCTACAAGCTGGGCGAGATCAGCATCGTCAAGCTGCGTGCCGAGGCCGAACAGGAACTGGGCGACCGCTTCGACATCAAGGCCTTCCACGACGCGGTGCTGAAGCAGGGCTCGGTGACCTTGCCGGTGCTGGAGCAGCAGGTGCGCGCGTTTATCGCCGAAAGCAAGGCGCGCCCGGCAACGTCCAAGCCCAGCGCTGCCGCGCCCTGACCCAGGCGAACGGTCCGCTCCACGTAGGAGCGGACCCGGCCGCGACGCCGTCCCGACCCCGGCGCCGTCCTGGCTTGAATCATCAGGTGATCGCTGGCGACCGACGTTATGCGCGCTGTGCGCGAGAATCCGGCATCTTGGCGTGATGCCCTCGATCCGACCGGACGGCGTCGCGGCCAGGTCCGCTCCTACGACGCTGCGTGCCAGGCCGTGCATGCGATTGTGTAACTGCCCCGGCCCCGATACGCTGCGCCCATGCTGCTGCGTCGCGCCCGCCTGTTGCACCCCTTGCTGCGCCTGATGGCGCTGGCGGTGCTGGCCATGGGCGTGCTGGTCGCACCGGTGGCCTGCGCGCTGGGCGATGTGCATGCGCTGGCGCACGACCAGATGCACCTGGAAGACACCGCGCCGCACGGCCATGACGGCGCCGACGAAGGCGATGCCGGCGAGCGCGATGGGGCCGGCCTGATGCACGCCCTGATGCATAGCGGCTACTGCCACGGCCAGAATCCGGCCGTCTTGCCGGCGCTGGCATGGTTGCCGTTGTCCACGCACACGCAGGCCCAGCCCGTGGCCGTGCTCGCGTACTACCGCTCGCATCTGAGCGAGACCGGATTGCGTCCCCCGATCGCGGCCTGATGCATCGCCGGCGGCTGCCGGCCTGTCCATCGATCCCGATTCCGGAGACACCCTCATGTGGTTGCGACTGACGGCACTTGCCGTCTTCGCGGTCGTGCCGTGCGCCATGGCGCAGGACGTACCGCCCAAACCCGTGCTGACCCTGGACGACGCCATTGCGCGCGTCGCCCGGCAGCACCCCGACCTGCGCCTGGCCGATGGTCAGCGCGCGGTCCTCACCGCCGAAGCCGAGCGCGACGCGCTGCGTCCGCCGTTGCGCATCGGCGCTGAACTGGAAAACGTGTTCGGCAGCGGCCCGACCCGCGCGCTGGACCAGGCCGAACTCACCGTCACCCTGGCTGGCGTGCTGGAACGCGGCGGCAAGCTGGACGCGCGCCGCACCCTGGCCCAGGCACGTATCGACGCACTGGCGCCGCAGCGGGCGCTGGCGCGCCTGGACGTGCTGGCCGAAGTCGCCCGGCGCTATCTGGCCATCGGCATGGCCGCGCAGCGGCATGCGGCCGCGCTGGAAACCCTGGCCCAGCGCCAACTCACCGTCAGTGCCGCGCGCCAGCGGCTACAGGCCGGCGCATCGCCCGAATCGGTGCTGCTGACCGCCCAGGCCCTGCAGGCGCGCGCGGAGCTGGAGCGCGATCGCGCCCAGCAGGAACTGCTGGCCGCGCGCCGCCAGCTGGCGGTGTTGTGGGGGCAGCGCACGCCGGACTTCGGCGATGTGACCGGCGATCCATTGCAGCTGCCGGCGATTCCCGAATTCGAGGTGCTGGCGCAGCTGCTCGATGCCACCCCCGAACTGGCGCGCTTGAACGGTGAGCAGCGCGTGCGCGAGGCACGGGTGCGGCTGGCACGCAGCCAGGCGCGCCCGGACCTGGACTGGCAGGTGGGCGTGCGCCGGCTCGAAGCCAACGACGCCACCGCACTGCTCGGCAGCGTTTCGCTGGCGCTGGGCAGCGCCGCGCGTGCGCAACCGGAGATCCGCGCCGCCGAAGCGGAGCTGTCGTTGCTGGAGATCGAACGCCAATCGCAGGCACTGACGCTCTACACCACGCTGGCCGACGCGCATGGCCGCTACCGCGCCGCGCAGCTGGAAGTGGCGCGCATGCGCAGCGATGTGCTGCCCGCACTTGCGCGCGCCGATGCCGCCGCCGAGCGCGCGTACCGCGCCGGCGCCACCAGTTATCTGGACTGGGCGCAGCTGCAGGCACAGCGCAGCGATGCACGCCAGCAGCAACTGGCCGCCGCATTGGAAGCGCAGACCGCATTGATCGAAATCCAGCGCCTGACCGGGCAGCCGTTCGTGGCCGACAGCACTGCGCAGGTGGGGCCATGAGCGCTACCTCCGCTGCGCATTTTCGCCCTGCCTGCCTGCATCCGCCTGGAGCCGCTGCGTCGGTATCGGCCTCGGCGCTTGCAACCGCATCGGCATCCAGCAGTCGCCAAGCGCTGCTCGCGCCTACCGCGCGTACTGCGCATCCAAGGCATCCGGCGCACACCTTCTTCGTTCGTTCGCCCGACGCACAGCGTCGGCGCCAACCAGGATTTTCTTCGATGACACGTTTTCTGATCGCGCCGCTGTTGCTGGCGCTGCTGCTGGGTGGCTGCGGCCGCAACGGCGAACAATCGCATGACCACGCAACGCCCGGTGCCGAAGGTGAAGCCGACGCACATGGCGAGGAAGCCGAAAAAGGCGCGCACGGCGGGCGCCTGCTCGAACAGGGCGGCGACAGCGTGGAGCTGGCGATTGCCGAAGACGGCACGCCACCCACGTATCAAGCCTGGCTGTATCGCGACGGCAAGCCCTTGCCGCCCGGAGCCGGCAGTGTCGAAGTGCGTTTGACCCGGCTTGGCGGCGTCAACGAAGTGCATCGCTTGCGCGCACGCGACGATGGCAGCCTGTTGGCCGACAGCACGGTCGGCGAGCCGCATTCGTTCGATGTGGAAGTACGCGCCACCGTGCAGGGCAGGTCGCATCGCTGGGCCTATCCCAGCTATGAAGGGCGCACCACCATCGCGGCGAAAATCGCGCAGGACGCCGGCATCCGGGTCGCGCCGGTCGGCCCCGGCAGCATCGCCGACCAGCACGAAGTACAAGGCCTGTTGACGCCGGCAGAAGGTGCGCAGGCGCAGGCCACCGCCCGCTTCCCCGGGCCGGTGCGCAGCCTGCGCGTCAATGTCGGCGACCAGGTGCGCGCCGGCCAGGTGCTGGCCACGGTGGAGAGCAATCTGAGCCTGACCACGTATTCGGTCAGCGCGCCGATCAGCGGCACCGTGCTCGCCCGCAACGCCAGCCTGGGCAGCAACGCCAGCGAAGGCCAGGCGTTGTTCGAGATTGCCGACCTGTCGAGCCTGTGGGTGGATCTGCACATCTTCGGTGCCGATGCCGGGCACATCACCGCCGGCGCACCGGTGACGGTGACCCGCATCAGCGATGGCGTGGTGGCGCAGACCACATTGGAGCGCGTGTTGCCGGGCACGGCCACCGCGAGTCAGAGCACGGTGGCGCGCGCGGTGTTGCGCAACAGCGATGGCTTATGGCGGCCGGGCTCGGCGGTGAAGGCACGGGTGACGGTGGCGCAGCAGCCGGCGGCGATGGTGGTGCCGGTGGGGGCCTTGCAGCAGTTTCGCGACTGGGAGGTGGTGTTCGTGCGGGTGGGAGATGTGTACGAGGTGCGGCCGGTGACACTGGGCGCGCGCGATGCACAGCAGGTGCAGGTGGTGTCGGGTCTGACCGCGGGTGACGCGGTGGTGGTGGAGCAGAGTTATCTGGTGAAGGCCGATATCGAGAAGTCGGGGGCATCGCATGATCATTGATCGCTGCGCTTCCGGTTTGCGTCTGCCTCGACCGCAAGTGCGTGCTTGCGAACAGCTCGTCAATCCTTCGATGAAACGTTTTTTACGTCGTCCACGCACTCACGGCGCAGGCGATCACACCAGCAACAGCGTGAGAATCTGCGCTGCGAAGGTCGGATGTGTCGGGGGCGATCGCGATAGCGGCAAGGGTCCGGATCCTGGCTGCAGTGCCGCCGGCCGACGGCAGCCCGCTGCGATTGCGCCGGCGTCGTGCGTGCGTACTTACGCACTGATCGGTGTGGCTGCGCACGCCGTTGCGCCGAGCGTGCGCGGAGGTGCGCGTCATGCTCACTAACATCATTCGGTTCGCGATCGCGCAGCGGTGGTTGATGCTGGCGTTGACGGCGGTGTTGATTGCGATCGGGGCGTGGAGTTTTTCGCGCCTGCCGATCGATGCCACCCCGGACATCACCAATGTGCAGGTGCAGGTCAATACGGCCGCGCCGGGGTACTCGCCGTTGGAGTCGGAGCAGCGGGTGACGTTTCCGCTGGAGACGGTGCTGGCGGGCTTGCCGGGGCTGGAGTCCACGCGTTCGTTGTCGCGCTACGGCTTGTCGCAGGTGACGGCAGTCTTTGCCGATGGCACGGACCTGTATTTTGCGCGGCAGCAGGTGGCCGAGCGGCTGCAGCAGGTCAAGTCGCAACTGCCAGCCGAGTTGGAGCCGCAGCTGGGGCCGATCGCGACCGGGCTGGGCGAGATCTTCATGTACACGGTCGAAGCCAAAGCGAATGCGCGCAAGCCCGATGGCAGTGCGTGGACGGCCACCGATCTACGCACCCTGCAGGACTGGGTGGTGCGCCCGCAGTTGCGCAATGTGCCCGGCGTCACCGAGGTCAATACCATCGGCGGCTATGCGCGGCAGATCCATATCACCCCGGATCCGGCACGCCTGGTCGCCCTGGGTTTCACGCTGGACGATGTGGCGCGCGCGGTGGAGACGAACAACCGCAACATCGGTGCCGGCTATATCGAACGCAACGGCCAGCAGTTCCTGGTGCGGGTACCGGGGCAGGTGGACGATATCGCGCAGATCGGGGCGATCGTGCTGGATCGGCGCCAAGGCGTGCCGATCCGGGTGCGCGATGTGGCGCAGGTCGGCGAGGGGCGCGAGTTGCGTACCGGTGCGGCCACCCAGGACGGCACCGAGGTGGTGCTCGGCACGGTGTTCATGCTGGTCGGCGCCAATAGCCGCACCGTGGCGCAGGCCGCCGCGCAGCGGCTGGAAGTGGCCAATGCCAGCTTGCCGGCCGGCGTGCAGGCGGTGCCGGTCTACGACCGCACCGCGCTGGTGGACCGCACCATCGTCACCGTCGCCAAGAACCTGATCGAAGGCGCGTTGCTGGTGATCGTGGTGCTGTTCCTGCTGCTGGGCAATGTGCGCGCGGCCCTGATCACCGCGGCGGTGATTCCGCTGGCGATGTTGTTCACCCTCACCGGCATGGTGCGCGGTGGCGTGTCCGGCAACTTGATGAGTCTGGGTGCGCTGGATTTCGGCTTGATCGTCGATGGCGCGGTGATCATCGTGGAGAACTGCCTGCGCCGCTTCGGCCAGGCGCAATTGCGCCTGGGTCGGGTGCTCAAGCGCGACGAGCGTTTCGAACTGACCGCCGAAGCCACGGCAGAGGTGATCCGGCCCAGCCTGTTCGGTCTGGGCATCATCACGGCGGTGTATCTGCCGGTATTCGCACTCACCGGCATCGAAGGCAAGATGTTCCATCCGATGGCGATCACCGTGGTGCTGGCGCTGAGCGGTGCAATGTTGCTGTCGCTCACTTTTGTCCCCGCAGCGATCGCCTTGTTGCTCGGCGGCAAGGTCGCCGAGCACGAGAACCGCGCGATGCGCTGGGCGCGCGGCGTGTATGCGCCCTTGCTGGATCGCGCGCTGCGTCACGGCCGCTGGGTCGGTCTCGGTGCGGTGGTGGCGGTGGCGCTGTGCGCGGTATTGGCCACGCGCCTGGGCAGCGAATTCATCCCGAACCTGGACGAGGGCGACATCGCGCTGCACGCCTTGCGCATTCCCGGCACCAGCCTGGAACAGGCCATCACCATGCAGTCCACGCTGGAAAAACGCATCAAGCAGTTTCCGGAGGTGGCGCATGTGTTCGGCAAGCTCGGCACCGCCGAAGTGGCGACCGATCCGATGCCGCCGTCGGTGGCCGATACGTTCTTGATCATGCATCCGCGCGCGCGGTGGCCGGACCCGCGCAAACCCAAGGCGCAACTGGTGGCCGAGATCGAGGAAGCGGTGAAGCAGCTGCCCGGCAACAACTACGAGTTCACCCAGCCGATCCAGATGCGCATGAACGAGCTGATTTCCGGCGTGCGTGCGGATGTGGCGATCAAGGTCTACGGCGATGACCTGGACACGCTGGTCAAGCTGGGGCAGCGCGTGCAGGAAGTCGCCAGCACGGTGCCGGGTGCGGCCGACGTGAGCCTGGAGCAGGCTACCGGCTTGCCGATGCTGGCGGTGGTGCCCGATCGCGTCGCACTGGCCGGGTACGGCCTCAATCCCGGCGTGGTGCAGGACACGGTGTCGGCGGCGGTGGGTGGGCAGGCGGCCGGGCAGTTGTTCGAAGGCGACCGCCGGTTCGACATCGTGGTGCGCCTGCCCGAAGGCCTGCGTCAGGACCCGACGGCGTTGGCCGATCTGCCGATCCCGCTGCGTGGCGATGGCGAGCGCGCCGATGTCGACGAGTCCAGTCGCGCGGCCGGTTGGCGCAGCGGCGAACCGACCACGGTGCCGCTGCGTGAGGTCGCGAAGGTACAAACCGTGCTCGGGCCCAACCAGATCAATCGCGAAGACGGCAAGCGCCGCATCGTGATCACCGCCAATGTGCGCGACCGCGACCTGGGCGGGTTCGTCGCCGAGGTGCAGCAGCGTGTGCAGGCCGAGGTCGTGCTGCCCACCGGTTACTGGATCGGCTACGGCGGCACCTTCGAGCAACTGATCTCCGCCGGCCAGCGCCTGGCCTGGGTTGTGCCGGGCACCTTGCTGCTGATCTTCGCGCTGCTGTACTGGTCGTTCGGTTCGCTGCGCGATGCGCTGGTGGTGTTCAGCGGCGTGCCGCTGGCGCTGACCGGCGGCGTGGTGGCGCTGGCGCTGCGCGGCCTGGCGTTGTCGATCTCCGCCGGTGTCGGCTTTATCGCGCTGTCAGGCGTGGCGGTGCTCAACGGCCTGGTGATGATCGCCTTCGTGCACAGCTTGCGGGCCGGGGGCATGTCGCTGGAGCAGGCCTTGCGCGAAGGCGCGCTGAGCCGCCTGCGCCCGGTGTTGATGACGGCGCTGGTGGCCGCACTGGGCTTTGTGCCGATGGCTTTCAATGTCGGCGCCGGAGCCGAGGTGCAGCGCCCGCTGGCCACGGTGGTGATCGGCGGCATCGTCTCGTCCACCTTGCTGACCCTGCTGGTGCTGCCGGTGCTGTACCGCTGGCTGCACCGCGAGCGGGCGGGGAGTGCGGGCTAAGTGCTTGCGGCACATAGGAAAGCCGTGCATAATGCGCGGCTCGCTGTGCCCGGATCGCTCCGGATGGCGGCACCCAGCGCAATGGGGTTGCCGGCTTGTTCCCAGCGTAAGTTCTTGATTCCCAACGTTGCGTGGCAGCTTGACGCTGTCGGGGCCGCCGCTCCCCAGGCTATGGGTGGCAATTCATTTATCGAGGTGCGTAATGTCCCGCGTATGCCAAGTGTCCGGCAAGCGTGTGCAGACGGGTAACAACGTCTCCCACGCAAACAACAGAACCCGTCGTCGCTTCCTGCCCAACCTGCACGAGCGCCGCTTCTGGGTCGCCAGCGAGAACCGTTGGGTGAAGCTCCGTGTCTCCGCGCATGCATTGCGCACCATCGACAAGAACGGGATTGATGCCGTTCTGAAAGAGCTGCGTGCGCGCGGCGAAAAGGTCTGAGGAGTAAGCAGTCATGGCAAAAGGCAAGCGTGACAAGATTCGTATGATTTCCTCGGCCGCTACCGGCCACTTCTACACCACGGACAAGAACAAGAAGAACACTCCGGGGAAGATGGAAATGATGAAATACGACCCGGTCGTGCGTAAGCACGTGATGTACAAGGAAGGCAAGATCAAGTAATCCACCGATTACCCGATCTGCATCCAGGCAAACACCCGCCGCAAGGCGGGTGTTTGCGTTTGTGGAGTGTTGTGGGGGTGATCGTAACAATGGTCGGCGTGCACTTCCCTCTCCCTCCGGGAGAGGGGTTGGGGTGAGGGTACGGGGCGAAGCCACTCGCAAGCGAGACGTCGTTTTTCCGATTGCACGCACCGTCAGTCGCTGGCAGTTCGAGGCGAAGCAGCCGGCGTTTCACTTCTGAAGGCGCGTGGCGACGCGTTTGACATCGCAGACGGTGACCGCTCTCCGAGGCGCCACTCATCTGCCCCTGCGGGGCACCTTCTCCGGCAGGTAAGAAAGAGTTACAGCCCGCGCGCGCGCAATTGCGCATCCAGGCGTGGATACACCCGCCGCGCATTGCTTTCGAATACCTTGCGCTTGTCGGCGTCGGAAATCGCCAAGGCATCGATGTAGCGCTTGGTGTCGTCGAAATACTGGCCGGTCTGCGGGTCGATGCCGCGCACCGCACCGACCATTTCCGAGCCGAACAGGATGTTGTCGATGTCGATGACCTCGAACAGCAGATCGATGCCGGGCTGGTGATACACGCAGGTGTCGAAGAACACATTGCGCATCACATGCGTGGACAGCGGTGGCTTGCCGAGCATGTCGGCCAGGCCGCGGAAGCGACCCCAGTGATACGGCACCGCGCCGCCGCCGTGCGGGATGATGAAGCGCAAGTCCGGGAAATCAGCGAACAGATCGCCTTCCAGAAACTGCATGAACGCGGTGGTATCGGCATTGAGATAATGCGCGCCGGTGGCGTGGAAGTTGGCGTTGCAGCTGCCCGACACATGCACCATCGCCGGCACGTCGAGCTCGACCATCTTTTCGAAGAACGGATACCAGGCGCGATCGGTCAATGGCATGCCGTTCCAGTGTCCGCCGGACGGGTCGGGATTGAGATTGCAGCCAACAAATCCGAGTTCGCTGACACAACGTTCCAGCTCGGCGATCGACTGGGCGATCGGCACGCCCGGCGACTGCGGCAACTGGCACACGCCGATGAAGGTGTGCGGATACAGCTGCACCACGCGCGCGATCAGGTCGTTGCAGTGGCGCGTCCACACCTGGCTGACTGCTTCGTCGCCGATATGGTGCGCCATGGTGCTGGCGCGTGGCGAAAAAATCGTCATGTCGGCACCGCGCTCGCGCAACAGGCGCAGCTGGTGCTGTTCGATGCTTTCGCGCAATGCGTCGTCGGAGATGGACGGATACACCGGCGCGGGCAGGCTCGGGTCGTCGTACTGCGCGATCTGCGCCTTGCGGAAGGCATCGTGCGCCGCGGGCGCGGTGGTGTAGTGGCCGTGGCAGTCGATGATCATGGCAAGGGTCTTGTTGAGGCGGCGGGATCGGTGAGCAAACGACCACGTACGCGAAAGGCGGGCCCACCCGGTGCGCGGCACCTGCAGGTGCCCACGTGGGGTGTGGTGCGCGCATGGATGCTCACGCGCAGGTCGCTGCGGCACGCGGTGTCGGCCATGCCGCGCCGCAGGCGCAGGTCGTGGACCGGGCATGGCCGATGGCAATCGATCCAGCGTGGTGGCGCATCCATCCGCTCAGCCATACAACTGCCCATCGAACAGCTTGCGTGCAGTGCGCAGCACGGCGGTGCGCACCACCTCGCCGTGCGAATCGACCGTGATCACGCAGCTGCTCGCACCACTGGGATGCTCGACCTCCAGCTGCTGGGTGGTGCCGCCAGGCAGCTGCGCCAGAGCGTGCGCGGGGGAGCCAGGCAGCAGGCAGGCAGTGGCCACAGTGACGGCGCCGAGCACGCCGATCGAGGCGTGGCAGCGGTGCGGAATGAACGAGCGCACGCTGATCGCGCCGCCGTGGCGCGGGGCGGCGACCAGCATCATCTTGGGCACGGTGGCCTTGGCAACATCGCCCAGCTGCATCAACGGGCCGGCCTGCAAACGAAGCGATTCCAGGCGGGTCTTCAGTGCCGCATCTGCATCGAGGGTGTTGCGGTCTTCGTAACCGCTGATGCCGAGATCGCTGGCGCGCAGCACCACGCAGGGCATGCCGTTGTCGATCAGCGTGACCTCCACGCCATCCAGGATATCGACGCTATTGCCGGTGGGCAGCAACGCACCACACGAGGAGCCGGCGATGTCGGCAAATGCCAGCGCAATCGGCGCAGCGGTGCCGGGCACGCCGTCGATGCGGGCGTCGCCGTCGTAGCGCACCTGGCCACCGGGCGTCTGCACGCTGGCGGTGGCCAGCGTGCCGGTGTTGCGCATGAAGATGCGCACCTCGGTTTCGCCATCGCGTGCCGGCAACAAGCCCCGCTCCAACGCGAAGGGGGCAACGCCGGCCAGCATGTTGCCGCAGTTCTGCGCGTCGCTGACCTGTGCCTGGTCCACCGACACCTGCAGGAACAGATAGTCCACGTCGGCATCGGCGCGTGCCGAGCGCGACACCACCGCGACCTTGGAGGTCAGCGGGTCGGCGCCGCCCATGCCGTCGATCTGGCGGACATCCGGCGAGCCGTAGGCGCGCAGCAGGAAGGCATCGCGTGCGGCGCGTTTGCTCGGCAACTCGTCGGCCAGGAAAAAGCCGCCCTTGGAGGTACCGCCGCGCATCCACATTGCGCGGACGTGCTCAGACATAGCGCAGGCCCTTGGCCGCCAGCCGCTCGCGCATGGCATAGATGTCCAGGCCCAGTTCGCCGCGTGCCAGGCGCTCGCGTTTGCGCAGTTCGCGCGCTTCGCGTGCCTGCGCTCCGGCCAGCACCGCGGCGGCGCTGGCGCGCGGTACCACGCACACGCCATCGTCGTCGGCTACCACCACATCGCCCGGCTGCACCAGCGCATCGGCGCAGACCAGCGGCACGTTGACCGAGCCCAGCGTCTCCTTGATGGTGCCCTGCGCGCAGATGGCGCGGCTCCAGGCCGGGAACTGCATCGCCGTGAGGTCGCGCACATCGCGTACCCCGGCATCGATGATCAGCCCGCGGCAGCCGCGCGCCTGCGCCGAGGTGGCGAGCAGGTCGCCGAAATAGCCATCGCAGCAGGCGCTGGTCGGGGCGACCACCAGCACATCGCCGGGATGCAGTTGCTCGATGGCCACATGCATCATCCAGTTGTCGCCGGGCGGGATCGACACGGTGACGGCGGTGCCGGCGATGCGGCAGCCGGCATAGATCGGGCGCAGGCGATGGTGCAGCAGGCCGCTGCGCCCCTGCGCCTCGTGCACGGTGGCTACGCCGGCCTGCGCAAGCCCGTCGACGACGGCCAACGGGGTGCGCGCGATCCGGGTGACGACCTGGCTCATCCATCCATCCTCGTTAGGCGTGCACCGAGTCTGTGCGGCGAGCGCCTGCTGGCTCAAGATTCATTTGAGGTATGCATATTGGTTTTGCTTATAGTTAGAGCATGCCGCCGACTCCCGAGCCGAACCTTCGCCATCTCTACGCCCTGGTGGTGGTGCACCGGCTGGGCAGCATCAGCGCGGCCGCGCCGCAGGTGAATCTGTCGCAACCGGCATTGACCCAGGCGGTGGCGCGGCTGGAACAGCAGCTCGGCGTGCGCCTGTTCGAGCGGCATCCGGGCGGCATGGTCGCCACCGAGGCCACGCAGTGGCTGGTGCCGCGCATCGCACGGGCGTTGGAGCAACTGGGTCGCGGCATCCGGGTGGCGCGGCGGGCGTTGCGGTTGCCGGCCCGGCCCGGCCTGGAGCGACGGGTCTCGCTGGGGCAACTACAGGCGCTGGTCGCGGTGGATGTGGCCGGGAGTTATTCGCTGGCGGCGGCGCGCGCCGGGGTCTCGCAACCGGCGATCTATCGCGCTGTGCAGTCGCTGGCCGATGTGATCGAGGTGCCGCTGACGGTGCGCCGCGGCAAGACCATGCAGGCCACGCCGGTGGCCACGCGGCTGCTGCGGCAGGTGCGCCTGGCGCTGGCCGAATTGCGTGCGGGCCTGGACGAAGTGAGCGCGTTGCGCTCGCAGCACGCCGGCCGGATCGCGCTGGGGGTGATGCCGCTGGCGCGGGCGATCCTGCTGCCGCAGGTACTGGCGCGGTTTGCGCGCGCGCATCCCGGTGCCAGCGTCAACGTGGTCGAAGGCCCGTATGACGAATTGCTGGCGCATCTGCGCGAGGGCGGGCTGGACCTGCTGATCGGTGCGCTGCGCGAGCCGTTGCCGGTGCGCGATGTGCTGCAGGAGCCGTTGTTCGACGACGAGCCGGTGATCGTGGCGCGCAGCGGGCATCCGCTGGCCGGGCGCGCCTATGCGTTCGCGCAGTTGCTGGAGTACCCCTGGGTGATCGCCACCACCGGCACGCCGGTGCGCGCACGCTGGGAGCAGATGTTTCGCGATCAGGGCATCGAGCCGCCGGCGCTGCGCATCGAATGCGGCGCGGAGCTGACCATCCGCGGGCTGCTGCTGGAAGGCGACTGGCTCACGCTGATGTCGCGCGACCAGTTCCTGTTCGAGCGCCGCGCCGGCTTGTTGTGCGAGGTCGGCCGCGCCGGGCCGCAGCTGCGCCGCCAGATCGGCATGACGCTTCGCAGCGACTGGCATCCCACCCGCGCGCAGTCGGCATTCGTGCAGACGCTGCGGCAGGTCTGTGCCGAGCGCGTGCAGCCGGCCGATGCGCAGGGCGGGCCGTTTCGCTATTGCGCGCCGATCGACGCGCCCGCCCCGTTGCGTTCACGCACCGGGCGGTCAGAATCGGAGCCTTCTTGAGAACGGATCGCTGATGCTGCCTGACTGGTTGCAAGGGACCTGGCTGCTGGCACTGGACTGGGCGATTCGCCTGGCCGCGCTGTTGTGGATTCCGGCCCGCACCACGCCGGGTGCGGCGCGCAGCTGGTTGCTGCTGATCGGCTTCGTGCCGGTGGTCGGCCTGCCGCTGTATCTGCTGTTCGGGCATCCGTGGCTATCGCGGGTGCGGGTGGAACGCCAGGCCACTGCCTCGCAGGTGATCCGCGAGCAGCAACTGCCGCTGCATGCCTTGCGCTGGACCCCGCAGGCGGACACCAGCAGCGCCGAGGTGGTGCCGCTGATCGAACGCCAGGGCGACTTCATGCCCACGCTGGGCAATGCGGTGGACTTGCTGGACGACTACACGCAGTCGCTGCAGGCCTTGATCACCGCGATCGACATGGCGGAAAAGCGCGTGCATCTGCTGTATTACCTGATGTTCGATGACGCGGTGGGCGACGCTGTGGTCGCCGCGCTGCTGCGCGCCGGTGCGCGTGGCGTGCGCTGCCGCGTGCTGCTGGATGCGGTGGGCGCCAAGCGCGGTCTGCGCCATTACCGCCAGCGCCTGCAGGCCGGTGGAGTGGACGTGCTGGCGGTGTTGCCCGGTGGCCTGCGCTGGCGCCGCAGCGGGCGCATGGATCTGCGCAACCATCGCAAGATTGCGGTGATCGACAACCAGGTGGGCTTTGTCGGCTCGCAGAACCTGGCCGAGGCCAGCTTCATCGACGGGGTGCCCAACCGCGAGCTGATAGCGCGCGTGCGCGGGCCGGTGGTCAATCATCTGGAAGCGGTGTTCGCCAGCGACTGGTTCACCGAAACCGGGCAGCGCCTGGACGTATGGCCGGATGCGCCGGTGTGCGAGGCCAACATCGCCACGCAGCTGCTGCCCAGCGGGCCGGCGTATCCGTTCGAGAATGCGCGCGATGCGATCAACGCGGTGATCCATCTGGCGCGGCGCAAGGTGGTGCTGGTGACACCGTATTTCGTCCCCGACGAGGCCTTGCTCAGTGCCTTGCGCATTGCCGCGGTGTCGGGCGTGGATGTGCAGCTGATCCTGTCGGAGAGCAACAACCAGATCCTGGCGGCCTGGGCGCAGGAGGCGTATTTCGAAGAGCTGCTGCGTTGCGGGGTCAAGATCGCGCTGTATCGCCCGCACTTCCTGCATGCCAAGCACCTAAGCATGGACGAGGACATCGCGCTGGTCGGCTCGATCAACCTGGACATCCGCTCGTTCGCGCTCAATGCCGAGATCGGCATGCTCTGCTACGACCAGGGCGTGGTGCAGCGGCTGCGTGCGATCGAGCAGGATTACCTGGCCAACGCACGCCAACTGGAGCTGGAGCAGTGGCGCACGCGCCCGGCCTGGCGCCGCAGTCGCGAGGGCATTGCGCGCCTGGCCGATGCGTTGATGTAGCGGCCTTACGTCAGTCCAGGCGCATCACCTGGAAGACGTTGCCCTCCGGGTCGCGGCCGTCGTACATCTGGTACGCAAAGCCGACGTAGCGTTTGAGCTCGCCCACCGGTACGCCTGCGCTGCGCAATTGCTCGCGATGGGCCGCCAGGTCCGAGGTGATGGCAAAAACCAGCTTTGTGGTGGAGCCGGCGGCCGGTCGTGGCGGATCCGATGCCGGCGATGCCGGCAACTGGCGGTACCTGTCGCCGACCAGGTGCAGCGCCAGCTCGATCTGCCCTGCGGCCAGGACGACCCACTGATCGGCGATCTCTTCGCGGACGGGGAGTGAGAAATGGGCCTGGTAAAAGGCCTTGATTGCCGCGACATCGTGGACGTAGATGATGAGCCTGACCAATGCAACAGACATGCTGTGGGCCTCCCAGGGCCTTTGCCGAGCGTGCGCAGCCAATCGTAAGCGCTTGTGATGCCGGGCGCGCGGAAACTTGGCAAGCCCGGGGCCGGCCGGCGAGGCGCCTGCGCAGCCAGGACACGGCGATCGGGGGTCCGGCGCAGCCATCGCCTACAATGCCGCAATGAACCCAGTGCGTGATTCCGGCGATGCAACGATCGCCATCGTCGGCGGTGGCGCATCCGGTGTGCTGGTGGCGCTGCAGCTGTTGCGTCAGGCCGCCGCGCCGCGACGGATCGTGTTGATCGAGCCGCATCCGTTGCTGGGCGAGGGGGTGGCGTATTCCACCACGCGTCCCGAACACCTGCTCAATGTGCCGGCCGCACGCATGAGTGCGCTGATGGATGCACCGCAGGATTTTGTCGACTATCTGCGTACGCACGCATGTTGCCCGGAGCTGGACGATACGCAGCTGCCGCAGCAGTGTGTCGGGCGCAGGCATTACGCCCCGTATCTGCACGATCGTCTGCAGGCCGCGCGTGCAACCAGCGCTGCCGCCCTGATCGTGCGTACCGCACGCGTACAGACCTTGCAGCCCAACGCAGACGGTGCGCTGTTGCATCTGGACGACGGGCACGCGCTGCAGGCCGCCGCCGTGGTGCTTGCGGTTGGTAACGCGCTGCGCCCGTTGCCGTTGCGTGGCGCCACCGGCCTGTCGGCTGCGCAGCGGGTGGAAGCCTGGGACACCGAGGCGGTGGCCGCGTTGCCGCAGGACGCTGCGGTGTGCATCGTCGGTTCGGGGCTGAGCATGGCCGACACCGTGGTGACGCTGGCCGCGCAGGCCCATCGCGGCGCGGTGCATGTGGTGTCGCGGCACGGGCTGTTGCCCTTGCCGCATGCGCATGGCGCGGTGGCCGTGTTCGACCCGCAACCGCTGCTGGCGCTGCCGTTGCGTGCGCGCATGCGCGCGTTGCGCCGGCACGCCCGCCTGGCGCTGGCGCAGGGGCTGCCGTGGCAGGGCGTGATGGAACGCATCCGGCCCTTGAGTCAGGCCTTGTGGCAGACCTTGTCGGTCGCCGATCAGCGCCGTTTCCTGCGGCATGTGGTGCGTTACTGGGATGTGCATCGTCATCGCGTTGCCGCGCCGGTGCATGCGCAATTGCAGGCGATGCAGGCGCGCGGGCAGCTGCAGTTGCATCGCGCGCGGCTGGATGTGGCGTTTGAGGTCGGTGCATGCGTGCGCGTGAGTGCGGGCGCTGCCCGTGCCGGGCATGCATTGCAGCTGGATGTGCAGACGCTGGTCAATGCCACCGGCGTAGAAATGCGCGTGCAGGCGATGCGAAACCCGTTGCTGCAGCAGTTGCTGGGGCAGGGCATCGCGATGGCCGGCCCGCACGGCATCGGCGTTGACACCGCTGCCGATGGCAGCCTGATCGATGCCGACGGCCATGCGAACCCGCGCCTGCGGGTGATCGGCAGCCTGCGCATCGGCGCGCTGTGGGAGAGCCTGGCGGTGCCGGAGTTGCGTGAGCAGGCAGCGGCGATCGCGCGGGATGTGTTGCTGCAGCTGGAGCGCTGATAGGCGTGTGGGGACTGGAAATACAGCTTGGCTGCCGTCTCCGGCCGTGACGCTGGCCTCTTCGAGAGGCGACGGCGACGCATAGCGCCCGATGAGGGCGCGAGCAAAGCCTCGGGTGACCCGCAATGCGTCGTGGCTGCGCCTCGTGCCCTCACCCCAACCCCTCTGCCCTCACCCCAACCCCTCTCCCGCAGGCGGGAGAGGGGCTCTGCCACGGCGAGCATCCGCCTGCGCTCTTGCAGGCAGGAAAACAATCAGCGTCTTGCTTCTCTGGCAGGCGGCAGAGCAACCACTATCCTGCCTTCCCCCGCCTGCGGGGGAAGGTGCCCGAAGGGCGGATGGGGGCAGCATTCCCAACCGCTTCATCGCAATCTCAGCCGCAGCGACGCCACAACCGGTAAAATGCGGCGGTGGATGTCTCTCATTTGCTCGATCATTTAAACCCCGCCCAGCGCGAGGCCGTTTCCGCGCCGCCGGGGCATTACCTCGTGCTGGCCGGCGCCGGCTCCGGCAAGACGCGCGTGCTGATCCATCGCATCGCCTGGCTCAACGAAGTCCAGGGCGTGCCCAACCACGGCATCTTCGCGGTGACCTTCACCAACAAGGCCGCCGGCGAAATGCGCCACCGTACCGACCTGCAGCTGCGTAACGGCAGCCGCGGGATGTGGATCGGCACCTTCCATGGGCTGGCGCATCGGCTGCTGCGGCTGCATTGGCAGGACGCGCGGCTGCCGGAAGGCTTCCAGGTCATGGACAGCGACGACCAGCTGCGGCTGGTCAAGCGCGTGGTGCAGGCGCTGGAGCTGGACGAGGGCAAGTATCCGCCCAAGCAGATGAGCTGGTGGATCAACGAGCAGAAGGACGAAGGCCGCCGTCCGCAGCATATCCAGCCCGAGCCCAACGACGACTGGACCGAAGTACGCCGGCAGGTCTACGCCGCCTACCAGGAACGTTGCGACCGCTCCGGCCTGCTCGATTTCGCCGAGTTGTTGCTGCGCGCGCACGAACTGCTGCGCGACACCCCGGCCTTGCTGGCGCATTACCGTGCGCGCTTCCGCGAGATCCTGGTCGACGAGTTCCAGGACACCAACGCCATCCAGTACGCCTTCGTGCGCGTGCTGGCCGGTGAAACCGGCCACGTGTTCGTGGTGGGCGACGACGACCAGGCCATCTACGGCTGGCGCGGCGCCAAGGTCGAGAACGTCCAGCGCTTCCTGAAGGATTTCCCCGGCGCGCAGACCGTGCGGCTGGAGCAGAACTACCGCTCCAGCGCCAATATCCTGGGCGCGGCCAATGCGGTCATCGCGCACAACCCGGACCGGATCGGCAAGCAGCTGTGGACCGATTCCGGCGACGGCGATCCGATCGACCTGTATGCGGCCTACAACGAGGTCGACGAGGCGCGCTATGTGGTCGAACGCGCGCGGCAGTGGGTGCGCGATGGCGGCAGTTATGGCGAAGTGGCGGTGCTGTATCGCAGCAACGCGCAGTCGCGCGCGCTGGAAGAAGCGCTGATTTCCGAGCAGCTGCCGTACCGTGTGTACGGCGGCATGCGCTTCTTTGAGCGTGCCGAAATCAAGGATGCGTTGGCGTACCTGCGCCTGCTTACCAACCGCAGCGACGATGCCGCGTTCGAGCGCGCGGTCAACACGCCCACGCGCGGCATCGGCGATCGCACGCTGGATGAAGTGCGCCGCCTGGCACGCGCCAACGCCTTGTCGCTGTGGGAAGCGGCAATGCTGTCCACGCAGGAAAACACCCTGGCCGCGCGCGCCCGCAATGCGCTGGCCACGTTCCTGAGCCTGGTCGGCCAGCTGCATGCCGAAACCGGCGACATGGAACTGGCCGAACGCATCGACCATGTGCTGATGCGCTCGGGCTTGCGCGAGCATTGGGCCAAGGAAAGCCGCAGCGGGCTGGATTCGGAATCGCGTACCGAGAACCTTGACGAACTGGTGTCGGTGGCTTCGCGCTTCACCCGCCCGGACGATGAAGACAGCCAGGGCATGACCGAGCTGGTGGCCTTCCTGGCCTACGCCTCGCTGGAAGCCGGCGAAGGCCAGGCCCAGGCCGGCGAAGAAGGCGTGCAGTTGATGACGCTGCATTCGGCCAAGGGCCTGGAATTCCCCATCGTGTTCCTGGTCGGCCTGGAAGATGGCCTGTTCCCGAGCGCTCGCTCGCTGGAAGAAAGCGGCCGGCTGGAAGAAGAGCGCCGTCTGGCCTATGTGGGCATCACCCGCGCGCGCCAGAAGCTGGTGCTGTGCTACGCCGAATCGCGACGCATCCACGGCCAGGACAACTACAACGTGCCCTCGCGCTTCCTGCGCGAGATCCCGCGCGAGTTGCTGCACGAAGTGCGCCCGAAAGTGCAGGTCTCGCGCACCGCCTCGCTGGGCGCGGCACGCGGTGGCCCGGTGCACGGCGTGGTCGAAGCCGCACCGATCAAGCTCGGTGCCAATGTCCAACACCCCAAGTTCGGCGGCGGCGTTGTCGTGGACTACGAGGGGGCCGGTGCGCACGCGCGGGTGCAGGTGCAATTCGATGACGTCGGCGCCAAGTGGCTGGTGATGGCGTATGCGAATTTGACGGTGATGTAGGCGTTTCTTCTACTACGGGGAGACGCACTGTGGTGGCCGCTGCTGATTGGACAACGAGGTTTTCCCTTCTCCCATCGGGAGAAGGTGGCGCGCAGCGCCGGAGGAGGGTATGTCGTGGCTGGCAGTGGCGATGCGCGAATTTCCACAGGACGGAGCGAAGCAATGATGGTGGAAGCGACGATAAAAGCTTTTGTGGAAGCCTCGATTTCTGCAGAGGAATTTGAACGCAAGATTCAGTCAGATGCATCCTTCGAACGTCTTCTAAAGAATGAAGTTCAACTTCCTGCCTACATCCAGGAAGCTGATCTCTACACGCATCTGATCAGTCAGGACTACAGCCGGATCGGCTCTGTCTACAATGTTCAAAAACTACTTTGCAGCTTCTTGAAGAAACACAAGGTTGCGCATGCCTGTAGTGAAAAACATAGCGAGTTACTCGAGTTGACACTGAAAGCTCAGCCCAAATGGCTTGATCTTCCATCCTGGTACTTCTCCCTTGCTATCGAAGGTCAGGGCGATAGCAAGGAAAAGGAACTGGTGAGAATTTTAAAAGACAAGATCGCGCAGGATTTTCGTTTCTTGAAATCGGCGCCGAAGTGGCTGCAAGGCCCTGATTGGCCTATCGTTGAAGGACGGCCGTTGGTGTTTGTAGGGCAGATCGATATTGGCAGCCTCCGTCACGACACTGCGCAGCTATACATTTTCTATGATGATCACACTGGAGCATTCGTAAATTTCAGCCAGTCCTGCTAGAGGCTGCCGAGCTGGACAATATCAGCGGCCAGCGAAAGTTTTCATGTCATGCGTACATGTGCAACGCATCCGACAGCAGACGAACGCGTTGCATCTACGCATTGCGGTCGTAAATTGGGCATGTAACCGTCACTACGAGCGTGCCGTTGTGCGCTGCCCGATGCATTCACAGCATCATCCGTGACACCCTGCGATCGAATCGAACGCAGAGCAACAGACGGCAGGATGCGCAGAAAATGCATCGGGCGAGCTCTACAACCCTGCTTGAGCAACAGTGCGACCGCCGCAGCTGGATTGATCCACATCAATGTCTGCGTCGCTAGACCCTGTCAGGCTGCCATCACCGGCGATGCTGCCAGTCACTTCGGAGATCACCATGTACAAACGTATCCTGATCGCCATCGATGCATCCGAGCTGTCGCATCGTGGTTTGTTCCAGGGTCTTGAACTGGCCAAGGCGACTGGCGGCAAGGTCGATATCGTCACCGTGTCCGAGCCGTGGGCAATGGGCATGTACGACGCGATGGGCTGGAGCGTGGGCTACGAGGCAAGTCCGGAGTACCGCAAGGAACGCGAAGCTGCCGCAGAGAAGATCCTGCGCCCGGCGCTGGAGCTGGCGGCTGCGGCCAATATCAAGGCCACGTCGCGCCACGTGCTGGACCGCTTCGCCGCCGAAGGCATCGTGCAGACCGCCAAGGAGTGCAACAGCGATCTGATCATCATGACCTCGCACGGCCGCCGTGGCATGCGCCGCATGCTGCTTGGTAGCCAGACGGTAGAGGTGCTCACGCACAGTTCGATCCCGGTGCTGGTGATCCGCTGATCGTTGGATGTTTTGCTGCGCCAAAGCAGATGCAAAGCGTCCTACGTTCCAAGTCGCACAATCTCTCGTAGGAGCGCGCCTGAGCGCGACGGGGCGTTATCGGTAAAGCCTCATCGCGCTCAGGCGCGCCCCTACGCGGATTGCAAATTGGAGGTCAGCTTTCCATTGGTGCCGGCTGTGCAAGACGCCGTAGCGCTTCGGTATGCGCCAGCGTGGCGGACTGCACCGGCAGCGTGCCGGCGCGCACCGATGCGTGATCGCGCTGCGCATCCTCGCTCAGCTCGCGCATGAAGCGCCACACCGGCATGTAGTGTCCGCGGCGTGGCGAATGCGTCGGCGGCGCGGCGCGGCACTGGCGGCGCCATTGCATCGGCGGCATGCCGAAACGCTGCTGGAAACAGCGTTGGAACTGCCGCTCCGACGCAAAGCCCATTTCGTACAGCAGCCAGGTCAGGCCGCACTCCGGGTAGGCCTGCAGATAACGGTACGCAGCGCACAGGCGCTGCTCGCGGATATAGCTGGCTACGCCCCCGCGCGACTGGAACAGCCGGTACAACGATGCACGCGACAGCCCGAACGCCTGCTGCAGGGACTCGGTACCGAGCTCGGCCTCGCCGATGTGCTGCTCGATGTAGGCCAGCAGATCGCTCATCAGCGACGCATGCGCCTCCATGGTCGAGGACGCTTGCGGAGAGATGGCGTTGTAGTAGCTGATGCTCATGCGGTACTGCCTGCGGCCCACCTCCGGGGCCTGTCCTTCGATCAACCGAAAAAAGCATCGCCAACCCATCACGTTTCTTTCATGAAGTCGGCCGCGCATCACGCATCGGCACGAGTGAGAGGATTTGTCGGTTGTGTGCAGGGGCATTTCTAGACTCGCCGCACTACTGAAGAGGCGTCATCGCACGGCCTGTCGCTTGGGTCCGCGTGGTGCGGTAGTTGCGGGCAGTCCAGCAGCACCGGCGTCGCACGCAGGCTCCAGGCGATCGGCCGGGCCGGCGATATCCAGGCCACAAGACAGCGCACGTGCCCCGCACGTTGGCGCAACGGGCAAGCTCAATCGGAAATCAGGCATGGCCAGCCATCAGAAGTTCATCGCCCGCAATTGGGCGCCACGCGTTTAGATCGAATACGACGTGGAGGTCTACGGCGCGCAGAAGAAGGTGCAGATTCCGTTCGTGATGGGCGTGATGTCGGACCTGTCCGGCGCCAATCTGAGCTGCCGTCGCTGGACGATCGCAAGGCATTGCAGTCGCTGGCGTCAGCGGCCAAGCCTGTCTCCGAACCGGAAGGGGCCTGACGGAGCTGGATCAGAACAGCACGATGTTGCCACCCAGCGATTGGGACGCCTACCTGCCCGTCGCCAAGTCCACCTGGTTCAATCGCAAGCTATGCGAGGCGGCCATGCGCTGAGCATGAGGCGGCCTGTGTCCTTGCGCGCAAGTAAGCGTTGTCAGATCGCGTCGCGCCGATGGGCGGTCGTGTGCGACCGAAATGGTGCTGGAATCGTCGGCCGCCAACGTGCTCACCGAAGATCACTGCACGCATCATCTCGAAGGCATTGTTGGACTTCGGGAGACTGAGTCGTTTTCCAGGCGCTCCCGAGTAAAGCGCAATGCACAGCCCGGTCAGTGAATCGTCGTTTTCTCAGTGATCGCTGGGTTGCTCGGCGGCCCATGCGCTGCCTGTGTAGCCGCCCTGTGTGCCTCAGCAATCAAGGCTTGCCTGATCATTTCTTGTTGGTAGGTCTTGGAGGCGCTTTCAGCCAACTGAGGTTCAACCTGCAATAAGTGATTATTGAGAAAGGCACGCTGTAGACAATATGCATCGTACAGAGGCGTATCACGCATCAGTGCTTCATGCATGACATTCCAATGCGACCTGGCAAGTTCCTGTACCAACGCGTCGTCCTGAAGATCGATCTTTTCAAAGCCTCCTAGACGTGGTTGTGCTGGAACCCAGGCGGGTATGGCGGGGGGTTTAGGCCACTGGTCATAGCCAAGAAAGCGCTGGGACCAGATGCCCAGCTTCATGAGGGCTAGTGAAAACGGAAGGGGCAAGATCACCAATATCATCCAGTAATTGCGCTCGATTGCCTCAACTTGTGTCGGGATGATGCTAGTCAATTGATCCAATAAAGCGTTGGCCAGTGCGATGCCGATGGTATGACAAATAGGATAGGCCAATGCTCGATGGAGCCAACGACGCCAACGGACACGATGCCCCAAGTTGGGCGCAGAACTGGGCTCCATAAAGAGCAGATAATTGATGAAAAGAAGTGCCAGAAAGAAAATGCCGACGGCTTTGGACAGTTCCATGTCGCTTGTTCTCTTTATCAGGGGGCGTCATCGTGAACAGGTAAGCACAGCTGCCCGAAGTTGCTGAAGAAAGGGCGTCGGGTCAGACGCGTCGGTCGTTGCAACGCTGCTGCTCCTAGCTTATCTACTGCGTCGCTGCAGGGGCACCAACGAGAATCGCCCCGGTCACGACCTCGAACAAGCGGCCGGACCGGTCGGTATGCGATGGCTGTTCGCGAAGCCAGGCCAACGCGGCGATGAGGTCGAACAGTTCGTCTCCGTCGATGTCGGCACGCGCCTTGCCATCTGCCTGGGCTCGCGCCAGCAGTGCCGCGCCAGCGCAGCGTAGCCTGACGCAGGAGCCGTGCAACGCGGAGGATTCGTCTTCGATGGCCGACATCATCGGCGCAAGGACGCCGCGCTGGCGGTGCGTGAAGTCGATGATGTCCTGCAGCCACAGCACCAATGCCCGGTCCGATGCGTCTGCGTGCTGCAAGCCATCGGCCTTGGTCGCCAGGTCTTCGAAGCTGCTGCGCAATAGCGCTTCCAGCAACGCCTCACGTGTGGGGAAGTGCCGGTACAAGGTGCCCAGCCCGACTCCGGCACGGCGGGCGATGTCGCGCAGCGATGCCTCCGCTCCTGATTCTGCGAGGGCTTGCCGCGCCACGTCCAGCAAGCGCTCATAGTTCTTTTGTGCGTCGGCTCTCATACCATCCTTTACATTCGGAGCAGTGCTCCGTATATTCGGATCACTGTTCCGTTAAGGGTATCGCATGCAAGCCACTGCAGAAAAGATCAAGACGATGAAAGCCATCCGTCAGACCGCATTCGGCGGGCCCGACGTGCTCCGCTACGAAGATTCGCCTATGCCTGCGCTGCAATCGGGCGAGGTGCTGATTCGGGTGCGCGCCGTCGGCTTGAATCCCCCCGACTGGTACCTGCGTGAGGGCTACAAGGCGCTGCCCGCGCAGTGGCGCCCGGCGGTGGATTTTCCGTTGATTCTGGGCACGGACGTGTCAGGCGTGATCGAAGCAGTCGCCAACGACGTCGAAGGGCTGTCGGTGGGCGAGGAGGTCTATGCGATGGTGCGCTTTCCGAGCGGATTGGCCGGAGGCAGCCGGGCGTATGCACAGTATGTGACCGCACCAGCGGGCGAGGTCGCCGTCAAACCGTCCGGGATCGATCATGCCCACGCTGCGGGTGCGCCCATGTCGCTGTTGACGGCCTGGCAGTTCATGGTCGAACAAGGGCATAACGCACCCAATCCGCTGCAACCGATGCCGCATGTGCCGGTGGAGCTAGACGGCAAGACCGTGGTGGTCAACGGTGCCGCCGGCGGCGTCGGTCACTTTGCAGTGCAGTTGGCGAAATGGAAGGGTGCACACGTGGTTGCGATCGCCTCAGGCAGACACGAAGCATTCGTGCGTGAGTTGGGCGCAGATGTATTCATCGATTACACCCGGGTAACGCCGGAAGATGCCATCAGCGAGGCAGATCTGGTTGTGGATGCCGTGGGCGGTCCGGCGACGGGGCGATTCCTCCAAACGCTCAAACGTGGTGGAGCGCTGTTTCCAATCTTTCCGCTCGGATTCGATGGCCGGCAAGCCGCCGGCGCCTTGGGTGTGAGCGTCTCCACCACCCAGGTCAGGTCCAGCGGCGCACAACTCGCTGCACTGGCCCCGCTATTGCAGTCCGGTGTCGTGCGCGTAGCCATCGACAGCAGCTTCGATCTGTCGCAGGCGCGGCAGGCACACGAACGCGCCGCGCAAGGCCACATCCAGGGCAAGATTGTGATGACCGTTGAGTGATGGACGACCGCCAGGCACTCCTGCATACGAATGTTCTCAAGGCCGCTGTCGATGACCTGCTCAACAATCGCCAGCTGAGCGTGGAAGAGGCCATGGACCGGCACTTCAGCCCCGACTTTCGTCAATGTACCAACGGCCTTTGGGAAGACCGCGCTGCCGTGCGCGAACGCATCATGCAGCTACGCGAAGATCTGCAGCACGCCACGTTTGTTGTACGCGACGAGTTTTGTTGCGGCAATCGCTATGCGCAGCGGCACACGATTGCCCTTGCGATGCGAGATGGCGCAGCGGCCGCGCTCGATGTCTACGTGTTCGCCGAGCGCGATGCCGATGGGCGGTTTCTGTGGATCGAGGAAGCGGTTCATTCAGTTGCAGTGGCATAAGCCAACCTGTCATGACGCCGAAGAGCAGCAACAAACACTGCAGCGCTCACCGCCAGGTACGCACAGCCGGTGTGCAGTGCGGCATGTAACTCGTGTATACCCAGATTCTGGGTGCGTCTTCCACACCCGCCTGATGACGGCCGTTGCGTGTTGCAGGCCGCTTGCCCGCGTCGAACTGAAAGCGCCCGGAAGTGGCCAACTTCGGGCGCTGTCGTCACGGCACCGGATGCAGGTTGCGTACGGAACTGACGCTCTCCAGTAGCGCAGCGAGGTGCAGGATGGTGGATTCCGCCTGCCACTTGCCGACGATCTGCACGTTGATCGGCAGACCTTCCCTGCTCGTGCCGAACCACATCGCAACGCCAGGCAGGCGGCGACATTGAGCGGCACGGTTGCGCCCTGGAGATAGGCGGCGTCCACGGTCTTGCCGTCGATGCTGAATTCGGCGACGCCGTTGGTCGCTGGTGCAATGGATCAAACAGAAACCTTGAGAGCTTCCTGCGAAGTTCCAGGCTTCTAATCATCTCCCAAGACCGCGTCGCTACGCTTCGATTCGCTTGATCCAACGCAAGCTGCAGCGGCGGCAGTGGCACCGCCGTAGCTTGTCAATCCGCGTGCCATACGCGTCGTATCGACGTCTGGGGAAATCCGATGAACCCGATCTCAGTCACAAGCTGTCTTGCGTTTGCCTTTGCGACGTTGAGTGCACCGACATTCGCCGCCGAACCGATCACCGGGAAATGGTTCACCGACAACCAGCAGGCCCTGGTGGAAATCCGGCCCTGTGGCGCGTCGCTCTGCGGCACCATCATCAAGGTCTTGAGGAGCAAGCCCGGTAGTGCAAAGACCGATGTCTTCAATCCGGATCCGGGCAAGCGCAACAACCCGATGGAAGGCACGGTGATCCTCAGCGAACTGGTGGATGCCGGGGATCTGTGGAAAGGCAGGATCTACAACCCCGAATCCGGCAAGACCTACAACGCCAAGCTCACGCGCGGGGCGGATGGCTCCTTGAAGGTGGAGGGCTGCGTGGCCTTCATCTGCCAGGGGCCGACCTGGCAGCCCGCACCTTGATGGCTGCCTGATCCACGGCCCCACGCGCCTTTTGCCAGGGACGGCGCAGGCGAGCTAAACCGTTTGGTTTTGAAATGCCTGCCCAGCCGCCAATGCGGGATACTGCGCTTCCACGCAGGCGAGATGGACCGGATGTCCGAGCTGCCGATCACCGAGTTGTTGCAGGCCTGGCAGCGCGACGAGCCCGGCGCGGGCGACGCATTGGCGCGGCAGGTCTATGAGGTGCTGCGCGCCACCGCGTTGCGCGAGCTGCGGCGCGATGCGCGTGCCGGCCTGCAGGCGACCGAGGTGGTGCACGAGGCCTGGATGCGGCTGGAGCAGGGCCAGCAGGCGTTTCGCTCGCGCACGCATTTCTATGCGGTGGCGGCACTGCAGATGCGCCATCTGCTGGTGGATCTGGCGCGCCAGCATGCCAGCGCCAAGCGGCTGGGGCAGGCGGTGACCCTGACGATTAGTTTGTCCGACGGCGCGCCACGGCCGGAGGCGTTGATGGTGGTCGCCGATGCCTTCGACAAGCTGGCGCGGGTGGACGAGCGCAAGGCCAAGGCCTTCGCGCTGACCGAGCTGGTGGGTTTCAGCGTGGCCGAGGCGGCCGAGCAACTGGAGGTGTCGGTGCCGACGCTGGAGCGCGACCTGCGCTTCGCGCGGGTGTGGCTGGCGGCGCAGCTGTGAGCAGTGCCGCCACCTCCTGGCAGCGATTGGAGGCCTTGTTCCATCAGGCCTGTCTGCTGCCGGTGCAAGCGCGCGAGGCATTCGCGCGTGCGCAGACCGACGACGATGCAGTGCTGCGTGATGAGTTGCTGGCGATGCTGGCGGTGGAATCGCAGGCCACGCTGCGCGTGCGCGCGCCGCTGCAACAGGCCGCCGCGGCACTGCGCGCGCCGCTGCCGGAACTGCCGGCCGGCACGCGCTTCGGTGCATGGGCGATCGACCGCCTGATCGGCGCCGGCGGCATGGGCCAGGTCTATCTGGGCCATCGCGCCGACGGTGCCTACGAGCGCGAGGTGGCGATCAAGCTGGTGGCCGCCGAAGCCCTGGATGCGCAGGGCCGCGCCTTGTTCGAATTCGAATGCCGGCTGCTGGCGCAGATGGTGCACCCGGCGATCGCGCAGATCCACGACGTGGGCACCGATGCGCACGGCCGTCCGTATCTGGTGATGGAGTATCTGCGCGGCGAGCCGATCACCTGGTGGTGCGATGCGCATCTGCTGTCGCTGCAGGCGCGCGTGCTGCTGATGCTGCGGGTGGGCGAGGCAGTGCAGCACGCCCACCAGAAAGGCGTGATCCATCGCGATCTCAAACCGAGCAACGTGCTGGTCAGCGCGGTCGATGGGCGGCCGATGCCGGGCGTGATCGATTTCGGCATCGCCATCGATGCGTCCAACCCCGGCATGACCTCCGCGCATGGCCGCGGCACGCCCGGCTACATGAGCCCGGAACAGGCGCGCGGCGCGCCGGAGGTGGACGCACGCAGCGACATCTATGCGCTGGGTGCGATGTTCTACGAACTGAGTTGCGGGCTGGCCCCGGTGGCAGACCGCGACGGCGTGCCGCAGCCGCCATCGCAGCGGGTGGCGGCAGTGCCGGCGGATGCGCGCGCGCGCATCTGCGCGGCCCGTGCGACCACCCACGGCAAGCTGCAGGATCAGCTGCGCGATGGCCTGGATGCGATCGTGCTGCGCGCGCTGGCGCCGGAACCGGGCGCGCGCTACGCGTCGGTGTCGGCCTTGCTGGAGGATCTGCACCGTTGGCTGGACGGCTACCCGCCACATGCGGTGCAGGCCGGCGGCTGGTTGCGGCTACGCAAGTTCACCCAGCGCCATCGCAGCGGCGTGCTGGCTGCTGCACTTGTTTCGATCGCGCTGGTTGCCGGCCTGGGCGCAACACTGTGGTCGCTGCAACGCGCTGCGCGCGATGCGCAACGCGCGCAGGTCACTGGCGACTTCATGAGTTCGGTGCTGTCCAGCGTGGACCCGGGCATTGCGCAGGATCTGGACAAGACGCTGATGCTGCGCGTGCTGCAGCAGGCCTCGCAGCGTGCCGCGCGTGAGTTGGCCGGTCAGCCGGATGCTCGTACGCAGGTGGAGCTGACCCTGGGCCGCACGCTGATCGCGCTGGGCGATTATCCGCAGGCGGTGCTGCATCTGCGCATCGCCCAGACATTGGCGCAGCAGCACACGGGCGCAGCCAGCGTGCCGGCCCTGAAAGCGGCCTCGATGCTCGGCCAGGCGCTCACCGGCGCCGGCAAGGCGAACGAGGCCGAACAGACGCTACGCCAGGGCATGGCGCTGGCCGCAGGCGGCAACGCAGAACAGCAGGCGCTGGGCAGCGAGATGCGCGCGCGCTTGGCCTGGGCGTTGCGCGACCAGGGCCGCATGGCCGATGCCATGGCAGAGAGCCGGCATGCCTATGTCGCTGCGCTGGCCAACGGCGCCACCACTGCGGATCAACGCATCGATGCCGGCAATGTCTATGCTGGCCTGCTGGCCGACGTCGGCCAGCTGCTGCCGGCGATCGCCCTGCAGCGCAGCCTGCTGCGCGAGCGTATCGCCTTGCGCGGGCCGGAGCACCCGCTGGCGCTGTCGATGCGCAACAGCCTGGCGGTGTTCCTGCTGATGCAGCGCGACTTTGCCGCTGCCGAAACCGAACTGGCCTCGCTGCTGCGCCTCACCCGCAAGCTCTACGGCGACAACGCCGCCGACACCTTGATGGTGGAAAGCAACCTGGCCGACGCATTGCGGCAGCAGGGCAAGCTGGCCGACGCCGGCCCGCATTACCGCGCAGTCCTGGAGCGCGCGCGCACCCTGTTCGGCAACGATGCGCCGGCCACCATCGGCTATCGCAGCAACCATGCGTTGTGGCTATTGGACAATGGCCAGCTGGATGCCTCGCTGGCCGAACAACGCGCGTCGCTGGCGTCGTCCATGCGGGTACTGGGCCGTGCGCATCCACAGACCGCCGAGATCCTGCGCGGCCTGTCCGAAGCCGAGCGCAGGCTCGGCCAGATGGCCGCCGCGCGCGACCACGCGCAGCAGGCATTGCAGATTCTGACCGGCATCTATGGCGATGCCGAACAACCCTTGCGCGCCGCACGCCAGACCTTGGCCCTGGTCGCCCCGGCCGAGGTGCTTGCCGCAACCTCCAGCACAGAAACCACGGCGTCGGTGGCGCAACGCTAGATGAGGATCTGGTTGGTCTAGTGCCGCCGGCCGACAGCTGCCGCAAGGCGACAGCACAGGCAATCCCTGTCGCCATGCGGCAGCGTACCGAAACCGGCGGGCCATCGCGCCCGGCATCAGCCACACAAGGCAGACGTCACCGAACCGGCGCCCGAGCTCCCGCGAGGCTTACGCTCTACGATTCCCGATTCCCGATTCCCGATTCCCGAATCACCAGCTATACAGCTTCCAATACACCTTGTTGACCTTGTCCTTCTCCGCATCGGTATGCCCGTCGTGATCGCGGTCGTACAGGAAGTAGGGCGCACCGCGTGCAGGCGTCACCCGCACCATTTCCAGCTGGCCGTTGACCCGGTACTCGTCGACCTTGTCGCCGTTGCCCATGGTCTTGCTGGTGACATCCGCACCGGCCGGCACATCGCCGACCGCGCCGCTGGTGGCGCAGCCGCCGAGCAGCAGTAACGGCAGCAGCAAAAGACTCGCTCTCTTCATCGTCGTCATCCGTTCTAGGTCGTCGGCAAGTATGCGCCGGCACGGTGTGGCGTGAGCGTGCAGCGTAGAATTGGCGCATGAGCAGATTAGTCCTGATCGACGGGTCCAGTTACCTGTACCGCGCGTTCCACGCGCTTCCGCCGCTGACCAATGCCCAGGGCGAGCCCACCGGTGCCTTGTTCGGCGTGGTCAACATGCTGCGCGCCACCCTGAAGGAACGCCCAGCCTATGTCGCGTTCGTGGTGGACGCGCCGGGCAAGACCTTCCGTGATGACTTGTATGCCGACTACAAGGCCAATCGCCCGTCGATGCCCGACGACCTGCGCGCGCAGGTGCAGCCGATGTGCGACATCGTGCATGCGCTGGGCATCGACATCCTGCGCATCGACGGCGTGGAAGCCGACGACGTGATCGGCACGCTGGCCCTGCAGGCCGCCGCCGACGGCCTGAGCGTGACCATCTCCACTGGCGACAAGGACTTTGCCCAGCTGGTCCGCCCGGGCATCGAACTGGTCAACACCATGAGCGGCAGCCGCATGGATTCGGACGAGGCGGTGATCGCCAAGTTCGGCGTGCGCCCCGACCAGATCGTCGACCTGCTGGCGCTGATGGGCGACACCGTGGACAACGTGCCC
This sequence comes from Xanthomonas sp. WHRI 7064, assembly GCF_040202355.2. Taxonomy (NCBI): domain Bacteria; kingdom Pseudomonadati; phylum Pseudomonadota; class Gammaproteobacteria; order Lysobacterales; family Lysobacteraceae; genus Xanthomonas; species Xanthomonas sp. WHRI 7064. The sequence goes on along the minus strand of NZ_CP167821.1, from coordinate 4,561,888 downwards.
GGCGTAGAGAAGTGCGGCCCCAAGACCGCCGCCAAATGGCTGGCCGAATACGACTCGCTCGATGGCGTGATCGCCAACGCCGACAAGATCAAGGGCAAGATCGGCGACAACCTGCGCGCCGCGTTGCCACGGCTGCCGCTCAACCGCGAACTGGTCACCATCAAGACCGACGTGACCCTGGCCAGCGGCCCGCGCGCGCTGGACCTGCGCGAGCCCAACGCCGAAACGCTGGCGGTGCTGTACGCACGCTACGGCTTCACCCAGGCGCTGCGCGAACTCGGCGGTGCAGCCGCCCAGGCCGGCCTGCTGACCGAGCCGATGCCGTTGGGAGCCGCCGCCGCCAGCGCCCGCACCGAACCCGGCCGCGCGCGCGGCACTGGCTTCGTGTCCGGCCCGGTCAGCGCCTCGGTGGAAGTGGACCCCGCGCTGTCGGCGCCCGGCCAGTACGAGACCATCCTGACCCAGGAACAGCTCGACAGCTGGATCGCGCGCCTGCGCGCCGCCGGCCAGTTCGCCTTCGATACCGAAACCGACAGCCTGGACCCACTGCAGGCCGACCTGATCGGCCTGAGCGTGGCCGCCGAGCCCGGCCAGGCGGCGTATCTGCCGTTCGGCCACAACTTCCCCGGCGCCCCGGCCCAGCTCGACCGTGCCCAGGCGCTGGCGCAGCTGGCGCCGTTGCTCACCGACCCTGCGGTGCGCAAGCTCGGCCAGCACGGCAAGTACGACCTGCACGTGATGCGCCGCCACGGCATCGCCCTGGCCGGCTACAGCGACGACACCCTGCTGGAGAGCTTCGTGCTCAATTCCGGCAGCGCCCGCCACGACATGGACAGCCTGGCCAAGCGCTACCTGGGCTACGACACGGTCAAGTACGAGGACGTCTGCGGCAAGGGCGCCAAGCAGATCCCGTTCGCCCAGATCAGCCTGGACGACGCCACCCGCTACGCCGCCGAAGATGCCGACATCACCCTGCGCCTGCACCAGGTGCTCGGCCCCAGGCTGGCCGCCGAGCCGGGCCTGGAGCAGGTCTACCGCGACATCGAGATGCCGCTGGTGGAGGTGCTGGCACGCATCGAAGCCAACGGCGTGTGCGTGGACGCGGCCGAACTGCGCCGCCAGAGCGCGGACCTGTCCAAGCGCATGCTCGCCGCCCAGCAGAAGGCCACCGAGCTGGCTGGGCGCAGTTTCAACCTGGATTCGCCCAAGCAGCTGCAGGCGCTGCTGTTCGACGAGCTCAAGCTGCCCGCCGTGGTCAAGACGCCCAAGGGCCAGCCCTCGACCAACGAGGAGGCGCTGGAAGCCATTGCCGACCAGCACGAGTTGCCGCGGGTGATCCTGGAATACCGCGGCCTGACCAAGCTGCGCAGCACCTACACCGACAAGCTGCCGGAAATGATCCACCCGCAGTCCGGGCGCGTGCACACCAGCTACCACCAGGCCGGCGCGGCCACCGGGCGGCTGTCCTCGTCCGATCCCAACCTGCAGAACATCCCGATCCGCACCGAAGACGGCCGCCGCATCCGCCGCGCCTTCGTCGCCCCGGCCGGGCGCAAGCTGATCGCCTGCGATTACTCGCAGATCGAGCTGCGCATCATGGCGCACCTGTCCGGCGACCCGGGCCTGGTCGGTGCGTTCGAGTCCGGCGCCGACGTGCACCGCGCCACCGCCGCCGAGGTGTTCGGCCGCACCATCGACACCGTCAGCGCTGACGAGCGCCGCGCCGCCAAGGCGATCAACTTCGGCCTGATGTACGGCATGAGCGCGTTTGGTCTTGCCCGCCAGCTCGGCATCGGCCGCGGCGAGGCGCAGGACTACATCGCGCTGTACTTCAGCCGTTACCCGGGCGTACGCGACTTTATGGAAACCACCCGTCAGCAGGCACGCGACAAGGGCTACGTGGAGACGGTGTTCGGCCGCCGGCTGTATCTGGACTTCATCAACGCCGGCAGCCAGGGCCAGCGCGCCGGCGCCGAGCGCGCCGCCATCAACGCACCGATGCAGGGCACCGCCGCCGACATCATCAAGCGCGCCATGGTCAGCGTGGACGGCTGGATCGCCGACCACGCCGAGCGTGCGCTGATGATCCTGCAGGTGCACGACGAACTGGTGTTCGAAGCCGAGACCGATTTCGTCGACACGCTGCTGAGCGAGGTGACCACGCGCATGTCGGCCGCGGCCGAATTACGCGTGCCGCTGGTGGTCGATTCCGGGGTTGGCGATAACTGGGATGAGGCGCACTGACGCAGCAGATAAGGCTGATATGCTGAACGCGCAGACCAGACATAATACGAATCGAGACTGCGCCGATGGAATGAATAACCGCTAAATTCTACATATTTTTAACAGTTATCTTCACGATCCATCAATGTAGAAAATGGTGTTATATCCCTCGACGGGCGCAACGCCTGTCGGCAGATCTCTCCCATCCCCTGGAGCAGATCTCGGAGCGGAAACTACTCCCCAAGTTTCCGTTCCCTGGCCCCGCCGACCTCCCCCTGGTCTGCGGGGCTTTTTATTTTCGGCCCGCAATTATTTTGCTACGCAACATAACCGGTTCATCGTATTGCACGATTCGCCGGCATCGCTGGAAATCACAAATTTAAATAGGCCGAATAAACTTGATCAATCAACACAGCGTTTCATTGGCGCTGTGTTTTTTAATTGACCGATTCAACCGAGCCAATCGCGCGGGACCAGATAGTCCATCAGCCGCGCCTCGGCGCTGCCCGGTTCCGGCGTGAAGCCGTATTCCCAGCGCACCCGTGGGGGCAGGCTCATCAGGATGCTTTCGGCCCGCCCGCCACTTTGCAGGCCGAACAGCGTGCCGCGGTCGTAGACCAGGTTGAACTCCACGTAGCGGCCACGGCGGTAGAGCTGGAACTCGCGTTCGCGTTCGCCGTAGGGGGCGTCCTTGCGGCGCTCGACGATCGGCAGGTAGGCATCCAGGAACCCGTCGCCGACCGCGCGCTGGTAGGCGAAGTCGCGTTCGAAATCCTGCCCCAGGTCGTCGAAGAACAGCCCGCCCACGCCACGCGTCTCGTTGCGGTGACGCAGGAAGAAGTACTCGTCGCACCAGCGCTTGTGCGCGGCATAGCGCTCCTCGCCGAATGGCGCGCACAGCGCCTGCGCGGTGCGGTGCCAGTGCAGCACGTCCTCGTCCACCGGATAGAACGGGGTCAGGTCGAAGCCGCCACCGAACCAGGCCGCCACCACCTCGCCATCGCGCTCGGCACGGAAGTAGCGCACGTTGGCGTGGGTGGTGGGGATGTGCGGGTTGTGCGGGTGGAACACCAGCGACACGCCGCAGGCGCGCCAGGTCGCCCCTGCCAGCTCGGGCCGGTGCGCACTGGCCGAAGGCGGCAGGCGCGAGCCGGACACATCCGAAAACCCGATGCCGGCCTGCTCGAACACCGCGCCATCGCGCAGGATGCGGGTGCGCCCGCCACCGCCTTCCTCGCGCTGCCAAAGATCTTCGGCAAAACGCGCGCTACCATCGATGGCTTCCACGGCAGCGCAGATACGGTCCTGCAGGCCGGTCAAATAATCGCGTACACGGTCGAATTCGTTCATGCCACGATTCTAAGCGGTGCATCGGGCTTCATGCAGTCGGGCAAACGCGCCCGTTTGTCGCAGGGCGAGGCGCTGCGTCGTGTAGGCATCGGGTGCTTGACCAGTCAGGCTTTGCCGGGTCGTCCCACGCCAGGATTTATATGCCGGCTGTTTTCTAGTTGGGACCGGGCAGTGTGGGCGAGGTAGAAGCAGCAGAAGCGGAAGAGAAGAGGAAGCAGAAGCAGAAGCAGGGCATGCGATCTGCGGTTTGGCTGCAGGGCCCTCGCCCGTCCACCCCCGCGGGACACGCCGCGAGTACGTCCTTGTAGGCTCTTACGCGGCATCCATGCCGCGTAAGGTCCCGCGACGGTGGGCGGGCAAGGACCTGTCGAGATGGTCGGTGTGCATGGTTTTCAACAAAACTGCCTGCAACCGGTGCGGTGTCCTCGCCGCGCCCTCGAGGCTGAGTTTGCTGCAGGGTCCTTGCCCACCCACCCTCGCGGGACACGCCGCAAGTACGTCCGTGTAGGCTCTTACGCGGCATCCATGCCGCGTAAGGTCCCGCGACGGTGGGCGGGCAAGGACCACCAGAGATGGTTGGTGTGCATGGTTTTCAACAAAACAGCCGGCAAACGGTGCGATGTCCTCGCCGCGCCCTCGACGCTGTGAGTTGGCTGCAGGGCCCTTGCCCGCCCACCCTCGCAGGACACGCCGCAAGTACGTCCATGTAGGCTCTTACGCGGCATCCATGCCGCGTAAGGTCCCGCGACGGTGAGCGGGCAAGGACCGCCGGAGATGGTTGGTGTGCAGGTTGCAAGCAGAGCATGACGGCGTTGTCGTGACAGCGCGCCCAATCAGTTTCCCAAGACGAGCCTAGCAATCGGCAGGCTTTCAATGAAGCAACCTAAGAGCATCCTGGTGCGATGTCCTTACCGGTTCCGGGACCCTTGGCGGCATGGATGCTGCCAGGAAGCCTCCACAGACGGATTCACGGCGTGTCCCGGAAGTGGTGAGGGCATCGCGCCCTCGACTCACCGAACCTTTGATTCAAGCCTCGTGCCCTGTCTAACCGTCGCCACGGCTCGACGTCTCGATTCCCTCATGCGTTGCGCCCGCGCGAGGCGGCAAATTCGGCGCGCACTGCGGGCGTGCACAACCGCCATGCCAGCGCTGCGTGGAGACAGCCGATTGCCAGCACGCCCAGGCCTGTCAGCAGCAATGCCGCCTGGCGGGTTGCCTGCAGGCGCGCCTGCAGCTGCGGCCACTCGGGGCTGTGCACGACATCGGCAGGCAGCATCGCCTGCACGCCCTCGAACAGCGGCCCGATCAAGGCCAGGCCACCGACATTGAGCAGTGCGGTCACCAGCAGCACCGCCACGAACCCGACCCGCGCCCACTCGCGTCGCTGCAGTAAGGCCCAGCTCAACCATGCGAAGGCCACCGACAGCACCACGCCTACGACGGACAACGACAACGCATGATCGATCAGCCACTGCAACGAGGTGGGCAGGGTGATCCCTTCGGGCAAGCCCAGCGCTGCCGCGTCGGGCATCAGCACGATCATCATGATCTGCACCAGGTTGGACATCGCACTGACGACACCCAGCAGCAGGGACACCCACGCCAGCGGCGTGACGAAGCCGCCGCGCGGTCGAGGGGGCGGTGTCGGCGCGCTCATTGCAGCGATGCGATATGGGCGGCCACCGCGGCCTGGCCAGCCGGATCCAGGGCTGGCTGCAGTTGCGCGTACCAGCCGGGGAGGGCGTCGGCCGGCAGGCACTGGCGCAACAACGGTGTGCTGCGCTCTAGAAAGGCCTCGAAGAAGGGCAGCCCGCGCACGTAGAGGAAGTGGCTGTCGGTGATCGACATCCCGGCGTAGGCCTCGCGCAACCACTCCAGATGCGGCAACGCGTGCGCGCCGTGACCGGCGCGGGTCAGCGCGGTGAGGAAACTGGTGCGTGCGGTGGCCGGCGAGGTGGAGCGCTCCTGCGCATTCAGATCGTCGAAGGTCAGCAGCCACTGTTCGCCACGATCGATCTCGTTGCACATCACCGAGGTGGTCGCCAACTGCAATGCGTTGTGCGCGGTGGGCTCCAGTTCGTACAGCGCCAGCCAGTGCGGATACGCCTCGCGATAGCGGTCCAGCGCGCTCAATGCCAGCGCGCACAGGCGTTGCGCGTCGGCACCCAGGTGCAGCTGCGCCTGCGCAGCGTTGTAGGCGCCCAGCTGATCGCCGCGCTGGAACAGGCTCAGTGCGGGCTGCAGTGCCGGGTCGATCTGGACCTCGGTATCGGTGTCATCGGCTGCAGCTGCCGGCGCTGCGGTCGGTTCGGCTCGGGGCGTCTTCGCCACCGGGGTCTTGCGTCCAAACAAACGGTCCCACAGGCCCATCGCGATTACCTTCTGCGCGCCGCGAATCGGAAACCGCTGCGGTGCCGGCGGCGCTCCGGTCGGGCGGCGGGCCGGCAAAGGGGAGCGCAATGCGCCAGCGATCTGCCGATCCTGCGCCAAGCTTAGGGCCAGTTGCGTACGTGCAGGTGAGTGCCGCGCAGGGTGACGCGTGGCGATGGGTGACGCAGTAGCGCATCACGCGTGCAACCTGGGCGATCTGTCGCCTGCTGCAGCATGGGGATGCTGCAGCAAGTGCGCCATGTCATCGACCGGGCGATGCAGCACGCATCGCCCGGCCGCAGCGGCATGGCTTACGGCTTTACCTGCTCATTGAACAGCTTGAGGATGCGCTTGTATTCGTCCAGCCACGAATCGGCACGCGTAAAGCCATGGCGTTCCAGCGGATACGGCGCCACCTGCCAGTTGTCCTTGTGCAGCTCCATCAACTTCTGGGTCATGTCGACCGAGTCCTTGAAGAACACGTTGTCGTCGATCATGCCGTGCGCGATCAGCAGATGGTCGCGCAACCCGTCGGCGTAGTTGATCGGCGATGAGGTCTTGTAGGCCTCGGGATCGAGCTCGGGCGTGTTGAGGATGTTGGAGGTGTATTCGTGGTTGTACTGCATCCAGTCGCCGACCGGACGCAGCGCCGCGCCGGCCTTGAAGGTGCCGGGGCTGCGGAACAGCGCCATGTAGGTCATGAAGCCGCCGTACGAGCCGCCGTAGATGCCGGCACGCGCGCGGTCGCCCTGCTTCTGCGTCACCAGCCACTCCAGCCCGTCCAGATAGTCTTCCAGCTCCGGGTGGCCCATGTTGCGGTAGATCGCGGTGCGCCAGTCGCGGCCATAGCCTTCCGAGGCGCGGTAGTCCAGGTCCAGCACGATGTAGCCCTGCTGCACCAGCAGGTTGTGGAACATCTGCTCGCGGAAATACGGCGTGTAGCGCTGCGAGACGTTCTGCAGATAGCCTGCGCCGTGCACGAACATCACGATCGGATACTGCTTGCCAGGCTCGGGGTTCTGCGGCCCGTAGTACTTGCCCCAGACCGTGCCGGCGCCATGCTTGGACGGTACCTGCACATACTGCGGTGCGATCCACGGCTGCGCCTTGAACGCGGGCGTGCGGGTGTCGGTCAGCAGCGTGGCCTGGCCGCCTGCGGCCGGCACCACCGCCAGCTGCGGTGGCAGGTAGCTGCCTGAGTAACGCACCAGCAGTTGCTGCCCGTTCGGCGACAGGCTGAAGCCTTCCACGCCATTCAACGCAGTGACTTCGCTGAGCTGATCGCTGCGCAGGTCCAGCTTGCACACCTCGTAATCGCCAGGCCATTTCTGGTTGCACAGGAAGAACATGCTGCTGCCGTCGGCGCTGGGCACCGGCGTCGACACTTCCCACTTGCCGCGCGTGCGCTGGCGCGGCTTGCCGTTGCCTTCCACGGTGTACAGCTGCGAATAGCCAGATTCTTCCGACAGCAGCCACAGCGTGTGGTTGTCGGGCAGCCAGCCGAAATCGTTGAAGTCCCAGTTGATCCAGGCGCTGTCGCTCAGGCGGTGCCGCGGCTGCAACGTGGCGTTGGCCAGGTCCACGCTGGCGATCCAGCGGTCCTTGTTGTCCACCGCGCGAATCTCCACCGCCACGTTGCGCCCGTCGTCACTCCAGTGCACCGCCGGCCCGCTGCCGTCGCCGTCGCTTTCCACGCGGACGGCGCGGTTGCCCTTGAGCGCGTCGCGCTTGGCGGCCTTGCGCAGCGCGGCCAATGGGTCGGTGGCGATACCCGGTAGGGTGTCGAAGGACAGCGGTTTTGCAGTGCCGGCGCTGACATCGACCAACCACAGCGCATGCGCCACCGGCGCATTGCGACCGACGCGGGTGCGCACTTCCTGGAATTCCTCGTAACCGGATTCGGTCACGTACTTGGGCATCTTGCCGGCCTGGCCTTCTTCGGCGCTCTTGGCCTGGGTGACCACCAGCAGGTGGCGGCCGTCCGGCGACAACGCGCTGTCGACGATCTCCACCTCATCGCCCAGGTACACCGGCGCTGCCGCACGCGTCGCATCGGCGCGGCGCCAGGCGTCTTCCTGGGTGCGTAACGCATCGCGCTGCTCACGGTCGCGCCGCAGCGTGGCCAGCGTGGCCAGCTGCTGCTCGCGCAACACGTCGGCTTTGGGCGCAGCGTTGGGATCGCGCTCGGCCTTGACCACTGCAGCCTGCGCAGTGCCGCCGTCGGCGCGCCAGTGGTACCAGTTGTTGCCCGCGCGCCAGATCGCGCCGCCATCGCTGGCAAATTGCGGCCGCGATTCGACCTCGTTGCTGCGGGTCAGCTGGGTCAGTGCGCCGGAGCGCAGGTCACGCAGGAAGATGTCGCCATTGCGCGCGAACAGCATGCGCTGACGGGCCGCGTCGTAGCTCGGGTTATCCGCATCCAGGCCGGCGCGGGCGTTGTCGGCCACGCGTTCGGCGCTGCCGCCGCCGGCGCCCTGGCGATAGGTGTCGCGCACCGGGGAACCATCGCGTTTGAGCAGGTATTGCACCTGTTTGCCGTCCCACTGCCACCAGGCCTGATCCACCGACGGCCCGATCCAGTCCGGATCGGCCATCACCTGTTCGATGGTGAGCGGTGTGGCGGATTGCGCATGCGCGGTGACAGCCAGCAACAACAAGGACAGCGGCAACAATCTGGGCATCGGTAACAACTGGACGCAACGAGGAGCGGACAAGCCTAGCAGCTCGCTTCCGCCGGGGGCTTGGGCCACAGGTCATGTGCGCGTGGAGGCGAGTGCGTTATCGAACAGGCAAGGCATGGACGAGTGGCGGACGCGACCATAAGCGGTTATGCGCGCATTGGCTCGCACGGGCGTACGCGCTTGACGGCCAATGCACTCCAGCTGCGATGCGCAGCTGCAATGAGTTGGAATGTGCTTCGCGCACGTGCCTCGCAGAGGTTCCCGACCGCGGCCCTCGTGGCGCAGCCGGAAACCTCCCGACTTGCCAGCAGGGCAGGTGGCGGCCAAGCTAGCGCGCTTTTGCGATTGCCGGTTCCCATGTCCAGCCTGCCTGTTCCTGCCGTTTCCCACCCGATGGCCGTCGGCGCGCCCGGCCGGCCGCTGGCCTGGCGCGCGGGGCAGTCGGTCGATCTGGCCACCTTCATTGCACACGTGCATGGCCTGGCGCAGCAATTGCCGGACGGTCGCCACGCGGTGAATCTGTGCGAAGACCGCTATCGCTTCATGGTCGCGTTCTATGCGTGCGCATTGCGCGGGCAGGTGTCGCTGCTGCCGTCCTCGCGCGCGCCGGCCGTGGTCGGCGAAGTGCAGGCGCGGCATGCCGATGCCTACTGCCTGGGCGATCTGGCACTGGAGCTGGCACCGCCGCGCTATTGGCAGCTGCCGTCCGAGTTGCCGCAGGCCGCAGGCCCGATTCCGCAGCTGGCCGATGACGCGCTGGTGGCCATCGGCTTCACCTCCGGCAGCACCGGCAGCCCGCAGCCCAACCCCAAGACCTGGGGCAGCTTCCTGACCAGTACGCGTCAGGATCTGGTCGCGCTGGAAAGCCTGTGGGCGCACACCGATGCGGTGCCACACGTGGTCGCTACGGTGCCGCCGCAACATATGTACGGCATGGAATTGTCGGTGCTGCTGCCGATGGTGACCGAGCTTGCGGTGCATGCGGGCCGCCCGTTCTTTCCGGACGATGTGGCGCGCGCGCTGTCGGACATTCCTGCCCCGCGCGTGCTGGTGACCACGCCGGTGCACCTGCGCGCGCTGGTCGAATCCGGCGTGGCGTTGCCGCCGCTGGTCGGCATCGTCTCGGCCACCGCGCCGTTGGCGCAGGAGGTGGCCGCGGCCGCCGAAGCGCGGTTTGGCGGCGAGGTACGCGAGATGTTCGGTTCCACCGAAACCTGCGTGTTCGCGGTGCGCCGCACCGCGCTGGAGGCGGCGTGGACACCGCTGCCCGGTGTGCGCCTGGAAACGCAGGCGGTAGGCACCTTGGTGCACGCACCGCATCTGGCCACGCCGGTGCTGCTGGCCGACATGATGGACGTGGCTGCCGACGGCACCTTCCAGGTGCGCGGGCGGCAGGCCGATCTGCTGGAAATCGCCGGCAAGCGCGCCTCGCTGGCCGATCTGACCCGTCGCCTGCTGGCCATCCCGGGCGTCGTCGACGGCACCATCGTGCAGCTCGCACCCGAGCCCGGTCAGGCGGTCGGCCGTATCGCCGCACTGGTGGTCGCCCCGACCCTGGACGAAGCGCAGATCCTCGCCGCTCTGCGCGTCAGCGTCGACCCGGTGTTCCTGCCGCGCCGCCTGCGCAAACTCGCCGCACTGCCACGCAACGAAACCGGCAAGCTGCCACGCGATGTGGTGCTGGGTTTGCTCAACGGCTGAGCGCAGGCCTCGCCACGGAGCATTGCTGCTGCGTGGCCGCAGCGGGCATCAGTGCTGATGCCCGCAATCGCTCACCCATGCACCCCATCGATCTCCACCGCCAGCTCGTCGCGGCAGATCACCGCGTGCAGTAGCAGACGCGGCACCGCGTCGCCGAAACGGGCGTCCAGTGCCTGCGCGACCTTGGGCAGATCATCCTGCTCGCGCACGTAGACCTTCAGACGGGTGCCGGCGCCGAACTGCGCGGGCAGGGCGGGGGCATGCTGGCGGGCAGCGCCGAGCAGGGCGTCGAAGTTGGCGAAGGTCTCTTCCAGCTGCGCCAGCAACTGGCCGGTGTGCATCGAGGCATGCCCGACCACGGCGGCGGTGCCTGACAGCAGCAGCGGCATGTCGCTGCCGGCCGGCGGCAGCATGGCGCGCGCGAAACTCGGCGGCTGCGGGCCGTATTGGCGCGGGTAGTTGTAGGCGCTGACCTGGCGCGGGTTTTCCAGCGGGGTGCCGGCGTCGCTGGCGGCCAGCCAGTAGATCTGGATGATGCGCTCGGCATCGCAGCGTCCCACCGCGGTGGCGGCCGGCAACTGCGCATTGTCGAAGGCGCCCAGGCCGCGCGCACGGCCCACGCAGAACTGCCGGTAGCGTTCGCGGTCGCCACTGCCCAGGGTGATGGCGTCCAGATAGTTCCAGATACGCAGCAGGCGCGGAGTCTGGCTGCCGGTGACGAAGGCGGTGATTTCCGCATAGGCCTTGGCGGCGGCGGCTTCGATATCGACATCCTGCTCGTCGATTTCGATCACGCCGAACTGCAGGCGGCCGTCGCTGGCCCAGGCAATGTTGCCATCGCGGCCGCTGTGCACGGCCGCATCGCTGCGCCACACCTCCAGCACGTCGGCCTGATACGGCTGCAGCGGCACGCGCAGGTAGCGCGGGTCGTCCAGGCGCGGCGCCGCCGTGCCGAAGCCGAACACGGCCAGCACCTGCGGATCGGCCAGCAGTGCAGACGGGTCGGTCTGATCGACATAGTCGACCTGCAGGCGGGGATGGCGCACGGTGTGCGTGGTCTGGGCCTGGGAAGCGGTCATCGCGTATCTCGTTGTTGCGTGTCGCGTTGCAAGGTGTCGCCGTCGAAGCCGAGCGTGGCCTGACGTCGGCGTTGGCGCCAGGACTGCCAGGCGCGCGGCATCATCGACAAGGTGGTCAGTGCATAGATGGCGCGGAACGCGCGCAGGCGCAGGCGCACCTTGGGGCTGTCGAATACATCGCCGGCCAGCATCGCCACCACCGCTTCCTCGATCTGCCAGGTGTTCTGCGGTTGCGCGAACAGGGCGCGCATGGTTGGCGAGGTGAAGCGGTAGATGAACCACTTGAACTCGTCCACGCCGCGCTTGAGTTCGCGCTGCAAGGCACGCTGCAGTTTCGCCTCGTGCTGCGGCATGCGCAGGGCCTGGTCCACCATCGCCGCACCGCGCTCGGCGCTGTGCATGGCCAGGAATACGCCCGATGAAAACATCGGGTCGACGAAGGTGTAGGCATCGCCCAGCATCAACCAGCGCGGGCCGGACATGCGCGTGCACTCGTAGGCGTAATTGCCGGTGGCATGCACCGGGGCCACGCGTTCGGCGCCGAGCATGCGCGCGTTGAGCTCGGCGTTGAGCGCAAGCGTGCGCATGAAGAAGCCTTCGCTGTCGCCTTTGCGGGTCTTCATGTATTCCGGGTAGCAGACCGCGCCCACGCTCATGATGTCGTCCGGCAACGGGATCAGCCACATCCAGCCATGCGCGTGGCGATAGATGCTGATGTTGCCGGCATCTTCGCCCGGTCGGCGCGTCACGCCGCGGAAATGGCTGAACAACGCGGCCGATTGATGCCTGGCATTGGCGCGCTTGAGCTTGAAACGGTTGCCCAGGAAGGTGTCGCGGCCGCTGGCATCGAGCAGGTAGCGCGGGCGGAACTGCTGCACCCCCGCCACGCCTTGCGCCTGCAGCACCGGCTGCTGCCCGTCGAACTCCACCGCTTCGACCTTGACCTGGTCGCGCGCATCCACGCCCACCGCCCGCGCGCGCTCGAACAGCACTTGGTCGAACTGCGCACGCGGCACCTGGAAGGCGAAATCTGCCTTGGCATCCAGCGCATGCGAGAAGCGGAAGGTGTTGTAGCCGCCGCTGTCGTTGGGAAAGTCCGCACCGCGCTTGAGCACGCCGATGCTGCGCACCTCTTCCAACACGCCCAGGCGTTCGAGAATCGGCATGTTCATCGGCAGCAGCGACTCGCCGATATGGAAGCGCGGATGCTGCGCCTTCTCCAGCAAGGTCACCTGCCAGCCCTGCTGGGCCAGGACGATGGCGGCCGCGCAGCCTGCCGGCCCGCCGCCGATGATCAGGACATCCGGGCACTCGGGTCCGGGAGCCGGCCCGGCTGCCGGCTTGGCGGTCGGGGTAGGGCCAACAGCGGTGGAAGTCATCCTGGAACGAACCTGCAGCGGGCGAGCGTCATGCAGTCATGATAGCCTGACCGGCGGCCCGGACAGGTATGCCGGCCGCCGAATCGCTGTTGCACAACCATCGACACCCTCGACAATGTGGCCGCAAGGCCGACGTGGCGAGTGCTCGGAATCGGCCGGCACGGCAACGTACACTGTCTGTGTTCCGCAGCATCGCCGATGCCGACCTGACGGTTGTCCGCGCCGCTGTGGTGGTTGTTCTGCAATTTCGCTGTGAATCTGTCGCCCGCCCCTCACCTGGAAGCTCTCTGGATGTCCTCGCAAACCGCTGCCGAACGTGAACTGGCCGAACTCCTGGTCGAAAGCCTGAACCTGGAAGACGTCCAGCCCGCCGACATCGACCCGGAGGCGCCGTTGTTCAACACCGGGCTGGGACTGGATTCGATCGACGCGCTGGAACTGGCGCTGGCGATCAGCAAGCGCTATGGCTTCCAGCTGCGCTCGGACAATGACGAGAACCGTCGTATCTTCGCGTCGCTGCGCGCATTGTCGGCGCATGTCGAAGCCAACAAGACCGTCTGAGGTTGCGACCGCCGCGCCTGGCGATGCGCCCCCGTGGGTGCTGGGGCTGGGCGTGCTGCTGGCGGTGGCGTATTCGCCGCTGGCGCATTGGGCCAACGCCAGCCATCGCCCGGAGCTGGCCGTCATCGCCGGTGGCTTGCTGGTGCTGATGGTGCTGATCGAACCGATGGTCGCGCGCCGCGCCTGGGCTTGGGCGCTGGCCGTGCTGACCTTGCTGGGCCTGAGTGCGTTGTGGCACTCGCCGTACGCGATGCTGGTGCTGGCCGCGCCGCCGGTGGTGTTCACCGGCTGGATCGCCTGGTTCTTCGGCCGCAGCCTGCGCCGTGGCCGCACGCCGTTGATCACGCGCATCGTCGAGGGGCTGTATCGCCAGGCCGGTATGCCGATCACTCCGGAGCAGTACCGCTACACGCGCCGCCTCACCCTGGCCTGGGCGCTGCTGCTGTGCGCGCTGACCCTGGTCAACCTGGTGCTGGGCCTGTGCGCCGAACCCAGTGGCGTGCTGGCGCAACTGGGCTATGCCTCGCCGCTGCCGATCAGCGACGCGCGCGCATCGTTGTTCGCCAATCTGCTGGCGTACGGGGTGGTTGGCGGGTTCTTTGTAGGCGAATATCTATTGCGCGGCCGCTGGTTTCCACAGCGCCCCTATCGTAATCTGCCAGACTTCTTGCGCCAGATGGCGCGGCTCGGGCCGGAATTCTGGCGCGATCTGCTGCGCTGAGTGCGTGGCCAGGGGCAGCGACGTACGTGCATATTTTCGGGGACAAGACAAAAATGCCGCTGGCAAGGATGCCGTCGCGCCTGGCGTGGGCCGTGTTCAATCTGCTGCAACTGGCTTTCACGCTGACGTTTACCGCTGGCGGAATCGTCTATGCGCTGGCGTTGCTGGCGATCACGCGCGATGCCGACCGCCTGCTGCGCATGGGCGCGTTGATGTGGTCGCCGGTGCTGTTTCGCGGCGCCGGCGCCACGGTGATCGTGGAAGGCCGCGAGCGCGTGGACTGGTCCAGGAACTATCTGTTCGTCAGCAACCACCAGTCGATCATCGATATCTGCGCGTTGTTCTACGCCTTGCCGGTGCCGCTGCGGTTCCTGCTCAAGGACGAAATGCTCAAGGTGCCGTTCGTGAACTGGTATGCGCGGGCCACCGGCATGTTGTTCCTGGACCGCGACAGCCGCCGTGCCGGGGCGATGGTGCGCCGGCAGGCTGCCGCGCTTCTGCGCGAGGGCAAGCAGTTGTGTCTGTTTCCCGAAGGCACCCGCAGCCGCAGCGGCGCATTATTGCCATTCAAGGCCGGGCTGTTGCAGGCCGCTATCGATGCTGGTGTGCAGGTGGTGCCGGTGGCGGTGGATGGCTGCGGCAAGGTGCTGCCGGTGGAGGGTATGTTCAGGGTGCGCCCGGGCATCATCCGGGTGCGGATCGGCGATCCGATCCCGGTGACCGGGCCGGATGCGCCGGACCGCCAGCAATTGACCGAGCAGGCACATAACGCCGTGGCTGCGATGCTCCAACCCAGGATTTGAGTTACCCGCTTATGGATTTCGTCGTGCCGCATGATCATCCCTGCCTGCCCGGGCACTTTCCGGGGCGCCCCGTGGTGCCTGGTGTGGTCGTGCTCGACCATGTGCTGCAGGCGGTGGAGGCCGCGCATGGCCCACGCGCGGCGGCACGCCTGCCGCAGGTGAAGTTCGTGCAGCCGTTGCTGCCCGGGCAGACGGCATCGGTCACGCTGGACGGCGCCGGCCCGCGCTGGCGCTTTCGCGTGCAGCGCGCAGACGAGCTGCTGGTCAGCGGCGAACTGGTGGCGGAGGCGGCGCAATGAGCAGTCAGTGGAAGCAACGCCCGGAAGGCGGCGGACGTTTCGCGCTGTGGCTGATCCGCGGCATCGCCCAGCACGCCGGTCGCGCGGTGGGGCGCGCGTTGCTGTACCCGATCACGCTGTACTTCCTGCTGGTGCGTGCGCCCGAGCGCAGTGCCTCGCGTGCCTATCTGACGCGCGTGCTGGAGCGCCCGGCCACGCTGCGCGATGTGGCGCGGCATATCCACACCTTCGCCTCGACGATTCTGGATCGCGTGTACATGCTGTGCGGGCAGATGCAGCGCTTCCGGGTCGACATCACCGGGCTGGACCAGTTGCATGCGCAGATGGATCGCGGCCGCGGCGTGCTGATCTTCGGCTCGCACCTGGGCAGCTTCGATGCGCTGCGCGTGCTGGCCACCGAGCGGCCGGACGTGCAGGTCAAGGTGGTGCTGGACAAGGCGCACAACCGCGCCATGACCGAGCTGCTGGGCGCGCTGAATCCGCAGCTGGCCGCCAACATCATCGATGCCGGCATGGACGCCACCTCGATCGTCATGGCGATCAAGGACGCCACCGACGCCGGTGCGCTGGTGGCGCTGCTGATCGATCGCCCGCGCGAGGGCGACCCGGCGTTGCCGGCGACGTTCCTTGGCCGCAACGCGATGTTCCCGACCTCGCCGTGGCTGATCGCCGCAGCGCTGAAGGTGCCGGTGGTGCTGGCGTTTGGTCTATATCGCGGCGGCAATCATTACGAGCTGGCGTTCGAGACCTTCAGCGAGGGCCTGGACGTGCCGCGTCGTCAGCGCGCACCGGTGCTGGCGGTACTCATGCGCGATTACGCGGCCAGGCTGGAACATTACACACGCTACGCGCCGTACAACTGGTTCAACTTCTACGATTTCTGGAACACCCACCATGCCGATGTGCCGCACCCTGCCGTGGATGCTGATACTGCTGTTCAGCGCCGCACCGCTATGCGCCGCACCGCCTGAGACGCTGGACGTCGGCCAGGTGCTGCAGCGCCTGGCACGCCCCGCACCGGTCAGTACCGAGTTCGTCGAACTGCGTGGCTCGGCGCTGCTGAAGACGCCGCTGCGCGTGCAGGGCAATTACCGTCGCCCGGACGCGCAGACCCTGGTGCGCGAGGTCAGCGCGCCGTATCGCGAGACCACCACGTTGCAGGGCGACGAAGGCGTGCTGGAACGCGAAGGCAAATCGCCGCGGCGTTTTTCGCTGAGCCGGGTGCCCGAACTGGCCGGCTTGAAGTCTGGCTTCGGCGCGCTGCTGGCCGGCGACCGCGCGCTGCTGGAGCAGCACTACCGCATCAGCGGGCAGGGCCAGCCGCAGGCCTGGCAACTGACGCTGCAGCCCAAGGACGCTGCCGTGGCCAAGCAGGTGCGCGAGTTGCGGCTGTACGGGCGCAATGACGAGTTGCGCTGCATCGAGAGCCAGCCGGCCAAGGGCGACGTGCAACGCACGCTGCTGGCCGGTGCGGCGCGCGAGGCCGCAAGCGTGACCGATGCGGCGGCGCTGACCACGCTATGCCACGGGTCGGGCGCGTGACGCAGCGCGCCCACGGCGCAAGCAAGCCGCCCGCACAATCCCATGCCGCGCGCGCGGCCGGTGGACGTTCCGCTGGCATAGCGAGGCTTGCGCATGGCGTTTAAGTTGAACGCAAACCGCCGCATCGGCCTGGCGCTGCTGTGGCTGGCGTTGCTGGCGGTGGCCGGATTCTGGTTGAGCGAGACGCTCAAGGTCACCGGTGATCTGCGCAAATTCATGCCCGCCCGCAGCAACGGGAAGGCGCCCGCACAGCCCGATGCCGCGCGCGCGGCCGGTCGACGTTCCGCTGGCATAGCGAGGCTTGCGCATGGCGTTTAAGTTGAACGCAAATCGCCGCATCGGCCTGGCGCTGCTGTGGCTGGCATTGTTGGCGGTGGCTGGGTTCTGGTTGAGCGAGACGCTCAAGGTCACCGGCGATCTGCGCAAATTCATGCCCGCCCCGCGCACGCCGGCGCAGAAACTGCTGATCGAAGAACTGGGCGAAGGCCCTGGCTCGCGCCTGTTGCTGATGGCGCTGTCCAACAGCGACCCGGCCACGCTGGCCACGCAGTCGCAGGCCCTGCAGCAGGCCCTGGCTGCGCAGCCGCAGCTGTTCGAGCTGGTCGGCAATGGCGGCACTGCGGGGCTGGATGCGATCCCCGAGCGCCTGCTGCCGTATCGCTATCTGCTCAGCGACAGCTTCGACACCACGCCGCTGGATGCGCACACCCTGCAAGCGGCGTTGCAGTCGCGCGTGCAGGATCTGGGTTCGCCTGCGGCGGCGCTGGTGGAGCCATTGCTGCCGCGCGACCCCACGCTGGAAGTGCTGCATCTGGCCGAAACCCTGCAGCCGGCCGCGGCGCCGCAGACGCGCAACGAGGTGTGGTTCGACCGTGCCGGTACCTCGGCCTTGCTGGTCGTGCAGACGCGCGCAGCCGGCTTTGATCCCACCGGCCAGCAACTGGCCTACGACGCGGTGCAGGCGGCGTTCGCCAAGGTCAGCAAGGGCAGCACGACCCGGCTTACCTTGACCGGCCCTGGTGCATTCGCCGTGGAAATCACCGCGCGCACGCAGGGCGAGGCGCAATGGATCGGGACGCTGGATACGGTGGGACTGGTGTTGTTGCTGCTGGTCGCCTATCGCAGCTGGAAGATTCCGGTGCTCGGCGTGCTGCCACTGGCCAGTGCCGGCCTGGCCGGTCTGGCTGCGGTGGCGCTGCTGTTCGATGGCGTGCACGGCATCACCGTGGCCTTCGGCTTCACCCTGATCGGCGTGGTGCAGGACTATCCAATCCACCTGTTCAGTCATCAGCGCCCGGGTCTGGATCCACGCGACAACGCGCGTCATCTATGGCCGACGCTGGCCACCGGCGTGGTGTCCACCTGCATTGCCTATGTGACCTTCCTGTTTTCCGGTGTGGACGGCTTGCGGCAGCTGGCGGTGTTCACCATCGCCGGGCTGGCGACCGCCGCGATCACCACCCGTTGGCTGCTGCCATGGTTGATCGACCCGGCGCCGCGCGACTACGCCGATTCGCGCATGCTCGCCGCGCTGTGGCGCGGTATCGCGCGCCTGCCACGGCCGCGCATCAGCCTGGCAGTGATTGCGCTGATCGGCATCGCGGTGATCGCGTTCGCGCCGGGGCAGTTCTGGCAGAACGATCTGTCGAAATTGACCCCCGTGCCGCCCAAGGCCCTGGCGCAGGACACGCATCTGCGCCAGGAACTGGGCGCCCCCGACGTGCGTTACGTACTCGCGCTGCCTGCCGCCAACGACGAGGCTGCGCTGCAGGCCAGCGAGCAGTTGCGCCCGCGCCTGGATGCCCTGGTGCGCGCCGGCGCATTGACCGGTTACGACATGGCTGCACGCTATCTGCCCAGCATCAAGACCCAGCATGCGCGCCAGGCTGCCTTGCCGGATGCTGCGCAAGCGCGCGCATTGACCGACAGTGCGGTGGCCGCCACACCGTTTCGCAGCGACGCGTTTGCGCCGTTCCTGCAGGACCTGGACGCTGCCAAGCGCGCCGCCCCGCTGTTGCCGAAGGACCTGGCCGGCTCGCCGCTGGCAACGTCGGTCGGCGGGCTGCTGCTGGGTCGCGGCGATCGCAGCACCGCGTTGGTGTCGTTGACCGGCCTGCGCGATCCGTCGGTACTGGCTGCCGCCGTGCAAGGCAGCGGCGCGCAGTTGCTGGATCTGAAAGATGCTTCCGAGTCCCTGGTTGCCGCGTATCGCGGACGTGTGCTCGGCGCGCTGGTGCTGGCCGCGCTGTTGCTGGCGGTGACGGTGGCGATCGCGTTGCGCAGCCCGCGCCGGATTGTGCGCGTATTGCTGCCGATGGCGCTGACCACGGTGCTGATCCTGGCGATCCTGCGCGGCATGGGGGTGGAGCTCAACCTGTTCCATCTGATAGCGCTGATCCTGGCGGCAGGCCTGGGCCTGGATTACGCGTTGTTCTTCGACCATGCCGGCGACGACCACGCCGACCAGTTGCGCACCTTGCATGCCTTGATCGTGTGCAGCCTGATGACGCTGCTGGTGTTCGCGCTACTGGCTGCCTCCAGCATCCCGGTGTTGCGTGCGATCGGCAGCACGGTGGCGTTGGGGGTATTGTTCAATTTCATCCTCGCCTTGCTGGTGTCGCGCGAGCCGGCGCTGGAGCGCGCAAGACACGGAGATGTACATGCAGGGACGTGATGCGATTGCCGCGCTGATTCCGCACCAGGGCAGCATGTGCCTATGGGAAGCAGTGCTGGAATGGGATGCGCAGCGCATCGTGTTGCGCAGTGATGCCCATCGCAGCGACACGCATCCGCTGCGTGCCAATGGCCGCCTGCGCGCGCTGCATCTATGCGAATACGGTGCACAAGCCATGGCCGTGCATGGCGGCTTGCTCGGCCGGGAATCGGGCAAGCCGGTGCGCCCGGGCATGCTGGTGGCGTTGCGCGCAGTGGACTTGCACGTCGCGTATCTGGACGACCTGCCCGATGCAATCGTCTGCGAAGCGCAGGTGTTGCTGCAGGGCGAGGACAGCCAGCAATACAGTTTTCGCCTGAGCCACGGCGCGCAATTGCTCGCCGAAGGGCGCGCCACGGTGATGCTGGGCGCCGCGCAGGCCATCGAGGCCTCGTAGGAGCGCGCTTGCGCGCGATGGCTTTAGCGGTGATGCCGCATCGCGCGCAAGCGCGCTCCTACAAGATGTAGGCGATCAATGCTGGATCTATTCCTGCGCCTGCTGCGAGTCGTTAGGATGAGGCTCTTTCCGCCGTCGCGTCTGCGGCTTTCATCGAGGCTTCCATGAGCACTTCCATTCCACAGCGCCGCGCACTCGTCACCGGCGGCAGCGGCGATCTTGGTGGTGCGATCTGCCGTCAGCTGGCGGCGCAGGGTCGCCATGTGATCGTGCATGCCAATCGCAATATCGCCCGCGCCGATGACGTGGTTGCAGCGATCGTGGCCGACGGCGGCAGCGCCGAGGCGGTGGCGTTCGATGTGGCCGATGCGCAGGCCAGTGCGGTGGCGCTGGCAGGCCTGCTGGAGGGCGGTCCGATCCAGATCGTGGTCAACAACGCCGGCATCCACGACGATGCGCCGATGGCCGGCATGAACGCCGAACAGTGGCATCGGGTCATCGACGTATCGCTGCACGGGTTCTTCAATGTCACCCAGCCGCTGCTGCTGCCGATGGCGCGTACGCGCTGGGGCCGCATCGTCAGCGTGTCGTCGGTGGCGGCAGTGCTGGGCAATCGCGGGCAGACCAACTACGCCGCGGCCAAGGCCGCCTTGCACGGCGCCAGCAAATCGCTGTCGCGCGAGATGGCCAGCCGCGGCATCGCCGTCAACGTGGTCGCGCCGGGCGTGATCGAAAGCGAGATGGTCGGCGAAAGCTTCGCGCCGGAAGTGATCAAGCAACTGGTACCGGCGGGCCGCGTCGGCAAGCCCGACGAAGTGGCCGCGTTGGTGGCGTTTCTGTGTTCGGAGTCAGCTGGCTACATCAACGGCCAGGTCATCGGCATCAATGGTGGGATGGGCTGAGAGCGGGTGATCTGCTGGTTTGCTGCGGGGTCCTTGCCCGCTCACCATCGCAGGACACGCTGCAAGTACGTCCTTGTAAGCTCTTACGCGGCATCCATGCCGCGTAAGGTCCCGCGACGGTGGGCGGGCAAGGACCAGTCGAGATGGTCGGTGTGCATGGTGCAAGCAATGCACGCTGCGCGGCTCTTCGATGAGGTGCGGTCTAGGATCAGCTCAGTTTCATCCGAACACTGCGCTGCACATCGACAGCAGTGCATACCGAATTAGCCACCGGTCTCGTCGATCCTCATGACCAGATCGCGCTCGTGCGCACCCCGCGCGGCGCTGCAATGCACCGACACGGTATTGCCATTGGCACGCAGGCGGCCGTCGACATACAAGCCATCGCCGCGATCGTGATACGACGCTGTCCAGTTGTAGATGCTGGCGCCTTGCGCGAGGTAATGCGTTTCAGCGGCGCGCCGACACACTGGCACCAGGTCGCTGCCATTCATGAGCAGCGGCTCGGGTGTGTACTGCACAACGTTCTGCGCGACAGCCTGGGCACTGATAACGCCAGTCATTGCCACGACAAGCGAATAGAGCAGTCTTCGATACACGGGTCACCTCCTGTGAATGCGGATGCTCGAAGTATAAATGCCACGACTGAATGCAGAAATGCACGCGCCGTTGCCGGGGCGGTTTTCAAACTCACGCCGCGTCGGCGTACCAGGCGGCGGTGAGGATCGGCTCGCCGATGGCGTTGGCGGTCAAGGTGTCCAGCCCGTGGTCCGGCAGTGCGGCATGGCGCTGGCGTGCCTGCTGCAGGATCTCGCGTGCCAGCACCGCCATCTGCGCCACGTTGTTGTGGATGCGTGCGGCAAAGGCGTCGTCGTCGAGGGTGTCGTTCAAGGCGCCATTGAGTTCGTTGAACCAGCCGATCAGGTACTGATCGAGCAGGCGCCCATCGTCGGTGGCCAGGCCTTGTGCAGTGTTGTGCTGGCCCCAGTCGTGCAGCACACGCTGCATGGCCAGATTCATGTCGCGCGCATAGAAGAAATCGGACTTCATGCGTGAGAGCAGGCTGAGGTCGGCGATGCGTCCGGAGCAGAACAGCGGCGCCAGCAGCGACCAGTAGTAGGTGTAATCCCAGATCACCTTGACCGGCATCACCTGCGCGTCGCCGAACAGCGCGTACTGGTCCTGATACAGGGTCAGGGTATTTTCGTAGAACGAGAAATACAGCTGCTGATACAGCTCGACATACGGGCTGAGCGATCTACCGGCGCGGTCGCGGCCGATCAGTTCGCAGATGTAGGTATTTGAAATCGCGATGAAGTCGCTGCCGGGCGAATAGAACGGGTCCAGGAACAAGCCCGCTTCGCCGGTCAGCGCCCAGCGCTGCGGCGAGAACACCTGCTTGCAGCCATAGGAGAAGTTGCGCAGGAACAGGAAGTCCTGCAGCCGGTAGTCGGCCTTGTCGAGCGTGGCGGCGACCTGCGGCTGATGCGTGCGCAGCCAGGTCATCGCCTTGTCGTGGGTGTTCATCGTGTCCAGCGGGTGCATCGACGCATCGCAGACGATGCCCAGCGAATGCGCACCGGACGACAGCGGAATCAGCCAGAACCAGTAGCCCGGCCCGCACATGTGGTTGGTCGAGCGCCAGCGGTCCGGTGGCGTGCAACGCTGCAGCCAGCTGCTGTCCTGCGACCAGCCATTGGGGTCGATCAGGCCTTCCACACGCCACCACACCGCATTGGCGTCGTGTGCATTGTCCTGCGCCAGGCCGAGCTTGCGCTTGAGCAGGCCGGCGCGGCCGCTGGCATCCACCACCCAGCGGGCGCTCAGCGTGCCGGCCTCGCCGGCGCGCTCGTAGCGCACGGCGTGGTCGGCCTCGTCATCGGACAGGTCCACGCCCTTGACGCTGCAGTTGTCGACAAACGTGATGCCCTGCGCGCGGGCGCGCTCGCCGAGGAAATTTTCGAAGCGGCCACGGTCGATCTGCCACGACGGCGTCGGCAGGATCTGGCTGACGCCCAGCTCGGTGCAGCGGTCGATGTCCTCGCGCTTGTCGGAGAAGAAGAAGCGGAACCCGAACTTGCGGATCTGCTCGGTCTCCAGATGCTCGCGCAGGCCCAAGACCTCGGCGAAGTAATGCGCGCCGATCTCCACCGTGGACTCGCCCACCTTGAACGCCGCCTCGCGCACCGGGTGCGCACGGCGCTCCAGCACGGTGATCGCCAGCGCGGGATCGCGTTGGCGCAGCTGCAGGGCCAGACTCAGGCCGGCCAGGCCACCACCGGTGATAACGACATCGGCACGCTGTGCATTCATGGAGTTGGCTTGCTCTTGGTAACCGCGGGCACAGTAGCAAATTCGCCGTCAGCGTCGTCGATCAGCACCGGGTTGGCGCGCACGCGGCGGTACTCGCGCCAGATATGCCCGTAGCTCCAGGCCTGGACCACCACATGAGAGGTGATTTCCCACAGATCGCGTACCAGGCGGAAATGGCTCTTGCGGAACGTGCCCGGCGAGGTGCCGGCGTAGCGGGTTTCGATCGGCACCGCGACCACGCGCGCGCCGGCCTGGCGTGCGGCGGAAATCAGCAGCTGCGCTTCGAACACGAAGCCTTCGCCGGGCACGTCGGGCAGGGTGAACACCGAGGCCGGATACAGGCGCTGGCCGCTCTGGCTGTCGACCAGCTGGAAGCCGCAGGCCCAGGCGATGCCCCAGTCGCCGAAATCGTTGCCGATGCGGCGGATGGTGGGCTGGGTGGCGCGCTTGCGCATGCGTGCGCCGACGATGACGCAGCCGGGGTGGCGGTTGGCCGCCGCCAACAGGCGCGGGAAATCGGCGGCCTTGTGCTGGCCGTCGCCGTCCATGGTCATCACCGCGCGCATGCCCATCCGCTGCGCCTGCGCAAACCCGCTACGCAACGCCGCGCCCTTGCCCCTGCGCTGCGGATGCCGGATCAAGGTGATCGGCAGGCCGGCGATGCAGTCGGCGGTGCCGTCATCGGAGCCGTCGTCGATCACGATCACGTTGGAGCAATAGGTCAGCGCATCGTTGACCACTTCGCGGATGCGCAGCGACTCGTTCAGCGCCGGCACCAGGATCGCGGTGTCCTCGCGGGTCAGCGGCTGCCGGCTCACTGCTGGAGCTCCACGCGCAACACCCGGCCCGGGCCGGCGTACAGCGCCACGCTGTCGCCGCCAGTGGCGATCAGGTCGAACAACGGCAGCATCGGCGCCATCGCATTGGCGGCGACATGCCGCGCCAGCGGGCCCTCGCCCGGCGTCGGCGTGCCGTCGTCCAGCCGCGCCCGCAACTGCGGCTTGCCGGCCTGGCCGGGCGCACCCAGCACCAGCGCGCCACCGAGCAGCCCCTGGCTGGGGGCGACCCGGCCCAGCGGCCCGACCGAGCGGGCGTCGTAGCCGGCCAGCAGCACTGCGTCCATGCCGGCGGCACGTTGGACCAGCGCCTCCAGCAAGCCCTGCGCGAAGCTGCCCAAACTGGCGCTGATCGCGGTGGCGGGGGTCATCGCCCCGGCGCCGATGGTCCAGTAGCCGGCCGCAGCGTTGTGCACCGAGTTGTGGAACTTGGTCGGCGAGATCGCCGTGGGGTCGCTGGCCAGGGTGGTGCACATGTAGTCGGAGATGGCCAGGTCGCCGTACGTGGAAGTGAAGATCGACGGCAGGCTGGCCGGCTCGCGGCCGGCGGCGGTGCAGGCGGCCAGCGCGGCCTCCAGCGAAACCGCCACCGTGTCCGGTGCGCGACGGCGCTCGTTGGCGGCCAGCAGCTGCGGCGCCGGGCGTGCTCCGGTGTCCTGCAGCGCGCCGCCGCGCACGAACGCCGCAGCGGCGTCCCAGCTCGGCAGGCCCTGGGTCCAGAAGCCGATCCCCTCGATGGTGGCAGCCAGCATCAGCGGGCCTGCCCGAACAGCAGCGAGCAGTTGTTGCCGCCAAAACCGAAGGAGTTGTTCATTGCGTAATCGATCTTGGAATGGGCATTGTCGAAACGGATCTGCGGGCCGCAGGCGGGGTCGGGCACTTCGCTGTTGAGCGTGCCCGGCAGCACGCCGTCGCGCAGCGCCAGCAGCGCGATCACCGACTCGACGATGCCGGCTGCGCCCAGGGTGTGGCCGGTCCAGGCCTTGGTCGAGCTGGCGTGCAGGGTGGCCGGGAAGATCGCCGCCACCGCGGCGGCTTCGACGCTGTCGTTGGCCGGGGTGGCAGTGCCGTGCAGGTTCAGATAGCCCACCGCGGCCGGCTCCAAGCCGGCGCGTTCGAGCGCGCCGCGCATCGCCAGCTGCGCGCCCAGGCCCTGCGGATGCGGGGCGGACATATGGTGCGCATCGCTGGATTCGCCATAGCCGTACAGCCATAGCGTTGCGTCCGGTGCAGCGGCGGTGCGTTCGAGCATGGCAAAGCCGCCGGCCTCGCCCAGGCTCAGGCCGACCCGGCGCGCATCGAACGGCTGGCACAGCTCCGGTGCCACCACCTGCAGCGAGTTGAAGCCGAACAGCACGCTGCCGCACAAGGTGTCCACGCCGCCGACCAGGGCGGCATCCACCACTCCGGCGTCGATCAGGCGCGCGGCCTGCGCAAACACCTTGGCGCTGGACGAACAGGCGGTGGCCACGGTCACGCTCGGGCCGCGCAGGCCGGTGGCGTGCTGCACAAAGTCGCCCAGCGAGTGCGGGGTGTGCACGATCGGGCGATCCAGGTCGTCGGGAAAGCGCGCGCCGTCGGCGTCTTCGACCAGCCGCGTGTAGGCCTCTTCGCTGGCGCCGATGCTGGAGGTGGAGGTGCCGATGATCACCGCCACGCGCTCGGCGCCGTAGCGCTGCGCGGCGGCCTGCACCGCCTCGGCCATGCCGTCCTGCTGCAGGGCCAGCCAGGCCAGGCGATTGTTGCGGCAGTCCCAGCCTTGCAGGGCCTCCGGCAGCACGACGTCTTCCACGCCGTCGACGCGGCCGATCCAGCACGCCAGCGGCTGCGGGCCGAAATCGTTGCGACGCATGCCGCTGCGGCGAGCAGTCAGGGCGGCGGCCTGGGCATCGAGCCCGGCGCCGAGCGCGGTGGTGGACGTAAAAGCGGTGACGGCGACCGGGGCCATCTGGGACGAATGCTGCGCTTGGCTCACGGTGGTCTGGCTGGCAAGAAGTGGACTCAGTATATCGATGGCGGGTGCGCCTCCCGTCGATGGCGCAACTGAACGTGCCAGTCATGTCGCTGACGGGGCTGGAGTTTTCGCGCGTTGCCGCGCTTTCGCCATCGGCGCAATTGGGACACAATCCTGCGACACACTTGCCGATCGAGCGCGACCACGCGCGCATGCACGCCTACGTCTATAAAAGCCAACGCAAGCAGGACACCTTCGTCTACCTCGCCACGCGCGACGACTTCTCCGGTCTTCCCGCCGCCGTGCACGCGCAGCTGGCGCCGTTCGCGTTCGTGCTGGAGGTGGCGTTGACGCCGGAGCGCCGTCTGGCGCAGGCCGACGTGGCCACGGTGCGCGAAGCGCTCGCCAGGCACGGCTTCTATCTGCAACTGCCCAAGACGGTGGTGCTGGCGGGCGAGTGCGACTATGACTGAGGCCGCACGGGCCGCACGCTTGCGGGCCGCAGCGCTGGCCGGCCTGGCCGGCGTGGCGTTGTCGTTGCTGGGCGGCATCGGTGGCGGTGTTGCCGCAGTGACGCTGTGGCTGGCGCAGCCGGCGTTCGCGCTGGCGGTGTCGTGGGCGCGTGGTAGCCGCGCACTGCCCAGCCGGCCGCGCGCGGTTGCGCAGGCCTTGCCGCCGTTACTGACGATCTGGGGTGTGGGCCTGCTGGCGCTGGCCGCGCTGATCAGCTGGCCGCTGACCGCCCTGCGCGACAGCGGCAGCCTGGCCGCCGCGTTGGCCTTGAGTGTGGCGGTCAGCGCCGCGTTGCTCGGGTTGTGGCGGACCTGGCCGCTGTGGGGCGAGGTCGAACGCGATGGCGGCGCCCTGGCCCCGCGCTGGCATGCGCTGGCGACGCAGGAGTTGCACGCCTGGCGCGGCCTGCTGGCCGCTGCCCTGGTGCTGGCGATGTGCACGCTGGTGGTGGCGCTGGCCTGGCCGGGCTGGTTGTCGAGCAGCCTGCGCTGGAGTCTGGCGATCGCGGCCAGCGTGCTGCTGCCCGCTGCCCACCTGCTGTTGCAACGCACCGCCGCCCCGGCGCGCAGCGATGCCCCGGCGGCCCTGCAGGCGGCCGATTTCTTTTCCGAAGCGGCGGCCGAGCCGCGTCCGCTGGAGCCGGTGGCCCAGCATCAACTGGTGCCGGAGCTGTTCGAGGCCGCGCGCAGCGGACGCGTGGACCGTGCGCTGCAGTTGCTCGACGCCGGGGCCGACCCGCAGGCGATGCCGTTGCCGGAGTGGCGCGACCAACGCAGCCTGCCCGCGCTGGCCGCGGTGCTGCCGGATCTGCGCCTGCTGCGCGAGCTGATCGTGCGCCGCGTCGACGTCAACCAGCCGCATCGCGGCATGACCCCGTTGCTGGCCGCCACCCGCGACAGCTGGCATGGCCGCCCGGACGCGGTGATGACGCTGCTGGCCAACGGGGCCGACCCGCGCGCCAGCGACAACGACGGCAACACGCCGCTGCACCACGCGGTGCGCAGTTCCGACCCGGGCGTGGCCGCGCTGCTGCGCGATGCCGCCGCCGAGCTCGATGCGCTCAACAACGAAGGCCACTCGCCGCTGGCGATGGCCTGCCAGGTCGGCAATTGGCGGCTGGCCAAGTTCCTGCTGGAACGCGGCGCGCACTCCGAACCGGAGGGTGGCGCGCCGGTGCTGCTGGCCGCGGCCGGCACCGAGGAAGACGACCCGGCCGGCGTGCAGCTGCTGCTCAAGCACAAGGCGCGCGTGGATGCGCGCGACCGCCAACGCCGCAGCGCCCTGCACGAAGCCGCGTTGGCCGGACACGGCGACATCGTCGAGGCGCTGCTGGCGGCCGGCGCCAATCTGGAAGCGCGCGACCTGCTCGGCCGCACGCCGTGGCTGGATGCGGCGCGGCAGGCGCGCAGCGGCGTGCTCGAACGTCTGGTCGCGCGCAAGGCCGATGTGCTGGCCATCGACGGCGAGGGCCGCAATGCAGTGATGCTGGCCTGCGCCGCCGACAGCGTGTCGCCGGCGCTGATCCGGCGCCTGCTCGAGCTGCAGGTGCCGGCCGACAGCGCCGACGCGCACGGCCGTCGCGCGGTGGATGTGGCCGCCGAAGCCGGGCGCTGGGCGATCGTGCAGTTGCTCGACCCCGGCTATCCCTTGCCGGCGGCGGTCAGCGACGCGCACGGCGAGAGCCCCGGCGTGGCGGTGCTGCCCGATCGCCCGCCACTGGTTCTGTTGCGCGAAGGCCTGCAGTTCGGTCAGCGCGACGGTCTGGTCGCACTGGCCCGCCTGTGCGGCCCGGAAGAACTCGGCGGTCTGCTGCACGACGCGCATCTGGCCTTGAACGCCGACGCGGTGGACTGGCTGCTGCGCCACGGGGCCGACGCCGAAGTGCGCGATGCCTGTGGCGATGTGCCGATGTTTGCGCTGCTGTCGCGGGGCGTGGAGGCGGTGCCGGCGCTGCAGGCGCTGCTGCGCCATGGCGTGTCGCCGGCCGGTGCCGGCGGTCTGACGCGGCTGCTCAGCGCCTGCGTGCAGCACGATGCGGCATCGCGCGGGCTGGAACAGTTCGCGCTGGAACTGCTCGAACGCGGCGCCGACCCGTTCGCCGCGTCGGCCGCCGGCGATCCGCCGTTGTCGCTGGCGGTGCGGCTGGGCTGGCTGCGCCTGCAGCAGTGGCTGCTGGAACATGGCGTGGACCGCGAGGCACGCGACAGCCACGGCATGACCGCGCTGCACCTGGCCACCGCGCTGGGTCGCGAGGCGTCGCTGAAATTGCTGGTCAAGCAGGGCGCCTCGCCGGAAGCGCGCGCTGCCGACGGGCAGACCCCGCTGGGCGTGGCGCTGTCGATCGGCCGCCGCGACCTGGCCGACTGGCTGGACTGGCGCATCTGGTCGCTGCCGCAGCGCAGCCTGCGCGAAGCGGATGTGCCGGCCGCCGCAATGGTCGGCGACACCGATGCGGTGCGTCGGCTGATCGATCTCGGCCTGCCGGTCGATGCGATCGATGCCCAGGGCTGCACCGCGTTGCTGCGTGCCGCCGGTGGCGGCCATCTGGGCGTGGTGGCGCATCTGCTCGGTCGCGGCGCCGACCCGCAACGCGCGGCCAATAGCGGCGCCACGCCGTTGTCGGCGGCGGTCAGCATGCGCCAGACCGAGATCGTGGCCGCGTTGCTGCAGGCCGGCGCGCAGATCGAGCACCGCCTGCCCGGCGGCGTCACCGTGCTGATGCTGGCCTGCGCGCTGGGCCTGCCGGATATCGTGGCGCGCCTGCTCACCGCGGCGGCCGATGTGCACGCCAACGACGACCAAGGTCTGGCGCCGCTGCATTGCGCCGCGCTGTACGGCTTCACCGCGCGCGACAAGAGCCGCCTGCTGGCCTTGCTGGATACCTTGCTGCTGGCCGGCGCCGACCCGGACTACCTGGCCGGTGGCCGGGTCAGCCCCTTGCTGCTGGTGCTGGGTGCGCGCGCCGAACCGGGCACCGCCTGCGACGAGCAGGTGGTGCTGGCCGGCGTGGAACGCCTGCTGGACGAAGACGTCTCGCTGGACGTGGCCGATCAACGCGGTTTCGGCCCGCTGCACCTGGCCGCACTGCACGGCCTGCCGTTGCTGGTGCAGCGCCTGCTGCGTGCCGGCGCCGATGCCGACCGCCGCGACGCGCTCAACCGCACCCCGCGCGAGATCGCGATCATGCGCGGCTTCATCGATGTGGCCGGCCAGTTCGAACCCGCCTTGCCGGGGGTGTCCTCGATGGCGCGCTTCCTGCGCGAAGGCCGCTGAGCCAGCGCGGCGGCGCACCGCTGCGGGTGCTGTTCGTGTGCAGCCGCAACCGCCTGCGCAGCCCCACTGCCGAGCGCGTGTTCGCCGACTGGCCGGGCGTGCAGACGCAATCGGCCGGGCTGGCCGCCGATGCGGAGGTACAGCTCACCCCGGAGCTGTTGCATGAGGCGCAGCTGGTGCTGGTGATGGAGCGTCGCCATCTGCAGTTGCTGCGCAAACGCTTCGCCGCCCATCTGCGCCATTGCCGGGTGATCTGCCTGCAGATTCCCGACGACTACGCGTATATGGATCCGGCACTGATCCGTCGCCTGGAACACACGGTGCCACCGTTGCTGCGTCTGCCGGCGCAGTCGTAACCTGATCCCGACACCGCGCATGCAAAACTTGGCGTTCCCTCGCACGAAGGAAGCGCCTCTACGATGAGCGTGCGTATCGAGGACCACGCCATGCTGGGCAATTGCCACAGCGCGGCCCTGGTCGACCACCGCGGCACCATCGACTGGCTGTGTCTGCCACGTTTCGATTCCGATGCGTTTTTCGCATCCCTGCTGGGCGATGAGCAGCACGGGCAATGGGCGTTGTCGCCGGCCGGCGACTTTCGCAGCGAACGTGCCTATGAAGACGACAGCCTGGTGTTGTGCACGCGCATGCACACCGACACCGGCACGGTGGAACTGGTCGACTTCATGGTCGCCAGCGATGAAGGCGACGGCCACCAGCACTTGGTGCGGATCGTGCGTTGCGTGCAGGGCCAGGTGCCGATGCACATGCGCCTGACCTTCCGCTTCAACTATGGCCGCACCGTGCCATGGGTGACGCGCATCGACGGTGGTATCCGCGCCATTGCCGGCCCCGACCAGCTTGCGCTGCGCTCGCCGCAGGCGCTGCACGGCGAGGACATGGGCACCGAAACCGACTTCACGCTGCGGCAGGGCGAGAGCACCTGGTTTCTGCTCAGCCACGGCCTGTCGCATCAGCCCACGCCGGTGGCGATCGATCCGGAGCAGGCGCTGCAACGCACGACCGCGTTCTGGCATGGCTGGGCGCGGCGCTGCACCGATGTCGGCCCTTGGACCGAGCAGGTGCGTCGCTCGCTGGTGGTGCTGAAGGGGCTCAGCTATCTGCCCACCGGCGGCATCGTCGCCGCGCCGACCGCTTCGCTGCCCGAGCATCTGGGCGGCAGCCGCAACTGGGATTACCGCTACTGCTGGCTGCGCGACTCGGTGTTCACCCTGATCGCCTTGCTGCAGGCCGGCTATCGCGACGAAGCAGAAGCTTTTCGCGACTGGGTGCAACGTGCCATCGCCGGTTCGCCGGATCAGTTGCAGGCGCTCTACGGCATTGCCGGCGAGCGCCGCCTGCAGGAGTGGGAAGCGCACTGGCTGCCCGGCTATGAAAATTCCGGCCCGGTGCGGATCGGCAACGGCGCGGTGGACCAGTTCCAGCTCGACGTCTATGGCGAGTTGATCGGCGCGTTCCATTACGCACGCGAAAAGGGCGTGGCGCCGTCGTCTGATGACGATGGCTCGTCGGCATCGTTGCTGGAAAAGGTGCTGGAGACGCTGGAAACGCTGTGGCGCCTGCCCGACGAAGGCATCTGGGAAATCCGCGACGAGCGCCGTCATTTCGTGCATTCCAAGGTGATGGCCTGGCTGGCATTCGACTGCGGCGCGCGCGATGGCATCACCAACGCCGATGCGGCCAAGCGCGCGCACTGGGGCCGCATCGCCGACGACATCCGCGCCGAAGTGCTGGAAAAAGGCGTGCACCCGGACGGGCACTTCGTGCAGAGCTACGGCTCCGATCGCCTGGATGCGGCGTTGTTGCTGATCCCGATCGTGGGGTTCCTGCCGGCCGATGACCCGCGCATTGCCGCGACCGCCGATGCGATCGCACGCGATCTGACCATTGACGGATTGGTCGAACGCTATCGCGCCGACGACAGCGCCGACGGCTTGCCGGCCGGCGAGGGCACCTTTCTTGCCTGCAGCTTCTGGCTGGTGGAAAACTACGCCCTGCTCGGGCGCACCGAGCAGGCACGCGTGCTGCTCGAACGTCTGCTCGGGCTGTGCAACGACGTGGGCCTGCTCGCCGAAGAGTACGACCCGCGCAGCAAACGCATGCTTGGCAACTTCCCGCAAGGGTATTCCCACGTGGCTCTGGTCAATGCGGCATTGCGCCTGCACGGACGCATGGGCAAAGAGGAAACACATCCATGAACGAACAAGCCACCACCCCGCCGTGCATCATCGTGGTGTTCGGTGCACGCGGCGATCTGACCAAGCGCCTGGTGATGCCGGCGCTGTATAACCTGCGCCGCTCCGGCGCACTGGGCGAGCAGTTCGCCATCGTCGGCATGGACCACGGCGATATCAGCGAGCGTTCGTGGCGCACTATGATGGGCCAGTCGATGACCGAGCTGCTCAGCAGCCGCGATGCCGAATTCCAGACCGACGAGTTCGATACCGACACCTGGGAGTGGCTGCGCGAGCGCATGCATTATCTGCGCGGCGATTTCACTGACCTGGGCGCCTATCAAACCCTGGGTGGCGCGCTGGAGAAGCTGCACAAGCGCTACGGCACCCAGGGCAACGTGCTGTTTTACCTGGCCACCGCCGCGCGCTTCTTCGAGCCGGTGTTGCTCAACCTGGGCGAAGCGGGGCTGGTCAAGCAACGTGAGGGCGAGGGCTGGCGTCGGGTGATCGTGGAAAAACCCTTCGGCCACGACCTGCCCAGCGCCGTCGCGCTCAACGCCACCGTCGCCAAGGTGCTGCATGAGGACCAGGTGTTCCGCATCGACCATTTCCTCGGCAAGGAAACCGTGCAGAACATCCTGGCGTTCCGTTTCGCCAATGGCCTGTTCGAGCCGGTGTGGAATCGCGACCGCATCGATCATGTGCAGATCACCGCCGCCGAAACCATCGGGGTGGAAGGGCGTGGGCGCTTCTACGACCCCACCGGCTGCCTGCGCGACATGGTGCCCAATCACTTGTTCCAGTTGCTGGCGATGATTGCGATGGAGCCGCCGGCTGCATTCACCACCGAAGCGATGCATCGCCGCCGCGCCGAAGTGATCGAAGCGGTGCGCCCGATCAAGCCCGAAGACGTGGTGCGTGGCCAGTACGCCTCCGGTGCGGTCAACCGCAGCGCCGTGCCCGGCTATCGCGAAGAAGACACGGTGCCGGACGATTCGGAAACCGAAACCTATGTGGCGATGAAGCTGCAGGTCGACACCTGGCGCTGGGCCGGCGTGCCGTTCTACCTGCGCACCGGCAAGCGTCTGCGCGAGCGCACCACCGAGATCGCGATCCGCTTCAAGCCTGCGCCGCTGGCGCCGTTCCGCAGCACCGAAGTGGGCGGCTACGGCCCCGACTGGCTGGTGCTGCACATCCAGCCTGACGAAGGCATCTCGCTGCAGTTCGACGTCAAGCGCCCCGGCGCGCAGGTCAGCCTGGCACCGGTGCGCATGGACTTCCGTTACCGCGACTGGTTTCCCAAGGAATACACGGTGGGCTACGAGCGCCTGCTGCAGGACTGCATGAACGGCGAGGCCGGCCTGTTCCAGGATGCGGCGATGGTGGAAGGTGCCTGGCGCATCGTGCAACCGATCCTGGATGCCTGGAAGCAACCGCCCAGCGATTTCCCCAATTACGCTGCAGGCAGTGCCGGACCCTCGGCCGCCGACGCCTTGCTGGCCATGAACGGCGGACACGCCTGGCGCGCGCTCACCCCCGGCCGCAAGCCACCGCCGCGCCGCGCACCGGAAGCGCGCAGCAGCGCTGCAACGCCGATCAAGAAAGCCACCGGGAAAACGGTCAAGAAGGCTGCCAAGGCGCCGGCCAGGAAGATCACCAAGGCGGCAGCTGAAAAGGTCACCAAGGCGCAAGCCAAACGCGTATCTGCGGCTGCAGCAAGACCATCGCAGGATGCGGCTACGTCGCCGGGCAGTGCGGCAAAGAAAGTCGCGGGCAAACGCGCAACCGGCAAGGTCGCAAAGACCACCGGCAAAACCGCGGCTGGCAAGAGCGCAGCGAAGAAGTCGGCCAGCAAGACCGCGGCGCGCACGCCACGCCGCTGACGGAGGTAGCCGCCGCAGCTCCACGTAGGAGCGTGCCTGCGCGCGACGGGCTTTATCGGTAACGCCCGGGTCGCGCGCAGGCACGCTCCTACGAAAGGCGCAGCGATGGTGGGTGGTTGGTGAGGGCTCGCCATCACATTGGCGCATGACTTGGACGCAATCGGCCGCTCGCGTGCAGGTCGTGTCCAACGCATCGACTGCGTCGCTACCGCTGACGAACGATGCACCACATCCACGTAGGAGCGTGCCTGCGCGCGACGAGGCTTTATCGGTAACGCCCGGTCGCGCGCAGGCACGCTCCTACGAAGGGCTCAGCGATCCTGTGTGGTAGGCGCGGGCTCGCCGTCCACATCGGCCTGGACGTCGGCTTCGAACAGATTCATCAGGTCGGCGCGTGCGTCGCGCGAGGTCTGGATCACCTTGGCTTCGTCGTCGTAGACCAGGTGCTGTCGATGCAGCAACTCTTCGTCGTGCTGGCGGAAGCGTTTGACGTGATCCTTGGCAACCGCCTCGCCCAGGCCGAGCGAGGTCAGCACGCGTTCGCTCAGTTCCAGGCTGGAGGCGAACACCTCGCGGAACGGTTCGGCTCCCAGGTCCATCAGTTTCCAGGCGTGCTGGCGATTGCGTGCACGTGCCAGCACGGTGGCCTGCGGGTACAGGCGGCGGATCAGCCGCACCGTCTTGATGTTGGTGTCCGGGTCGTCCACCGCGATCACGAACACCTTGATGCGGTCGGCGCCGGCGGCGCGCAGCAGTTCCGGTCGCGTGGGGTCGCCGTAGTACAGCTGGCTGCCGAAGCGGCGCAAATCTTCCACGGTGTCCGGATTGTGTTCCAGCGCTACGAACGGCACATGCCGCGCGGTGAGCAGGCGCGCGACCACCTGACCGAAGCGGCCCATGCCGGCGACCAGCACCTTGGGCGTCTGCGCATCGATGGTGTCGAACGGGCGGTCGGACTTGGGCGCATGCAGCCGCAGCGGCCCGTTGAGGATGCGCTGCATGCCCAGCAGCAACAGCGGCGTCAGTGCCATCGACACGCCGACGACGGCCACCAGCCGGTCGTGGTTGGCGCGCTCCAGCAAGCCGACCCGATCGGCCTCGTTGAACACCACGAAGGCGAATTCGCCACCCAGCCACAACACGCTGCCCAGCATCAGGCTGCTGCGCAGCGGCAACTTCGCCACGCTGCCGATGCCGACCAGCAGCGAGAACTTGACCACCAGCAGGATCGCCACGCCGCCGGCGATCAGGCCTGGCTCGGCGACCACCCGGTTCAGATCGATGCCCATGCCGACCGAGATGAAGAACAGCCCCAGCAGCAATCCTTCGAACGGCTCGATCTGCGATTCGAGCTCATGGCGGAATTCCGAATCGGCCAGCAGCACGCCGGCGATGAAGGCGCCCAGGCTGGCGCTCAATCCGGCTTCCTGCATGATCCAGGCGGTGCCCAGCACCACCAGCAGGGCGCTGGCGGTGAACACTTCCGGCATGCGCGTGCGCGCCACCACGTTGAACAGATGGCGCAGCACGAAGCGCCCGCACAGGATCACCAGCGCCAGTGCCGCGACCGCCTTGGCCACGTCGGGCCATGCCAGCGTGGCGTTCTTGCTGCCGCCGAGCAGCGGAATGGCCGCCAGCAACGGAATGGCGATCAGATCCTGGAACAGCAGGATGGCGAACGCCAGGCGCCCGTAGTCGCTATTGAGCGCCTTGCGCTCGGCCAGCAGCTGCAGGCCCACCGCGGTGGACGACAACGCCAGCGCCACGCCGACGATCAACGCGCTCTTCCAGCCCAGGTTGCCGAGCATCAGCAGGCCACCCAGGATCAGCGTGGTCACCACCACCTGGGTGGCGCCGGCACCGAACACCGAATGACGCATCACCTTCAGGCGGGCCGGCGACAGTTCCAGGCCGATCACGAACAGCAGCATCACCACGCCGATCTCGGCCGCGCCGCTGATGCGCTCGGCATCCTGCACCACGCCCACGCCATCGGGCCCGAGCACCACACCGGCGACCAGATAGGCCAACACCGCGCCCAGGCCGAAGCGCTTGAACACCGGCACCGCCACGATGGCGGCCAGCATCAGCACCAGAGCCAGTTCTAGACCACCGCTATGCATGCACGTTCTCCGTTGAGGTTCGCATTATGCCGCCCGCGGTCGGCTGCTGGCCTGGATCGGCGTGCGCTGCGTGCAACTGTGTGGATTGGCGGTGTGCTCTGGTTCGGTGATGCAAGCCGGCAGCACCACATCGCGGGCAGCAATGCGCCACGTCGTCCGCATGACTGAGCTGCATGTCGCCACGTCGTTCCGCATTGCACGCGTGCACGCCGCCGCCGTTGCAGGCGATGACCCACGGTCCTGGTCGGTCGCGCACGGCCGGTCGTCGGGTGCAGTGCAGTCGCTTGTCGACATGACAGGCCCGGCGTTGTGGCGTCCGCCTGGACGCCCGCTGAGCATGGCCTGCGCAGGGCATTGACCAAGCGGGCGCAGGCGCGCAGACTGCGCCGCGCTGCCGCCCGGATCACCGGCCGGTACGCACTTTTCGGAGCCCTTACTCATGTCCAGCGACAGTCACCCTAGACCCGGGTCGATGACCCAGCTGGCGCACGCCTGAGGCTCAGGTTCGCCGGCTGTCATCGACGACGGTCGTCACCAGGCGAACCACCATGTACAACGAAACCCTGCGCCTTGCCCAAGGCGTCGATGCCTTGATCGCACCCATCGCCGACTTCAACACGGCCGATGCGGTGGAATACCTCAACACCCTCGACCGCGATGAGGCCGCACAGGTGCTGGCCGCGCTGCCGCAGCCGCGTGCGGTGAAATTGCTCGAACAGCCCGAGCTGCATGCCGCCAGCGCGCTGGTCGCGCTGCTGCCGGCCGAGCAGGCCGCCTCCCTGCTCGGGCAGATGGCCGACGACCGCGCCACCGACATTTTCCATGGCCTGGATGCCGAGCAGCGCCAGCCGCTGCTGTGGCTGCTCAGTGCCGAGGCGCGGCTGTCGATCCAGGCGTTGATGCGCTACCCGCCCAATACCGCCGGCGCGCTGATGACCACCGAGTTCGTGGCGGTGCCGGCCGACTGGACGGTGGGCCGCACGCTGCAGCACATCCGCGAGGTGGAGCGCAGTCGCGAGACGGTCTATGCGATCTATCTGCTCGACCCGCACAGCCGCGTGCTGACCCAGGTGGTCACCATGCGCCGGCTGATCACCGGCGCGCCGGAGGCGCCGATCCTGGAGGTGGCACAGGTCAACCCGCCGGTCACGGTAGACCCGGCGCTGGACCAGGAAGAAGTCGCCCGCCTGATCCGCCGCCACGACCTGCTGGCGATCCCGGTGGTGGATGCGCATGGCCATGTGCTCGGCATCGTCACCGTGGACGATGTGCTGGACGCATTGATCGCCGAATCCACCGAGGACGTGCACAAGTTCGGCGGCATGGAAGCGCTGGACAAGCCCTACATGCAGATCGGCTTCGGCCAGATGATCAAGAAGCGCGCCGGTTGGCTGAGCGTGCTGTTCCTGGGCGAAATGCTCACCGCCAGCGCGATGCAGCACTTCGAGGACGAGCTGTCCAAGGCGGTGGTGCTGACCCTGTTCATTCCGCTGATCATGAGCTCGGGCGGCAACTCCGGCTCGCAGGCCACCTCGCTGCTGATCCGCTCGCTGGCACTGCGCGAGCTGCGCCTGGGCGACTGGTGGAAGGTGGCGCTGCGCGAGCTGCCGACCGGGCTCACCCTGGGCACCATCCTGGGCATCCTGGCGATCGTGCGCATCACCATCTGGCAGACCGCCGGCCTGTACGACTACGGCCCGCACTGGCAGATGGTGGCGCTGACCATCGGCGCAGCGCTGATCGGCATCGTCACCTTCGGCTCGCTGTCCGGCTCGATGCTGCCGTTCGTGCTGCAACGGCTCGGCTTCGACCCGGCCAGCGCCTCGGCGCCGTTCGTGGCCACGCTGGTGGATGTCACCGGGCTGGTGATCTATTTCAGCATTGCCGCCGCAATCCTCAGCGGCACCTTGTTGTAGCGCAGCGGGCGGGGCGCGCGGAAGTTGCGCCCCGCCGTGCCCTGGATGAGGACCGCGATGGTCGAGGTGCCGCAGGTGTTGCGGCACCTCTGACCGGATGGCTGACGCCGCGGACCGGCAGCCGGCGTAGCGCGGCGTGTGCAGGCTCAGGCCGTAGCGGCTGGTCTACCGCGCATCGCTGCGCGGCAGGCCATGCAGCGATGCGTAGCACGGGCGCGGGTCAGAAGGTCACATACAGCGTGGCACGCAGGTTGCGTCCCGGTTCGCTGTAGCGGCCGATGCCGTCGTCGGTGGCATAGCCGTACAGATAGAAATCGCCGCGGGTGACATTGCGGATGCGCGCCCACTGGTAGTAGCGCTCGTCGAACAGGTTGTAGACGCCGAGATTGACGCGCACGTGCGCGTTAAAGCGGTAGCTGCCGAACAGGTCGACCACGCTGTAGGCGTCGCTGAGGAACGGCTCGGCCGCAGCGCCGAAGATGTCGTTCTCGACATTGACGTCCTTGGCTTTCTTGGCCAGCGCGTGGGTGATGTTGGCGGTGACACGCAGGCGCTCGTCCAGGCCCTGCCAGCTCAGGCCGAGCACGCCGCGATCCGGATTGATGCTGTCCAGCGGGCGGCCATCTTCCAGCTCACCCTGGTTGTGGGTCCATGCCGCGCGCAGCAGCCAGGCATCGCCGAGCTTGAACTGCGCATCCAGTTCCACGCCCTTGACCTCGACCTGGCCGACGTTGAGCAGCGTGGTGTAGGCGTAGCCGTTGCGCGTGCTGCACACGCCGCGGGTGCAGGTCTGGTAGAGCGTGCCGGCATCGGTGGTGACGGTCTCGCTCTGGATGAAGTCGTCGTAGCGGTCGCGGAACACCGACAGGCCGACGCGCGCCCAGTCGCTCTCCCAGCGCCAGCCCAGTTCCAGGTTGAGGCTGCGCTCGGCGTCGAGCGCGGGATTGGCGGCCACCGTCGGCACGTTGACCGTGGCACCGGTGTCCAGTCGGGTCAGTGCGGTGATGCTGGTCGGGGCGTACATCTCGGCGGTGGTCGGCGCACGGAAGCCGCGCCCGGCCTGGAACCACAGCGTCTGCTGCGGGGTGAAGGCGTAGCTGATGCCGGCCTGCCAGGTCGGTGCGGCGAAGGTCACCTCGCGCACCGTGCCGGTGACATCGACGAAGGTGGACGACAGCGTCGGCGCGTAGCGGTAGTGGTCGTAGCGCGCACCCAGGGTGAGCTGCAGGCGGTCGTCGAGCAGGCCGATGCGGTCGCGCAGGTACACGCTCCAGGTGTCGGCATCGGTCTTGGGTACCTGCGCCGGGTCGACGGTGGCGGTGTCCAGCGTGCCGGCGTTGTTCCAGCGGTAGTCGATCGCGCTGAAGTCGATGCTGCGGCGCTGCCAGGCCGCCCCGTACAGCAGCGCTTGCGACCAGCCGCTGCCATGCAGCTGCTTGTCGAAGTCGACCGCGAGGCGGTCCAGGGTCTGCTCGGTGTCGCGGTCCTCGGCACGGCGGCATGGCAGCGCCACCGTGCAGCGCGTGGTGGCGGCGGTGGCCGGCGTGCTCGAGCTGCCACTCTGGGTGAGGATGCGGGTGGTGCCGCGGCTGTCGGTCTGCTGGCGGTCGAGCTGCGCCTCCAGGGTGTCGAACAAGGCGTTGTCGGCCTTCCAGAGGTAGCGCAGGCCGTAGCGGTCACGGTCGTTGCTGTCCTCGCCGATGCGCTCGGCGTAGCTGGGTGCGCTGACACGGCTGAGGTTGTCGACCCGGTTCTGCGAGCGGTTGCGTTCGTACACCACGCCGACGCGGTGCTGTGCGTTCGGCACCACGTCGAGCTTGGCCAGCACGTTGTCGCTCTGGCTGTCGACCGGGTCGGGCGTGCGCCGCGCGCTGCCGGTGTCGATGTCGGTGCTGGAATACCAGCCCTCGGATTCGTGGCCCTCGCGGCGGGTGTAGCTCAGCATCGATTCAACGATGCCGCTGCGGTTGGCGACGGTGAGGTTGCCGAGCAATTGGTCGTTATGCCCGGTGTAGCCGGTCTTCAGGCCGACATAGCTGTCGTTGCCCTGGGCCTTGAGGTAGTCGTAGGGGTCCTTGGTGGTGAACACCACCGCGCCACCGAGCGCGCCGCTGCCGGCGCTGATGGAGTCGGCGCCCTTGACGATGTCCACCTGCTTGAGCGAATCGACGTCCACGCCGCCGCGGCCAGCGCGGAAGAACTCGTAGTCGCGCGCGGTCTCCACGCCCTCGGCCATCGACAGGCCATCGATGGTCATCGCCACCCGGTCGCCTTCCAGGCCACGGATGTTGAAGCCGTTCTCGCCGAAGCGGCCCATGTCGGCGATGCTCACGCCGGGGATGTAGCGCATCAGGTCTTCCATGCTCTCGGCCTGTTCCTGCTGCAGCTGCGCGGTGTCGAGGGTGGTGACGTTCTGGTTGCTGGAGGCGCGCTTGTCGCGCGCGGCCTTCACTTCGACCGGGTCGAAGGTGGTGGCGTCGGCGGGTGCCTGTTCGGCATGCAGCGGGAAGGCCAGGCCGGCGGCGATCGCCAGGGCCAGCAGGGTCGGTGTCGAGGTCATCGTGAAGTCCACAGTCAGGAAAGGGGAAGGGGCGCCGGAAGGCGCGGACCTGGCTGCGGGCGGCAAGAGCGGTCGCGTGGCTGGGTGGGCCCGCCGGTGGCGGGCCAGGGGGGCGGGCGGCAAGGCCCGCGTCGGGAGGTCAGTCGGCCCGGGCCGGCGTGGTGGCCGGCGCAGTCGCAGGTGCGGGCGGCGGCAACGCGGCATCGCCGGCATCGACCACGCCGTCGTGGTTGCGGTCGACGCGGGCGAAGGTGCGCAGGCCCGAGGCCTGGTACTCGGCAAAGCTCATGCGCTGGTCCTTGTCGGTGTCGAGCACGGTGAAACGCACATGCACCTGGCGGTCGTCGGCCTGTTCGAGCGCGGTGAGGCGACGGTTGAGGCGGTCTTCGAATTCCACCCGGTACTCTTCCGGCGACAGCGCCGCGTTGCGGTCGGTATCGGCACTGGCGAACTGTGCCGTGCGCAGGTCTGCGTATTCCTTGCGGCCCACCTTGCCGTCGCCGTTTTCGTCGTACAGCGCGAGAAAGCCCTCGGCCGAGCCGCTGTCGGGCATGCCCGGGCGGCCGCCGTCGCGGTCGAAGGCCTGCGTCCGATCGGCAGGCGCATCCTTGGCCGCTGCCGCCAGCGCCGCCTGGCCGCGCGTCCAGTCCTGCGCGCCGGCCGCGTCGAATTCGGCGCGCGACACCTGCCCGTCGCCATCGGCGTC
Source organism: Xanthomonas sp. WHRI 7064 (assembly GCF_040202355.2). Taxonomy (NCBI): domain Bacteria; kingdom Pseudomonadati; phylum Pseudomonadota; class Gammaproteobacteria; order Lysobacterales; family Lysobacteraceae; genus Xanthomonas; species Xanthomonas sp. WHRI 7064. The sequence continues at coordinate 4,520,895 of NZ_CP167821.1, read as the reverse complement.
CAGGGCGGCAAAGCGGGTCCGGCCCTGTGCCGCCTGTGCGCCGCGTTCCTGCTCCAGCGCACGTTGGCGGCGCTGGCGGAACTCGGCCACGTATTCGTCCTCGTCGACGCTGCCGTCCTGGTTGCGGTCGGTGGCGTCGAAGCGGGCGCGGCGGAAGGCCGCGAAGTCGGCGGTGGTGATGCGGCCGTCGCGGTCGTCGTCATGCTGGGTGATGAAGGCCTGCACGTTGTTGCCGTGACCGCCGAGCAACGGGCGCGGGTCAGATTGGGCGAGAGCGGTGGCAGGAAGTAACAGCGCGCACAGATACGCGCCGGCCAGGGAGCCAGTGTTCATGGATTGCCTCTTGAGGGGAGAAACGGTGCCGGGCCGTGGCGCTGGCTGGGCCTGCAGGTGGAGTGCGGTGCCGGGCGGATGGCCGCGCCGGTAGTGTCATGCTGCCAGGGCGATGCAACCGCGGTTAGCGGTTGCGCAACGCTATTGTTCGAGCACCTGGAAGGTGAGCGTGGTGCTGTTGCTGTATTCGCGCACCGGGGCATCGGCCGGGGCCGGGGTGCGGTGACGGGTCAGCGCCAACCAGGTGCCGGCGCGGTCCAGCTTCAAGGTCGCGCGGCCCGCGGCGTCGGTGGTCACGCTGACCTGCGTCGGCTTGCGGTCGGAGGTCCACACCGCCTCGCTGATGTCCACGCTCTGCCTGGCCAGCGGCAAGCCGTCGTACTGCACCGTGAAGGCGAAGCTCTCGCCGACATACAGGTCGTTGGGGTGCGTCACCGGCACCAGTTCCAGCCCGCGGTTGCGCGGCGCCAGCGCGCGGCGATCGGGCTTGCCGACGCTCAGATAGGTTTCCGCCAAAGTGCGCGACTGGAAGCTGGAGATCAGCGTGGCGCCCTTGGGCATGGCTACGTTGGGGTCGCGCACGGTCTGCCGCTTGCCGTCCAGCTCCCAGGTGCGGAACTGCGCCCCCACGCGCAGGCCGCTGCTGACCCGGTAGGTGCCGGGCTGTTTGCCCAGGGTGTGTTCGAGCACGGTGCGAGTGTCGAGCGCCTGCACCCGGGCCGGTTCCACATCGCGGCCGTCGGGCCCGGTGATGCTGAAGTGGCTCTGGTCGAAGGCCGCTTCCGGGACGAAGAAGGTCTCGGCGAAGGCTGCGTCCAGGGTCACCGTCTGGCCGGGCTGGGGCGCGAAGGTATTGGGTGCCAGATAAGGGGTATGCGCAGAGGCGGAGGCAGCGAGCAGCAGCGCCGACAAGGTCAGCAGTTTCATGGGGGGCCCTGTTCCGAGTAAGTCGCTGGCGGAGGGGCGCGGGGCGGCGCAGGAAGCTGGCTGACCACGGGATATTAACGAAAATGGGAATCGTTCACAACAATGGCAGACGTTGTGTCGCGCTTTTCCGCCGCGTGATCGATGACGTGCGCTCGGGCCGACGTGTACCGTGTCCGTTTCCCGTCGTCTCTCTTAGCCATGAGTACCTACCACCTGCAGCAGGTCTTTCGTCCCACCACCGTGGCGGTGGTCGGCGGCAGTCCGCGCGATCGCTCGGCCGGGCGGGCGGTGGTGCGCAACCTGCGCGCGGCCGGATTTCCCGGGCAGATCGGCTGGGTGAGCCCGCGCTACAGCGAGATCGATGGCGTGCGCACGGTGGCGCGGCTGACCGATCTGCCCTGGGTGCCGGACCTGGTGGTGATCACCGCGCCGGCGCGCATCGTGCCGCGCATCGTGTCGATCGCGGCGCGGCGCGGGGTGGCCGCAGCGATCATCCTCACCGCCGGACTGGGCAACGGCCCCGGCTCGCCAGCCGCGCGCATGGAGGCGGCCGCGCGCGCCAAGGGCATGCGCATCCTCGGCCCGCACTGCCTGGGCGTGATCGCCCCGCATGCGCGGCTCAATGCCAGCATCGCCGCGCATTGCCCGCAGGCCGGCGACCTGGCGCTGATCTCCGAATCCAGCGCGATTGCCGCAGCCTTGGTGGAATGGGGCGTGGCGCGCTCGGTGGGGTTCTCGGCGGTGGTGTCGCTGGGCGATACGCTGGATGTGGATTTCGGCGATCTGCTCGACTACTTCGCCACCGACTACCGTACCCGCGCGATCCTGCTGTACGTCGAACGCATCGGCGATGCGCGCAAGTTCATGTCGGCCGCACGCGCCGCCGCGCGCGCCAAGCCGGTGGTGGTGGTCAAGTCCGGGCGTCAGTTCCGCATCAATCCCAATGCCGACACCCACGCGCAGGCGTTGGCCGGCTCGGACGCGGTGTATGGCGCGGCATTCGCACGTGCCGGCCTGTTGCGGGTGGGCGCGCTGGACGAATTGTTCGCCGCCGCCGAAACCCTGGGCCGGCTCGGCAGTTTTCCCGGCCGGCGGCTGGCCATCCTCAGCAACGGCGGCGGGGTGGGGCAGCTGGCGGTGGACCAGCTGGTGCTGCGCGGCGGCACCCTGGCCGAGCTGTCGTCCAAGACCCTGGAGCGGCTGGATCAGTCGCTGCCGCAGGGCTGGTCGCGCAGCAATCCGGTCGACATCATCGTCGATGCCGACGGGCCGCGTTATGCGGCGGCGATCGAAGCCTTGCTGGACGACCCGGAGAACGACGCGCTGCTGGTGGTCAACGTGCCCACCGCGTTCACCTCCTCGGCCGATGCGGCCAAGGCGCTGACCCGCGCGCTGGACCAACGCAACCGCTACCAGCGCGAAAAGCCGGTGTTTGCGGTATGGCTGGGCCAGGACGATGCGGCGATTGCCGCGCTCAATGCAGCGCGCGTGCCCACCTATGCCACCGAGTCGGACGCGGTGCGCGGCTTCACCCACCTGGTGCGCTACCGCGAGGCGCAGGCGGCATTGATGGAGACCCCGCCCAGCCTGCCGGAAGATTTCGTGGTGGATGCGGGCATCGCCCGCGCGGTGGTCGACGACGCCCTGGCCGCCGGTCGGCGCTGGTTGGACCCGGTCGCCACCAACCGCCTGCTGGCCGCCTACGGCATCCCGATCGTGCCGCTGCAGGTGGCCGCCACCGCCAACGAGGCCGCATTGCTGGCCGACCCGTTACTGGCCGTCGGCCGCACGGTGACCTTGAAGGTGCTGTCCAGCGACATCGCGCACAAGTCCGATGTCGATGGCGTGCGCCTGAACCTGTCCAGCGTGGCGGCGGTGCGCGAAGCGGCGACCGGCATCCTGGCGCGTGCGCGCGCCGCGCACCCCAATGCGCTGATCGAAGGGGTGATCGTGCAGCCCACCGTGCTGCGGCCCAAGGCGCGCGAATTGATCGCCGGGATCGCCGACGACCCGGTGTTCGGCCCGGCGATCGTGTTCGGCCGCGGCGGCACCGCGGTGGAAGTGATCAACGACCGTGAGCTGGCGTTGCCGCCGCTGGATCTGCGCCTGGCCCACGAGCTGATCGGGCGCACGCGGGTGTCGCGCATCCTCAAGGCCTACCGCGACGTGCCGGCCGCGGACGAGCGCGCGGTGGCGCTGGTGCTGGTCAAGCTGGCGCAGCTGGCCGCCGACATCCCCGAAATCACCGAGCTGGACATCAACCCGCTGCTGGCCGACCGCGATGGCGTGATCGCGCTGGACGCGCGCGTGGCGGTGGCGCCGGCGCGCAAGCTGCACAAGGGCCGCGGCCATCCGCGCTTTGCGATCTTTCCGTATCCGAAGGAATGGGAGCGCCAGATCGGGCTGGGCGATGGCACGCATGCGCTGGTGCGCCCGGTGCGCCCGGAAGACGATGCGCTGTTCCGCGCGTTCTTCGCACGGGTCACCGACGAAGACCTGCGGCTGCGCTTCTTCCAGTCGGTCAAGCATTTCAGCCACGAGTTCATCGCGCGGCTGACCCAGCTCGATTACGCGCGCTCGATCGCGCTGGTGGCCATCGACCCCAAGACCGGCGACATGCTCGGCGCGGTGCGGCTGCATGCCGACGCCGACTACGAGCGCGGCGAATACGGCATCCTGATCCGCTCCGACCTCAAGGGCCACGGCATCGGCTGGCAGCTGATGCGCATCATGATCGAGTACGCGCGCTGGCTGGGCCTGAAGCAGATCGAAGGCCAGGTGCTGCGCGAGAACCGCACCATGCTGGCAATGTGCCAGAGCCTGGGCTTCGGGGTCCGCCCGGATCCGGACGATGCGACCCTGATGGCGGTGACACTCCCTATAATGGGCGAGCCACGCCCGGCCTGACCTAGCGTCACGCCGCGGTCCCCCATCCTCCACCGCATGCCGGATCTGCCGGGCCTCGCCCTGGCCGGTTGCTTCGGCTGTCGTCTCGGCCCGCCTGGGAGTGTCAATGTTCCGCGATTTCAGAATGTCGTTTTTGGTCACAGCGATCTGCCTGGGCCTGGCTGCCTGGTGGGGTCATACCTCCTCGATGGGTATCTGGCAGGCGCTGTGGCTGTGCCTGGTGCTGAGCGTGCTGGAGGTGTCGTTGTCGTTCGACAACGCGGTGGTCAACGCCGGTGTGCTCAAGCACATGAACGCGTTCTGGCAGAAGCTGTTCCTCACCGTCGGCATCCTGATCGCGGTGTTCGGCATGCGCCTGGTGTTTCCGATCGTGATCGTGTCGGTGGCCACCGGCATGGGCCTGGTGCCGGTGATGCAGATGGCGCTGAAGGAGCCCGACCGCTACAGCCAGGTGCTGACCGACAACTACCCGTCCATCGCCGCCTTCGGAGGCATGTTCCTGCTGCTGGTGTTCCTGAACTTCCTGTTCGACCAGGAGCGCAAGCTGCACTGGCTCGGCCCGGTGGAAAGGCTGGTCGGCAAGCTGGGCAAGGCCGATGCGATGTCGGTGATCGTGGCGGTGACGGTGCTGCTGGGCACCAAGCTGTTCCTGCCCGAGGCCATCTTCCAGAGCGTGCTGTTCGCCGGCCTGGGCGGCATCCTGCTGTACCTGCTGGTCGGCAGCGTGGATGCCTTGTTCGAGTCCGAAGAGAGCGAAGACGGCATGGGCCCGGCCAAGCGCTCGGGCATTGCCGCCTTCCTGTACCTGGAAGTGCTGGACGCCTCGTTCTCGTTCGACGGGGTGATCGGTGCGTTCGCGATCACCCGCGATGTGGTCATCATCATGCTGGGCCTGGCGATCGGCGCGATGTTCGTGCGTTCGATGACGGTCTATCTGGTGCACAAGGGCACGCTGGACGAATTCGTGTTCCTGGAGCACGGCGCCCATTACGCCATCGGCGTGCTGGCGATCATCATGCTGGTCGGCACCGTGTACCACGTGCCGGAAGTGCTGACCGGCCTAATCGGCGTGGCCTTCATCGCCGCCTCGGTGTGGTCGTCGATCCGCTACCGCAAGCGCCACCACATCGGCCCGACCGAGATCTGATTCCTGCGCATGGGCAGCGCGCAAGGCGTCACGCCGTTTACTTGAGAGCGGCTGACAGTGCCTTCGTGGCCACCGGACGGCGCGGCTTGTCGGTGGCTTGGCTGCATGCCTTTGCACGCCCAACCTCGACGCTGTGGGTTTGCAGCAGGGCCCTTGCCCGCCCACCATCGCAGGACACGCCGCAAGTACGTCCTTGTAGGCTCTTACGCGGCATCCATGCCGCGTAAGGTCCCGCGACGGTGGGCGGACAAGGACCTGTCGAGATGGTCGGTGTGCACGGTTTTCAACAAAGCGGCCAGCCATCTTTCTGGTGCGGTGTCCTCGCCGATTGCGGGACCGTGTGGCGGCATGGATGCCGCCACCGAGCCCCCAGGGGCGGGTTCATGGCGTGTCCCTCGAGCGATGAGGGCGCCGCGCCCTCGACCCGACGTCGGCAGCGGCGAGTTCCTCCAGTGCCGGTGTCAGGGCAGGCGCCCCAGGCGTGCGGTGCCGCCTGAGGCAGGGATCGCATAACTGTAACCAGCTTCAGTGTCGATGGGTGTCGCAGCCAACCCAACCGGACCCAACTGATCGGCAGAATTGCCGGTTTGGGCCTTGACTGCGCAGTCCAATTGGACGGGTTCGCAGCCCCGCGCCGACCGTTCGTCAGACAGTGCTTTGTGCTGTAAGGGTTTTCGCGATTTTCCTACATTTGGTGTTGACCCCTCCGGGTGACCCCACTATCTTGGGGGAGTCGGTGGTTGGTCGCCCCAAGGCGTCCGGACCAGTGAGAGCATGATTTGCAGCAGGTTGCCAATCAAACGCCTCTCCGCGGCGGCAGCAACGAACGATCACAGCCATCCGGGCGTCGCCTGGAGCGGGCGGCGTGGTCTCGTTGCGCCGCGGTTGTTTCGCCACCGACCACTGCGCGACAGCACACCGCGCGGTGGCGGCCGTGGAATCTCCGGTAAGGAGATGGCTGGTGAAGGCGATGCCGCCGCAGACCGTGGGTCTTGCGTGCTGGTCGTCGCGCACCGCCATCGCTGTCCAGGGAATCCGGATCCGGCCGCAACCCGTCCCCAGCCGGGTTCGTGTGCCTACGCATGGAGGACGCATGACCACCAACGACACCCTTGCCGCGATCGCCGCCGGTACCGCAACACCCACCAGCGTTCCCGCCAGTGTCAGCGCGCCCGGTTGCGGCGCGCCGGAATTGACCGACCCGTCGGACATCGTGCCGCCTCCCCGCCAAGCCATTGCAATGCACGCACAGACCATCGAAGAACAAGCCGTCGCCACCTGGATCACCAAGGAAGCCGGCAACCGCCGGATCCCGTTCGAGCCGGAGCGCCTGGAGCGCGCCATCGACCAGATCCATGCCGAATTCCCGCAGCTGGACGTGGCCGACTACAAGCGCTCGGTGTTCGGCTTCGTCGACCGCAAGGACAGCGTCAACGCTGACGACCTGGTCGACCACCTGATCCGCGAGGCCGAGGCCCGCGTCGATCTGACCACCCCGGAGTGGGAGCACTTTGCCGCGCGCCTGTACCTGCGCCGCCTGTACAAGCGCGCCAGCCGCAACCGTTTCTACGACGCCAGCCAGAAGTACGGCTCGTTCGTCGGCCTGCAGGAGAGCCTGGCCGACCGCAATGTCTATTCCAACGACATCCTGCGCCGCTACTCCAAGGACGAGCTGATCGAAGCCGGCAAGATGATCGAGCCCGAGCGCGACAAGCTGTTCGCCTACAACGGCCTGTACCTGCTGGCCACGCGTTACCTGGCCACCGACAACTCGCGCGGCGTGTTCGAGCTGCCGCAGGAGCGTTGGCTGACCATCGCGCTGTACCTGATGCAGGACGAGATCGGCAACGGCAAGGGCAGCCGCGAGCGCCGCATGCAGTTGGTCGGCGAGGCCTACTGGGCGCTGTCCAACCTGTACATGACCGTGGCCACTCCGACCCTGGCCAACGCCGGCAAGGTCGGCGGCCAGCTGTCGAGCTGCTTCATCGACACCGTCGACGACAGCCTGCAGGGCATCTACGACTCCAACACCGACGTGGCGCGCGTGTCCAAGCACGGCGGCGGCGTGGGCGCGTATTTGGGCTATGTGCGTTCGTCCGGTTCGGCGATCCGCGGCGTGTCCAATTCCTCCGGCGGCGTGGTGCCGTGGATCAAGCAGCTCAACAACACTGCGGTGTCGGTGGATCAGCTGGGCCAGCGCAAGGGCGCCATCGCGGTCTATCTGGACATCTTCCACCGCGACATCGAGTCGTTCCTGGATCTGCGCCTGAACAACGGCGACCAGCGCCTGCGTGCGCACGACGTGTTCACCTCGGTGTGCATCCCCGACCTGTTCATGGAAGCGGTCGAGCGTCGTGGCGACTGGTACCTGTTCGATCCGCACGAAGTGAAGCGGATCAAGGGCTGGTACCTGCAGGACTTCTACGACGAGAAGAAGGGCGACGCCAACAGCAGCTTCCGTCGCAAGTACGAGGAAGTGGTTGCCGACGAGCGCATCACCCGCAAGACGGTCAAGGCGATCGAGATCTTTAAGCGGATCATGGTCAGCCAGCTGGAAACCGGCAACCCGTTCATGTTCTATCGCGATGAAGTCAATCGCAAGAACCCGAACAAGCACGAGGGCATGGTCTATTCGTCCAACCTGTGCACCGAGATCCTGCAGAACATGAGCCCGACGCGGATGATGCAGGAGATCATCAGCGGCAATCAGATCGTCACCACCAAGAAGGCCGGCGACTTCGTCGTGTGCAACCTGTCCTCGATCAACCTGGGCCGCGCGATCACCGTGCAGGCAGACCAGGCCGATCTGCTGGGCGCCGACGTGCTGGAGCGCTTGATTCCGATCCAGGTGCGCATGCTCGACAACGTGATCGATCTGAATCAGTTGCCGGTGCCGCAGGCCACCATCACCAACCAGAAGTACCGTGCCATCGGCCTGGGCACCTTCGGCTGGCACCATCTGCTGGCGCAGAAGTCCATCCACTGGAATGCCAAGGAAGCCGAGGACTACAGCGACGAGCTGTACGAGCGCATCAACTATCTGACCGTCCAGGCGAGCATGGAGCTGGCCAAGGAAAAGGGCACCTACAGCGTGTTCCGTGGCAGCGACTGGCACACCGGCGAGTACTTCCGTGCGCGCGACTACAACAGCCCGCAGTGGCTGGAGCTGTCCGCACAGGTGGCCGTCAACGGCGTGCGCAATGCCTGGATGCTGGCGGTTGCGCCGAACATGAGCACCGCGCAGATCGCCGGTTCCACCGCCTCGATCGACCCGATCTACAGCGCGTTCTACTACGAAGAGAAGAAGGACTTCCGTCGTCCGGTCGCCGCACCTGGCCTGTCGCTGGAAACCTGGCCGTACTACGAAAAGGGCGCCTACAAGGTCGACCAGTTCGCCAGCGTACGTCAGAACGCGCGTCGCCAGCGGCATATCGATCAGTCGATCAGCTTCAACTTCTACGTGCCCAGCACCATCCGTGCGAGCACCTTGCTGGACCTGCACATGACGGCCTGGCGCGAAGGCCTGAAGACCACGTACTACGTGCGCTCCAACGACATCGACATCAGCGAATGCGAGTGGTGTTCGAGCTAAAGCGCATGCAGTAGCTAAGCGCATTCGCGCTTCGCTTCCACGGTTCGCGTTGCGAACCGTGGACCCTGCTTCACCAGCTCCCACACCCCGCGCCTTCGGCGCGCCCCCTGACTCAGGGGGCTTTCCTCCAGATTGATTTGTTGCGCCGCCGTACGCGCGACGCCTGAAACACGAGTAGAGACCCATGTCCGCAACACCGCTTGAGCGCATCAAGATCCTGGAGCCGCGTCACCCGAACCGCTCCACCGCTATCATCAATGGCGAAACCTCCGGCATCCTCAACTGGAACGACATCCCGTACCCGTCCTTCTATCGGGCCTACAAGGAGCTGTCGACCAACTTCTGGATCCCCGACGAAGTGGACATGAAGGGCGACGCGCGCCAGTACAACGAGCTGTCGGCGCGCGAGAAGAATGCCTACGACTCGATCATAGGCCTGCTGGCCACGCTGGATTCGCCGCAGACGCGCTTCATCTACAACGTCGCCGAATACATCACCGACCCGGCCGCGCACGCCAATGCCGCGATCATCGGCCAGCAGGAAGTGATCCATAACGAGAGCTACAGCTACGTGCTGGCCTCGATCACCGGCCTGGCCGATCAGAACCGCGTGTTCGAGATCGCGCGCACGCATCCGACCATCATCAAGCGCAATGCGCCGATCATGGGCGCCTACGAAGACTTCATGCGCGACAAGACGGCCGAAACGCTGATCCGCGCGCTGATCCAGTCCTCGATCCTGGAAGGCATCAACTTCTATTCCGGCTTTGCGTATTTCTACAATCTGGTCCGCCAGAACCGCATGACCGGCACCGGCAAGATCATCAGCTTCATCAACCGCGACGAGCTGGCCCACTCAAAGTTCATCAGCGAGCTGATTCGCGCCATCATCGGCGAGAACCAGGCATTGCAGGGCGACCAGCTCACCGATTACGTGCACAAGGCCTTCGAGCACGCGATCGACCTGGAAACGGTGTGGACGGCCGAAGTGCTGGACGGCATCGACGGCATCGACGTCGACGAGATGATCCGCTACGTGAAGTACCGCGCCAACAAGATGGCCGGCATGCTCGGCATCGAGAAGCTGTACGAAGGCGCCAACGACAACGTGATGCCGTGGATCAAGGCCTACGCCGACAACTTCACCGAAACCAAGACCGACTTCTTCGAGATGCGCAATGCCTCGTACAAGAAGACCAACTCGGATAACGGCTTCGACGATCTGTGAGGAGCCGGGACTAGGTATTCGGGATTTGGGATTCGCCGCAGCCGCATCGATGCGCTTTACGAATCATCAAGATCCGGGATTGGAGAGTGGGTAGGCGGGATTTGCAACAGCAACTTGATGGGCTTTGACGAATCTCCACTTCGACTCTCCAATCCCTGCTTTAGACGAATCCCTAATCACGACTCCCGAATCCCCGCCTCATGAACATCCTGCTCGCACTGGCCTCGTTGAGCGGCAACACGCGCGATGTCGCGCGCAGTGTTGCACTGCGCTGCGAAGCGGCCGGGCATGCGGTGACCTGGGTGGAAACCGATGTGCAGACGCTGGCGCAGGTGCCGCATGCGCCGGGGCAGTACGAACTGTTTCTGCTCGGTAGCTGGACCGACAACGGCGGCCGTACGCCGGCAGAGATGAAACGCTTCATCGTCGAATTGGTCGAGACGCTGGGCAAGCCGCCGCGGGTGGCGGTGTTCGGCACCGGCGAAACGCAGTGGGGCGAGGACTATTTTTGCGGCGCGGTGCATCGCATCGCCCATTTCTTCGCTAGCCCGTTTCCGCGTTTGACCATCGAACAGATGCCCCACGGCCAGCGCGACGCGCAGGCCATCGCCGCCTGGACCGACGAGGTCCTGGCCCAATGCAAGAACGATCCCCATGATGCAGACCATTACCGTCACGTCGCCTGAGCACTACACCGCCACCCTGGCCGCGCATCCGCGCGCGCTGGTGGATTTCTACAAGGACAACTGCCCCGGCTGCCGCATGCTCGACATGTCGCTGGACAAGTTCGCCAACAGCGATGCCGCCGAAGGTGTGGCCTTGTTGAAGGTCAAGCTGGAAGTGGTGGGCGAGGAGTTCTTCCGCGACCTGGGCCTGCGCCAGACCCCGACCCTGGCGCTGTACCGCGATGGCAGCGAGGTGGCGCGCCTGCCCGGCTTCCAGTCGCCGGCGCAGGTGGAAACCGCGGTCAAGACCAGCCTCTGAGCCACCGTGGCGCGCAGCCGCCTGCGCGCCTGCGGTTGCCCGTCATCGCATCGGAAAGGTGGCTGCATGCCGCCTAAGCGAGCGAGACGCAATCTGATGCTCCCGTAGGAGCGGCCCCGGCCGCGACCGCCGTCCCGATAAACCCCATCGTGCGCGCTGCGGTACACGACAGCCACGCCGTATGCCGGCCACCGGCCGACCCGCCCACGGCAGCCGCGCGCAAGCGCAGTGCAGCGCCTGCGTCGGCAAGATGGCTGCCCATCACCACTGCGCTACGTTCCGGCGTACGCCGCTGCGGCTGACCGCCTATCCTGTGGGTGCCAGGCTGCTGCAATCGCCCTGGCGCGCAGCGACCCCTTTCCCTGGAAACCCCCATGTCAGACAGCCTGCAGACCCAGCCACCGATCGAAGTCCGCATGGCCGAGATCGTGTTTCCCAACCACACCAACCACATGGGCACGCTGTTCGGTGGGCAGGCGCTGGCATGGATGGACAAGGCCGCATTCCTGGCCGCATCGCGCTATGCGCGGCGTTCGGTAGTCACTGCACGCTCGGACCAGGTGGATTTCAAGCTGCCGATCCGCCAGGGCCAGATGGTGGAAACCATCGCGCGGGTGGTGTCGGTGGGGCGCAGTTCGATCAAAGTGGAAGTGGAACTGATCGCCGAAGACCTGCTCAGCGGGGCGCGCGAGCTGTGCACCCGCGGCCACTTCGTGATGATCGCGCTCGGCGACGACGGCAAGCCGACCACGGTGCCGCCGCTGCCAGCCGTCAGCAGCTGACGGCGTTTATTCCTCGACCTCGCGGTCCTCGCGTTTGGTTTCCGCCATCGCCTCGGGCTCCAGCTCTTCGGCGCTGCGATTGAGTTTGACGAATACGCCCCAGGCAATCAGCAACAGCGCCGCGCACAGGCCCACCGCCGCCGCATACGGCAGCTTGGCCGGGTCGTCGTGCATCAGCTCGAAGATCGACACCAGCGTTTCGATCGCCAGCGCAATCACGATCACCACGAAGAACCGCGACAGGTAGCGGCGCACGCGCGTGGGACCGCTGACCTTGACGTCGCGCAGGATCTCTTCCTCGAAGATGGTCTGGCCCAGCTCCAGCGTCACCAGCGCCACGGTGAGCAGGCCGATCGCCTCCAGCACCACGTTGAAGCGGTCGCGCACCACCATGTCGCCGCCCGGGGTAAAGCCATGCCACAGCTCCAGCCCGGCCATCGCCACCAGACCCGCCGCGCACAGCACAAAAAATGCCAGGATCACGAAGTGACCGGCACGGAACAGGTGGCTGAGCAGTTTCATCGGCGGCGACATGGGCGAGGGGATGCAGAGCATCGTGCGCACCGCGTCGTGATGGCGCGAAGGCAATGGCAATGCCCATGTCGGCGGTGGCGCGTTGCGGCGATGTCGCCTTGCAGTGGTCATGCGTTGGCACTGCAACGCATGCGCCTGATCGAAGCAGGCATCAGGAGTCAGCTTCTTTCCGAAGACCGCTTCAACGATCAGCGCCGAAAGGGCGCCAATCAGCCGCGACAAGGGTGGAGGTGCCAGAGAGGCGGACGGCGCTACACAAAAAGCCGTCCGCTCCAGGTCGCAGCCCTTCCCCCGCCGGGGAAGGTGCCCGCAGGGCGGATGGGGGTACCGTCTACACGCACCCCTGCCGCACCCGCACCCCAACACCCTCAGCTATGCCGCAACACCTGATACGCCTGCAGATGCACATTGGCCGCCATCAGCAGCGGCGCATTGCGCCCTGTCTCGCGCACCCGCCTGAGCATGTCGCCGACGATCTGCGCCGCTTCCACGTCCTGGCCGGCTTCCAGATCGCGCAGCATCGAGGCCTTCAGCGGCGAATCCACCTGCAACAAGGTCTGCAGCGCCTTGGCCCGCGCAGCTTCCGGAATCGGCTGCCCGGCCGCATCGGCGGCCCACAGGCATTCGTTGTACAGGCCGTTGATCAACGCACGGCCGTCGTCGGTGGCGACGATCGCCCCGACCGGTGCACGCATCAGGCAGGTGGCAGCGGCCAGCGCGGTGAGGAAGCTGTACTTGATCCACTGCTCCTGAGCGATCTGCTCGCTGGCCACATGATCGATGCCGGCTTGCGCGCAGGCCGCCGCAAGCGCCTGCACGCATGCCGATGCGGCGCGGCCATCGCGTTCGCCGAAGGTCATTGCCGCCGGCTTGCCCAGGTGCAGGATCTCACCGTGCTCGCCCTTGGTCGCGCTGATGAAGCACAGCCCGCCCAGCACGCGTGCGGCACCGAAACGCTCGTCCAGCGCCGCGTAATGGCGCAGGCCGTTGAGGATCGGCAGCAACGTCGTGTGCTCGCCCACCGCCGGCGCAATCGCCTCGATCGCGCTATCCAGGTCGTAGGCCTTGCAGCTGAGGATCACCAGATCGAACGGCCGCTGCGCCACCAGGGCCGGCAAGTCCTGCGCGGTGACATGCGCCACCGGCAGATCCGCATCGCCCAAGGGACTGCGGATACGCAAGCCATCGGCCTGCAGCTGCGCGGCCCGTGCACCGCGCACCAGAAAGGTCACATCGACACCGGCCTGCGCCAGGCGTCCACCGAAATAACCGCCGGTGCCGCCGGCACCGAGGATGAGGATACGCATCGCCATCGTCATCAGCTCCGCAAACCCACGCCACGGCGCAGCAGCCACAGCGCCAGCGCGCTGAGGACCGCGACAAAGCCCAGCATCAGCGCGTAGGCGACCCAGATCGGCACGTCCGAGCTGCCGAGCAGGCCGTAGCGGAACGCGTTGACCATGTAGAAGATCGGGTTGGCGTGGGTGGCCGCTTCGGCCCATGGCGGCAGCAGCTTCACCGAGTAGAACACGCCGCCCAGGTAGGTCAGCGGGGTCAGGATGAAGGTCGGCACGATCGCCACGTCGTCGAACTTCTTGGCGTACACCGCATTGACGAAGCCGGCCAGCGAGAAGATGGTCGCGCCCAGCAACACGGTGGTCAGCGTGACCAGCGGATGCGGGATGCGCACCGGGGTGAAGAACATCGCGATGATCAGCACCAACGCGCCGACCATCACCCCGCGCAGCACCGCGCCGGAGACGTAGCCCCACAGGATCACCCAGTTGGGCATCGGGCTGACCAGCAGCTCTTCCACATGCCGGCCGAACTTGGCGCCGAAGAAGCTGGAGGAGATGTTGCCGTAGCTGTTCTGGATCACGCTCATCATCACCAGGCCCGGCACGATGAACTGCATGTACGAATAGCCGCCCATGTCGCCGACGCGCGAGCCGATCAGCCCGCCGAAGATCAAGAAGTACAGCGTCATGGTGATGGCCGGCGGCACCAGGGTCTGGCCCCAGATGCGCAGGATGCGCTGCACTTCGCGGCGCACGATGGTGCCCAGCGCAATCCAGTTGCGGCGCGCGTTGGTGGGTTCGGTCACGGTGCGGATCTCGTTCATGGCTGGCCTCCGCTGCGCGGCTGCGCGGGCGGTGTGCCGTTGGGGGCGACAGGCGTTGGGGCGGTGGCCGGTACCGGGGCGTCACCGGTCAGGCGCACGAACAGCTCTTCCAGCCGGTTGCTCTTGGTGCGCATCGAGCGCACCCGGATGCCGGCGCTGCCGAGCGTGGCGAACACGCGGTTGAGGTCCATCGCGCGCGGCATGTCCAGGTCCAGCGTGTGGCCATCGATGGCGGTGAGCGTGGTGCCTTCGATCACCGGCAATTCGGCCGGCAGGTCGCCGTCGATATCGAACAGGAAGCCTTCCACGTCGAGCTTGGCCAACAGTTCGCGCATCGGCCCCTGGGTGACGATCTGGCCGTGGTTGATGATGGCCAGGTTGCGGCACAGGTGCTCGGCTTCTTCCAGGTAATGCGTGGTCAGGATGATGGTGGTGCCGGCGGCGTTGATCTCCTTGAGCACGCGCCACATGTCGCGGCGGATCTCGATGTCCACGCCGGCGGTGGGCTCGTCCAGGATCAGCAGCCGCGGCTGGGTCATCATGGCGCGGGCGATCATCAGCCGGCGCTTCATGCCGCCGGACAGCGTGCGGCTCATCACCTGGGCCTTTTCCCACAGGTGCGAGCGGCGCAGCTCCGCTTCGGCCAGGCGCTCGGCCTCGGCGCGCGGCATGCCGTAGAAACCGGCGTAGTTGACCAGGATGTCGAAGGGTTTTTCGAACAGGTTGAAGTTGACCTCCTGCGGGACCAGCCCGATCAGGCGCATCGCATCGCTGCGTTGGCCGACCAGGTCGGTGCCGAACACTTCCACCTGGCCGGCGGACAGGTTCACCAGCGAGCTGATGATGCCGATCAGGGTGGATTTGCCGGCGCCGTTGGGGCCGAGCAGGGCGAAGAAATCGCCTGGCGCCACGTCCAGCGAGACGCCCTTGAGCGCCTGGGTGCCGTTGTCGTAGGTCTTGCGCAGATCGCACACACGCAGCGCGGGTGCGGTGATCGGAGATGGAGAATTCAAGATGTTCCTTCGCGTCAGCGTGACGGCGCAGCGAGTTGCAGGCCGTTATTATAGAAGCCCGCGGGGGCAAGCCCCGATCACAGACTGTCCCAAATACGTTCGTGCCCGTTCAATTCCCCCTCAAGCTTGTCGACCGGCGCATGATTGCGCCCACCGTGGCCCACTGCCAGTTCCTGCGTGACGACGGGCAGCCGCTGGATTTCCAGCCCGGGCAGTTCATCCAGATCCATTTCGATGCCGCCGACGGCACGCCGACCAAGCGCAGCTATTCGCTGGCGACCATCCACGACCATGCGCTCGGACCGGGCGAGGCGGTGGATATCGCGGTGAGCTTCGTGCCCGGCGGCTCGGCCACCGCGCTGTTCGAAGGTCTGCAGATCGGCGACCAGTTGCAGGCCAGCGGCCCCTACGGGCGCTTCTGCCTGCCGCCGGGCGACCACAACCGGCGCTATGTGCTGATCGCCACCGGTACCGGCGTCACCCCGTACCGGTCGATGCTGCCGTTGCTGGCCGAGGCGATCGCCACCCGTGGCGTGCAGGTGCTGCTGCTGCAGGGCGCACGCACGCCGGCCGAGCTGTTGTATGGCGACGACTTCCGCGCGTTTGCCGATGCGCACCCGCAGTTCCGCTACGTGCCGTGTTTTTCGCGCGAGCTGCCCGAGCAGCCGCATGCCGATGTGCGGCACGGTTACGTGCAGCAGCAGCTAGCCGAATGCGCGCCCGATGCGCAAGGCGATATTGCCTACCTGTGCGGCAACCCGGATATGGTGGACAGCTGCATCGAGGCCCTGAAGGCAGCCGGCCTGCCGAACGCGCAGATCCGCCGCGAGAAATACGTCAGCCCGGCTCCGGCAAAAACCTGAGCCAGTCGTACGGTGCCGGGCTGGCTTGCTCGGCATCCACCGATCGCGCCCGGTGGCGGGTCCCGATGCGTTCAAGGCCCCTCGACAGCATCGCGATGCTGTCCCGGCCATCCCTCCCCCCACTGCGCTGCTGCAGTCGCATCCTGTGCTCCGGCGCGTGGTGCAACTGGAGCCACTGCTGCTCGGGCTGGCATTCTCACCGACCGCTTCCGCGCTCACTATTGCAGGGCGCCGAATGCAGCGCGCCGCCGAATCGTCAGACCGCAGCCCGCGCCATTGGCGGGCGCTGCAACTCGACGGTGATGTGCACCAGTTCTTCGTGGATCTGCAGGGCAGCGCGGACCAGGTCCGCATCGATGTCGGCTGCCGTGACCAGACTGACGACGCAGGCATAACGATCGCTGCCCACGCGCCAGACATGCAGGTCGCCGATGTCGATGGCATGCGGCAGCTCGGCGATGACCTGCTTCACTTCTTCGACCACCGGCGCATCCATCTCCGCATCCAGCAGCACGCGGCCGGTACTGCGCAGCAGCCCCCACGCCCACACGGTGACCAGCACCGCGCCGAGTATGCCCATGATCGGATCCAGCCAGGTCACGCCCCAGTACATGCCGGCGAGCAGCGCGACGATCGCCAGGACCGAGGTCGCCGCATCGGCCACCACGTGCAGATACGCGGCACGCAGATTGAGATCGGCATGAGCATCATGATGACCATGACCATGACCATGACCATGACCATGACCATGACCATGACCATGACCACGACCATGACCATGACCATGACCACGACCATGACCATGACCATGACCGTCATGCGCGTGGGCGTGGCCGTGGTGATGGCCATGCGCATGGCCATGCGAGTCGCGTAACCACCAGGCGCAGATCAGGTTGACCAGCAGGCCGATGACGGCAATGACGGTGGCTTCCTGGTACTGGATGCGCTTGGGCGAGAACAGCCGTTCCATCGACTGAAACGCCATCAGGCCGGCCACGCCCAACAGCAGGATGGCGCTGGTATAGCCGCCCAGCACTTCGACCTTCCAGGTGCCGAAGCTGAAACGCAGGTCGTTGGCATTGCGCTGCGCGAAACGGTAGGCAAACAGTGCCAGCCCCAGCGCCAGTGCGTGCGAGCTCATATGCCAGCCATCGGCGAGCAGGGCCATGGAATTGAGCGTCCAGCCGCCGACGATCTCCACCACCATCATGACCACGGTCAGGATGACGGCCTTGCGGGTGCTGCGCTCGGCAAGCGGGTTGGCGCTGGCGAATGTATGCGATTGCGCGCAGTGCGGAGCGGCGTGCGTGATCGACATCGGAAGAGGCTCTGGCTACGATACCCCCCTATGGTATCTCAGATACCCCCAGGGGGTATATGGCAATGGCACATCTGAATCAGGACAAATCCAAACTGCTCGCCCGCGTGCGCAGGATCCGTGGGCAAGTGGAGGGGCTGGAGAAAGCTCTGGCGCAGGACGTGGACTGCACCGCGTTGCTGACGCAGGTGGCGGCGTTTCGTGGCGCGGCGCAGGGCCTGATGGTCGAGCTGCTCAGCGAGCACTTGAAGCACCATGTCGCGGCACCGGAGGCGCTGGGCGAGCGCGAGCTGGCGGTCGACGACATCACCGCCATTCTCAAGACCTATCTCAAGTAAGAGCGGCCATCAAAACGACTGCGCTCACCGTCAGGTGGGCGCGGCCGGTGCCCGCGCCTGGCATGTACCACTCGTGCACTGCGGTTGCTCCGCGCTGTCTGCACCCGCTGGTCACTGCGCGCTACGTTTTGTTTGCCGCTTCAAGTTCTGCACATCGGGTCCATGCGATCACGCCGATTCGCTTTTCACCTTGTGCGCTGCGCGGACTGAGTGACGGTCCAGCGCGCTGGACCTTGATGATGTCGTGCCTGCAATGTCCTGCGGCGATGCGCGTGACATGCGGCAACGCACGCATGACGAACCCGACGTCGCGAACGATGCACGGTCGGGGCGTCGCGCCGAACTGCGCGCATCGCTGCGCGCACGCAATCCACACCCAACGCCTCGCCTGATTGCAGGCGCAATGGCGTGCCGGGCGCTCAGCGCGCCGACGGCTCCAGCGTCATCAGCACCACATCGTTGCTGCGCATCGGCACGCGGATCTCCACCACGCCATCGGTGCCGACGCGCACGCGCCGGTCCTGCTCGGGCGTGTCGCGCGTGGCCTGCTGCAACTGCGCCAGCTGCCGCGGCGCCAGGTCCTTGGGCATGCCCATGTCGATGTACAGCGACAGTGGATCGTTGCGCCGGTAGCCGGTCTTGCGCACCTGCAGCCGGTAGTTGCCGGCCGGCACGTGCGCCAAGCGGAATACCAGCGCTGCGCTGTCGGTGCTCGGCACCTGTTTGGTATAGAACGGGGTATTGCTCACCGCCTGCACCGGCTGCTGCCAATCCCAGGCCAGCGCGGCGATGCGCTGGCCATCCACCGCCGCAAATGCGTGCGCATCGCGCAGTGGAACATCGCGGCCCTTGAGCGCGTTCAAGTATTTGTAGGCAAACCACGCCGGCTTGCGGATGCCCTCGCGATTCATCAGCCCGAAGCCGCCGTGGAAGGGCGTGGGCGGCGGGCCGGGTTCTTCGAACAGATCGGTATAGGTCCAGTAACTCATGCCCTGCACCAGGCCTTGCACCTGCTTGAGCTTGGTCAGGATGTAGGGCGCGTTGATGTAGCTGTCGTGGACGAAATCGCGCGGCGTGTAGCTGCTGCTCCACTCGGTGAAGTACAGCGGCAGATCCGGAAACGGCGAGGCCTGGATCTGTGCACGCACGCGGCGCACGTCGCCGACGATGGCATCTGGCGATGCCGACAGCTTGACGTCCTGCTTGCCGTCCTCATCGAGAAAGCCGCCGTCCACGCCATAGGTATGCGTGGTGACGAAGTCGATCGGCAGTTTGTGCTTGGCAACGAAGGCCAGCAGTTCCGGCACCCAGTCCGCACCGGCGGTGGAGGGGCCACCGACGCGCAGCTGCGGATCGATCGCCTTGATCGTGCGCGCGGTGTTCGCATACAGGTCGAAGTAGGCCTGCTGGTCGGCGTTCTCCCAGAAATCCTTGAGGTTGGGCTCGTTCCACACCTCGAAGTACCACTGCCGCACCTCGTCGGCACCGTAGCGCGCACGGATGTGGCGCACGTAGGCGTCGATCAGCTGCGTCCACTTGGCCGGGTCCGGATGCGAGGTGTTGCCCTTCCAGTAGAAGAGCGTCTGCTCGGAGGTCTTCATCGCGCCGGGCGTAAAGCCCAATTCCACGAACGGACGGATGCGTTTGGCCAGCAGCGCATCGTAGAGCTGATCCAGTTTGGTCCAGTCGTAGACGAGCGTGCCGTCGACGTCTTTCACCGTGCCGAGCACGTCGTGGAACACGTCGTGGAAGCGGATATAGCGAAACCCCAGCTCCTGCACCGCCGGAACCAGTTGCGCCTGGCTGTCGCTGCGGATCAAGGTGCCGGGAAAGTCCGAGCCGATCGACAGGTCGTAGAACCGGTCGACCGGCCCGGCGGCGCTGGCCAGATCCAGCTCGATCGTGCGAGGCGCCGCCTCCTGCGCCATGGCAGAGCTCGCCATGCAGCCGCTCAGTGCAATTGCCAACCAGATCTTCAGACGCATCACCGCTCCCGCCAATGTTCGATCGCGGAGCGTAACCCAGCTCCGGCCCAGTGCTGCGGACGGGCGTGCTTGGTCTTCCTGCTGCCAGCGTTGCGTGGCGATGAGCAGGGATTGCACGCGGTCGAGTGTGTAAAGGGTGCTTGACAGCCGGCCGCGCCAGGCGCATCGTGCCTGTCAAGTTAACTTGACAGGCGAAGGGAATGCGTCAGCAGCATCGGCAACGGGAATGCACACCGGCATGGTCGGCGCAGCGGCCGCTGCGCGGCGATGCCGGGATGGGGAACACTGGCCTGCCAGTGCGCCCATCGGCGCGCGCGAGGCAACGCATATGAGCCGCTGCAAACGCAATGCGCTGCTGGCGCTCGGTCTGGGAGCCGGCCTGCTCGCCGTCAGCGCGCTCGGTCGCTGGCAGCTGCTGCCGATGAGTGCCCACCTTGCCGGGCTCTGTGCCGGCGCGGGCGTGTCCTGCCTGGTGCTGTCGCTGCTGCTCTTGCTGTCGCGCGGTAGCCTGCGCGACAGCACACGGCCGGCATTGGCGCGGCGCTATTACCGCGAATTCGGCGTGCCGATGGGCTTGTATGTGGTGGTGATGCTGTTCTGGAGATACTTGCTTGCGCATGTGGATCCGAGCTGGGCACGCGTGCTGATCGCCTTGTTGCCGGCCGTGCTGGTCGCCCTGGTGATCCGCGCGGTGGCGCGCTACGTGCGCGACTCGGACGAAATGCAGCGGCGCATCGAATTGGAGTCGATCGCCATTGCCGCCGGCCTGGTCAGCGGCGCGTACATGACCGGCGGGTTCCTGCAGGCCGCCGAGCTGATCGACATCCCCGCGACGGTGGCGATGTTGTGGGTGTTTCCGATGTTGTGCGCCATCTACGGCATCACCAAAAGCATCAATGCCCGACGGTTCGAATGAATAGCCGGGTGCGCGAATTGCGCGAGGCCAGCGGCTGGTCACAGGGCGAGTTGGGCGAACGCCTGGGCGTATCGCGGCAGACCATCAATGCGCTGGAAACCGGCAAGTACGATCCCAGTCTGCCGTTGGCATTTCGCATCGCGCGTCTGTTTGGGGAATCGATCGAGCACGTCTTTCTTTACGAAGACGGGCAGTAGCCGCGCCGGTCACGCCCGACCGGATGCGGCGTCAGGGGACAGGAACTATCAGGAGAGATGGTGAATATGGTGAAGCAACCCACACTGGTGGCGGCGCTGCTGATCGCATTGCTGGCAACCGGATGTCAGCCTGCGGAAAAATCGGCTGAAAACGCAGTTGCCGCGCCCAAGGCGGGCGCAGCCACGCCCGGCACCGCGCAGCCGCAGGCGGCCAAGCTACAGACCGGCACCGCCGCAGGCACTCGCTACGGCACGCTGCAATTTGCACCGTGCACGCTGAGTTCCGGCAGCGCGGCCGGCAATATCGAGGCACAATGCGCCAGCCTGCGCGTGCCGGAAAACCCGGCCGCGCCGACCGGGCGCAGCATCGATCTGAAGATCGCCTGGCTGGAAAGCGATGCCGGCGCCGGCAGCACGCCGGATCCGGTGTTCTTCATCGCCGGCGGGCCGGGGCAATCGGCGACCGAGGTTGCCGCCATCGCCGCGGCGGCATTGCGCGAAGTGCGTAAAAAGCGCGACATCTTTCTGGTCGATCAACGCGGCACCGGGGGATCGCACCCACTGCGTTGCGAGACTGCCGATGGCAAGCCGTTGCAGACCGGCATGGCGTCCAGTCCGGAAGAATTGATGGCCCATGCCAAGCAGTGTGCCGAAGGCCTGCGAGGCCGTGCCGACCCGCGGTACTACACCACCGCCGAAGCCATCGGCGATCTGGATGCAGTCAGAGCCGCCCTGGGCGTGCCACGTATCGACCTGGTCGGTGTGTCTTACGGCACGCGGGTGGCGCAGCACTATGCCAAACGCTATCCCGCACAGACGCGGGCCATCGTGCTTGATGGCGTTGCGCCCAGCGATCTGGTGATCAGTGGTGAGTTTGCACGCACCTTCGAAGATGCACTGATCCTGCAGTCCGAACAGTGCCGTGCCATCGCCGCGTGTCGCGCGCGCTTTCCCACCGATGTGCGCACGCAACTGCGCACCGTCATGGAGCGGTTGAAGACCGAATCACCGGAGGTGGAGTATCGCGATCTGCGCACCAACGCCATCAAGCGCGACCGGGTGACCGCCGATGCGGTGATAGGCCTGGCGTTTACGTTCTCCTACGCACCGCAGAGCGCTGCCCTGCTGCCGCTGGTGCTGGATGAAGCCGCCGCGGGTCGCTACGCGTCGCTGATGGCGTTGTCGCACATGGACATGCAGATCAACCAGCCCATGCAATGGTCGGTGGTGTGCGCTGAAGATGCGGATCGCTATCGCCCGGCGCCCGAACACCAGGCGCTGCTGCTGGGCGAGGATGTCCCACGCAGCGTCTTTGCCGCATGCCCTGTGTGGCCCACCGGCAAACGTGCCGCCGACTTCACCGCGCCACTGCGCTCGCAGGTTCCGGCCTTGCTGTTGTCCGGTCAGCTGGATCCGGTCACGCCGCCACGCTATGCCGACACCGTGCTCAAGGGACTGCCCAATGGGCGGCATCTGGTTGCGCCCGGCCAGGGACACAGCGTCATGGCGCTGGGCTGCATCCCCAAACTGATGGCCCAGTTCATGGAAACCACCAATGCCGGTGGGCTGGACGCGCAGTGCGTTGCCGATCTCAACAACGTGCCTGCGTTTACCTCGTTCAACGGATGGGAACCATGAGCCGCACCGACCACGCCACGGAGGCGCACGCATGATCGTCGTCGACAACCTGCACAAATCGTTCAAGACCAAGACCGGCCTGGTGAAGGCGGTGGATGGGGTCAGCTTCAGTGCTGCCGACGGCCAGATCACCGGCCTGCTCGGTCCCAACGGCGCCGGCAAGACCACCACCTTGCGCATGCTCTACACGCTGATGTCGCCCGACCAGGGCAGCGTCATGGTGGACGGTGTGGATGCCGCCCGCGACCCGGTGACGGTGCGCCGCGCGCTGGGTGTGTTGCCGGATGCGCGCGGCGTCTACAAGCGGCTGACCGCGCGCGAGAACATCGC
The DNA here is from genome assembly GCF_040202355.2 of Xanthomonas sp. WHRI 7064. Taxonomy (NCBI): domain Bacteria; kingdom Pseudomonadati; phylum Pseudomonadota; class Gammaproteobacteria; order Lysobacterales; family Lysobacteraceae; genus Xanthomonas; species Xanthomonas sp. WHRI 7064. The sequence continues at coordinate 4,497,741 of NZ_CP167821.1, read as the reverse complement.
CTATTTCGGTGAGCTGCATGGCCTGTCGCGTGCTCAGATCGCCGAGCGCACGCGCCTGCTGTCGGCCGCGCTGGACATGGACGACATTCTCGACCGTCAGACCGAAGGCTTCAGCCAGGGCCAGCGCACCAAGACCGCGATTGCGCGCGCGCTGGTGCACGACCCGCGCAACGTCATCCTCGACGAGCCCACCAACGGGCTGGATGTGATGACCACGCGCGCCATGCGTGGCTTCTTGCAGCAACTGCGGGCCGAGGGGCGTTGCGTGATCTTTTCCAGCCACATCATGCAGGAGGTGGCGGCGCTGTGCGATCGCATCGTCATCGTCGCCAAGGGCACGGTGGTGGCCTGCGGCAGCGCCGACGAACTGCGCGCCAGCACCGGTGAAGACAACCTGGAAGACGCCTTCGTCAAGGCGATCGGTTCGGACGAGGGACTGCACGCATGAGCACCATATCGTTGTTGTCCACGCTATGGACGGTGCTGCGCAAGGAATTGCGCGACATCGGCCGCGATCGCCGCACGCTCGCACTGGCGTTGCTGCTGTCGCCATTGCTGTATCCGGTGCTGATCCTGGGCATGGGCGCATTGAGCGAAAGCCGCGTGCGTACGCAGATCGACAAGCCGTTGGAGATCCCCATGCTCGGCCGCGAGAACGCGCCCAATCTGGTGCGGTTCCTGGCCGCGCAGGGGCTCAATGCGGTCGATGCGCCGGCCGATCTGACCGCCGCAATCCGCAATCAGGATGTGGATGTGGCGCTGCGCATCAGCGACAGCTACGCCGACGATTGGCGCGCCGGGCGCCCGGCGCTGGTGGAGGTCATCAAGGACAGCACGCGGCGTGAAGCCGACGTGCCGAGCCTGCGCCTGCAGGCTGCGCTCGGCAGCTATAGCCAGCAGGTGGGTGCACTGCGCCTGCTGGCGCGCGGCATCGACGCGCAGGTGGGCAGGCCGCTGGAAATCGCCGCGCAGGATCTGGCCACCGCCGACGCCAAGCGCGGGCAGATGATGGCGATGCTGCTGCCGGTGCTGCTGGTGATCACCTCGTTTCTGGGTGGCGCCTCGCTGATCCTGGATGCCACTGCCGGCGAGCGCGAACGCCAGTCGCTGGAACCCTTGCTGGCCACCCCGGCGCCGCGCAGTGCGATCGTCAGCGGCAAGATCGCCGCTGCCTGCGTGATCGGCATGGTGTCGCTGTTGCTGACCTTGCTGGCTTTCAAGTTGAGTGCGCAGCTGTCCACCTCGAACCTGGGCCGCCAGCTCAACGTCGGCTTCGTGCCGATGCTGCAGATGCTGTTCATCCTGGTGCCGATGCTGTTCATCGGCACCTCGCTGCTGACCTATCTGGCCGCTGCCGCCAAGAGCATGAAGGAAGCGCAGGCGCATATGACCTGGCTGTTGCTGCTGCCGATGCTGCCGGGCTATGCGCTGATGGCGTATCCGTTGAAGACGCAGCTCTGGCATTTCGCGGTGCCGTTTCTGGCGCAGAACCAGATGCTGCTCAAGGTGATCCGCCACGAGCACATCACTGCGCAGACCTGGGCGGTGTATCTGCTGGCGGGCTTCGGTGTGGCCGCGGTGCTGTGGTACGCAGCGGTGCGGCGCTATCACCAGGAGCGGCTGGCGATTTCCGGCTGATGTTCCTTCTCCCATTGGGAGAAGGTGCCCGCAGGGCGGATGAGGGTACCGATCACCAGCAAACAAAAAGCCCGCATCGCTGCGGGCTTTTTGTTTGGTACCCGACATTCGCCGGGCGTGCAGTGCATCGATCATCGGCAGCCATCAGCCATCAGCCATCAGCCAGCAATCAACAAACGATCGACCAATCAAGCGATCAACGACCAAGCAACCAAGCAACCAAGCAACCAAGCGATCAAGCAACCAAGCGATCAAGCGATCAAGCGATCAAGCGACCAACAGACTCACTCACTCAGCCGCATGCAGATGTGCCCGATCGCCCAACGCCCTACTCAACCGCCCGGGTTGAACGATAGCGTGCGTCGCGTGGTCACCGGTGCGGCCACCGGTTCAAAGCGCCAGCGCTTGACCGCATTGAGCGCTTCGCGGTCGAACACGCGTGGCGGGGTGGCGCGCAGCACGCGCGAGGCGGTGATCGAGCCGTCGGTGCCGACGGTGATCTCCACCAGCACTTCGCCGGAGGTGCCGGCGCGCAGCGCTTCCGGTGGGTAACGCGGTGCCGGGGTGCTGATCGGGCGCAGCGACTGCGCGGCCGGTGCAGCTGCGGCAGTCGCCGGGGCCGGGCGCGGGGCGGCCGGGGTCGGAGCAGGCGTCGGGGTCTCGGCCTGACGGCGCGCCGCAGCCTGGCGTTCGGCCTCGGCGCTCTGCTGGCGGGCGGCTTCCTGTTGCGCGGCGATCTGCTGCGCAGCGGCCGCCTCGCGGGTCTGCTGCTCGGCCAGACGCTTCTGCTCAGCGGCCTGCTTGGCCTTGTCTTCGACCAGCTTCTTGGCCTGCTCGGCATCCTGCTCGGAGCGGCTGGCGGCGGTCTTCATGCCGGTTTCCAGGCCGCTCTTCAGGCGCGGCAGTGCCGGTGCCTTGGGGTCGACCTTTTCGATCAACGCGATCAGGCGCTGCGCTTCGGGGAATTCTTCGCGGCTGATGCCCTGTTCGGCGGCGATCAGCGTGTACGGCAGCAGATCGGTCAGCGCACTGTTGACGGTGGCGTCCTGCGGCTGCTTTTCACGCAAGGCCAGGTAGTACTCCACCGCGTTGTCGCCGGCCGGGGCGTACATGCGATTGTCCTGCAAGGCCTTGGTGGCCGATGCGCGCAACTGGTCGGCGGCCATCGATTGCACCTGCGGCGACACTGCCGTGGCCGGCGTCGGCGCGGCAGCCGGTGCCGCAGGCGTGGCGCCGGTGGCAGGCGCGGTGGTGGCGGCCTTGTCGTCCTGCTTGGAGCAGGCGGCCAGGCCGACCAACAAAATGACCGGCGCGATCCGGCGTGCCATACGGCCCTGTGTCAGATCCAACATGCGTCCCCCTTACCCCGATTGCGAAAGATGCTGCGGCGAGGCCGGCCATTGTTCCCGCAATGGACGGCAAAGCGGCAATCTAGCATTGCTGGGGCGGTCTAAGCCAAGGGGGGCGCCTGCCGGGTGCGAAATTCATCGCGCTCCGGTGGCCAGTGCGGCGTTGGCCGGCAGCCGCGTGGCCGGCTCGGGCAGCGGCGGCGCAGGGCAGTAGCGGTGCAGGAAGTCCGCATGCGCAGGCAGCCGCGCCAATGCGGCATCGACCCGTGTGCGGATGGTTTCCAGGAAATGACGAAGCTCGGCATCGCCCATCAGATCGGCCACCGGGTGGTGCTGCTTTGGCGTGATGCCCTGGCCCAGCATCACCTGCACCCAGGAATTTTCTGCAAACAGCTCGTTGGCCTGGTGGAACACCCGCCCGCTCTGGCGGAACAACTCCACCCGGTGCCGCAGCGTGTCGGGGATGTCCATCGCCGCGCAATCGCGCCAGAACGGCGTGTCACGGCGGTCGGTGGCATGGTAGTGCAGGATCACGAAATCGCGGATATGGGTGATTTCGGCGGCGGCCTGGCGGTTGTACTCGGCAATGTCGACATCGTTGATGACCTGCGGAAAGGTCTGCATCAGCCGGATGATGCCGCGCTGGATCAGATGGATGTTGGTCGATTCCAACGGCTCCAGGAAGCCGCTGGCCAGGCCCAGCGCCACGCAGTTCTTTTCCCACACCCGATGCCGCTGATTGGGCGTGAAGCGCAGTGCGCGCGGCTGGGTCAGTGCGCGGCCGCTGAGATTGCGCTGCAGTACCTGCGCGGCGCTGTCCTGATCCATGTAGCGGCTGGAGTACACGATGCCGTTACCGACCCGGTGCTGCAGAGGTATGCGCCACATCCAGCCCGCCTGATCGGCACGCGAGCGGGTGTAGGGCACCGGCGCGCCGACCGATTCGGTCTGCACCGCCAGCGCGCTGTCGGCGAACAGCCACTGCGACCAATCGTCGGTGCCCACGCCCAGCGTCTTGCCGATCAGCAGGCCGGCAAAGCCGGTGCAATCCAGGAACAGATCGCCTTCCACCCGCGTGCCGTTGTCCAGCGTCAGCGCGGTGAGATAGCCGCTGTGCGCGTCGGTCTCCACGTTGCCGATGCGGCCTTCGATACGCTGCACGCCGAAGCCTTCGCTGAAGCGGCGCAGGAAGCGCGCGTACAGGCCGGCATCCAGGTGGTAGGCGTAATTCATGCCGCCGTTGGGCAGATGCGCAAAGCGGCCTTCCTGCGCGGCACGCAGTTCCAGGCAGTAGTCGCCGAAGTCGCGCGCCACGCCACGTTGCCGGCCCTTCAACCAGAAATGCTGGAAGCCCGCGCTCCAGTGATCGGTGCCGGTGTGGCCGAAGGAGTGGATGTAGTGCCGGTCCACATCGCGCCAGTGTTCGAAGCCGATGCCCAGCTTGATGGTGGCCTGCGTGGCGGCCATGAACGCGGCTTCGTCGATCTCCAGCAGGCGGTGGAAGGTGACCAGGCTGGGGATGGTGGCTTCGCCCACGCCGACCGTGCCGATCTCGTCCGATTCCACCAGGGTGATCTGCAGGTGCCGGCCCAGCACTTTGGATAACGCGGCGGCGGCCATCCAGCCGGCGGTGCCGCCACCGGCGATGACGACGCGGCGCACCGGGCGCTGTTGTGGGTCGGAAGGGGCGGTGTCGGTCATGGCGTCAGATCCTCAGCGATTCAGGCGTTGCAGCAACCGCGCGCGCAGGCTGCGGGCACGGGCCTCGTCCATCGGCGCCAGGACGCCGCGCGCAGACTCCGGCATGTGTGCGGCGGTGTCCGCATCGGCATCGAACACGTAATGGTCGAACACGTCCCGCCAGATCGCACGTTGTTCCGCTGGCAGGTCGCGGACGGTGAGCAGCGCCAGCATCAGCGCGTTCATCGGCGAATCCATGTAGGCCGGGCTCTGCCGCCACCAGAAATTCACCAGCACGTTGAACGGCGTCAGCGCTTCGACGTGATGCCACCACATGCTCGGAATGAACAATGCATCGCCCGGTTCCAGCTCGGCCACCAGCGCGTGTTCCAGCGCCTGCGCATAGCGTGGAAAGCGCTGCAGGTCCGGCGCGGCAATATCCACCAGGCTGACCGGCTGACCGGCCGGGGTGAGATCGAGCGGGCCGATATACAGATTGGCCAGTTGCTGCGGCGGAAACAGGGTGAAGCGGCGGCGCCCGGCGACCACGCAGGCCAGGTTGTCGGGCAGGTCCTGGTGGGCGGCGATGCGGGTGCGGTTGCCGATCCAGATACTGGCCAGCGGCTCGCGCTGCGGCAGCGCGATCGGGTTGTGCGCGCGCAGGCCGGGCAGGTAGGTGTCCAGCGTGGTGGAGCCGACGTAGATCGCCGGTGGCTGCGGGTTGTGCAGATCGCGCAGCAAGGTCTCCAGCACCACGCCCAGCGGCACGCGCTCGGGGCGGAAATTGAAGCCGCTCATGTCCGCGTTGTAGAAGAAGCGCCCGCCGATGTCCGGCGGGCCGACCTGTGCCACCACCGCTTCACCGCGATCGAAACCGCGCAGGTAGGCGGCCGCCGCTTGCGCCGAGGTCGCGCCGGCCTGCGCCAATGGCCAGTCGCGCACCAGCCCGCGCAACACCAACGGCGTGGTGGAGCGCAGCACGGCCGGGTCCAGCTGCCGCGGGTCCAGCCCATGCCGTTCTTCGATGGCGCGCGGCTCAGCCAGCATGACGGCGCTGCATGCGGTCGAGCAGATGGCGGAACTGCGCGATCGAGGCCACCGCCATGTACAACGGTTCCAGATCGCCATGCCGATGCAGATCGAGCAAGGCCGCATCGTCGAGTGCGCGCAGGCGTTCCTCATGCACGGCGTAGAGCCCGGTCAGACGGCATTCCAGGCCGTTCTGCAGCGTGGCCTCGAACACGAACGGTTCGAGCAAGTCGTAGCCAAGCAAGCGGCCGACGAAGGCCTCGCTCGCGGCCAGGCCATCGTGCAAGGTGCGCAACACCTGGCTGATGTGGTCGAGAAACTCGGTGGTACCGCCGTGTTCGCGAAACAGCACCTCGCCTTCGCTGCGGCTGATGCGCGGGCTGTCCAGGTCCACGTGCACCATCGGCCCGTCCGCCTGCTCGCCGATCAAAAACGGTTGGCGCTGGATCGCCAGCGGCACGTACGGCGCATCCCAGCGCGCACCATCCAGGAACAGGTTCTCGCCCAGGCGTAATCCCAGCAATGCCAGCGGCTGAAAACTGCGCTCGCCGCTGCGATGGAACACGATCGGGTATTGCGCCTGCAGTTGGCGGAATTCCTGTGGAAAGGTCGCAGCCGACATCACGTCGTCGCCGTAGGCGGCGCCGTGTGCGGTGATCACGCGCAGGTCGCGGTGATCGAGATTGTTCAACAACACGGCATTGGTCATGGGGGGAAAGACACATCACGCGGGGCGCGTGGCCCATGCTTGGACAGTTGCTTCGGCATGGCAAGCCCCGGATGCGACACATCCGGGAAACGCCAGGAGAGCGCCGTGCGAACGCCCCGGCAGACTCACTGCCGGGAGCGCTTATAAGAACATCACTGCATGACCAACGCGCTGCATCACCAGAACTTGTAACGCACGCCCAGCATGTAGCGCGGGCCGGTCTGGGTGGCGTAGATGATCTGGTTCGGGTGACGGCCGTGCTGACGCTGCACCTCGTCGGTGAGGTTGATCGCCTCCAGGCTCAGCGACAGGTTCTCGGTCCACTGGTAACCGATGCTCAGGTCCAGCTGGCCATAGGCTTCGGTGTAGACCGGATTGGGCTGGCCGCTGCCATCGAAACGTGCGGCCAGGAACTCGTCGCGCCAGTTGTAGGCCGCACGCACCTGCCACTTGTCCCGGTCGTAGAAGCCGACCACGTTGGCCGAATCGCTCAGCCCTTCCAGCGCGAACTGCTCGCCGATCACGTAATTGTTGTAGGTCAGGCCGGAGTCGACCATGGTGTAGTTGGCCGACACGCCAAAGCCGCTGTCGCCGAACATGTGCTGCAGGTTGAATTCCCAACCGTCCAGCGAGGCCGAGCGCTGGTTGGCCGGCGCGGTGATGGCGAAGTTGGCCACCGGGTCGCCCGGCTGCCCGCTGATCACACCGGTGGCGTTGCCGTTGGAATCATCCTGCCCGCGCACCACACCCGGCGCACCGCCGCGGTTGCGGAAGATGTAGTTGCGGATGCAGGTCAGGTCGGCCGAGGCACAGCCGTTGCCCAGCGCTTCGTTCCAGTACGCACCACCCACCGGCGTGTTCAATCCCAGCGAGGAGTCGTTGCGCGTGGTTACGCCGATGTAGTTGTCGATGTTCTTGCGGAAGAAGCCCACCGAGGCGTAGCTGGCATCGCTGTAGTACCACTCCAGCGAAAAATCGATGTTGTGCGAGAGCAGCGGCTTGAGGCCGGGATTGCCTTCCTGGCCGGTGCCGCCTTCCAGGCGCGCGATCTGGTTGAGTGTCTGCCCGCCCTGGATGTCGCCCCAGCCGGGCCGGCCGATGGTTTCGCCGTAGCTGCCGCGCAGCACCAGATCCTCGGTGAGCTTGAAGCTCAGGTCCAGGCTGGGCAGCCAGTATTCGTATTTGCCGCTGCCGCTGGCGAATGCCGAGTCGGCCAGGCGGATCGGCAACTCGTTGTTGGCGACCCAGTCGATACCCACCGCCACCGGCACCAGTGCCTGCGCGTCCACCTTGGTTTCTTCGTAACGCACACCGGCGGCCAGGCTGATCGGCACGCGCAGATCGTCCCAGCTGTTGTTCCACTGCAGGTAGGCGTTCTTGGATTTTTCGGTGACGCGGCGGTCGGTGGTGAACACCGGCGAGGTGCGGTACAGCGCATCGTCGCCGGCCACCTGTGCAGCCGCCTGGCGGGCACGTTCGAAGTCGAACAGGAACAGCTGGTTGAACTGCGCCGGGTTGCCGCTGCCGTCGATCGCATCGAAGTACTGCGCAAACGAACTGGGGATCCACAGATCGTCCGGATAATCGGCTGCGGTGCCGGCACCGCCCCAGGTGTCGCGCTGCACGTTGGAGAACGCCGAGCGGTTCTTGACCTCGGTGCTGCCGATACCGAACTTCAACTGCGAATAATTTTCGAAGGTGAAGTCGCCGTTGACCTGGGCCTGGTCGATCTCCGACTTCATGTAGCTGTTGCGGAACGCCGAGCCGGTGACCAAGGTGCGCGACGGATCCAGCCCGGTCAGGCCAAAGCCCAACTGCTGCTGCAACACCGGGAAATCCTTGCTGAAATCCACCACCGAAGTGCCGCGGTAGAAACCGGACACGCCCAGCGAGTTGCTGGAACCGTACGGGCTGTCCGCACCGGCTTCTGCGGTGGAGCGGTGGATGTCGAAGTTGAGCTTGAACTGGTCGTTCACCGCCCAATCCACATTGAAGCCCAGCGACTTGTTCTGGTTGCGGGTGGCCGCATTGGAGCCGGCGGTGGCCAGATCGCTGGTGGCCGGATTGACGATTTCCGAATAGGTCACCGGCCCGGCGACCGGGCCATTGGTCCAGGCGCTGGCCGATGGCCCATAGTTGAACCACACCGACATCTCGTTGCGCTGCTGCTGGATCTTGTTTTCCGAGTACGTGTAATCCAGCGTGGTGGTGACGTTGTCCAGCGGCTTGTACTGCAGCGTCAACTGGCCGTTGGTGCGCTGGCGCTCCACACCGACCACGCGGTAGTTGAGGTTCTGCGGCACCGAATAGATGTCATTCGGGCCGGGGCGGTTGACGATGTTCTCCGAGCCCGGCGCACCCGGCTGCGGGATGGTGCCGTAGGCGGTGGAATCGCCGCGGAACGAACGCCAGCCGTTGGGCACGCCGACCTGGCTATAGCCGAAGTTGCGTTCCTGGTAGCTGCCGCTCAGCGATACACCGAAGCGTCCATCGGCCGAGGTGTTGCTGAAGATGCCGGAGATTTCCGGGGTCAGCGAATCGCCCTGCAGGCGTCCGGGCAGATTCTCGTTGGAGCTGTCGTGCACGCCCTTGAGGCCGACGTTGGCATGCAGGCCCGGGTTGTCCAGCGGCCGGCTGGTCTTGATGTTGATGGTCGCACCGATGCCGCCGGTGGGCGTGCTGGCGCGGCTGGTCTTGAACACCTCGATGCCGGAGATCGACTCCGACGCCAGGTTGGCGAAGTCGAACGCGCGCGAGTTGGAGGCGTTGGATTCCTCGATGCTGGCGCCCGGCATCTGCCGGCCGTTCAACAGCACCAGGTTGAAGTCCGGGCCGACGCCGCGCACGGTGACGCGCGAGCCTTCGCCCAGCGAACGGTCGATCGACACGCCACTGATACGTTGCAGCGATTCGGCCAGATTGGTATCGGGGAACTTGCCGATGTCCTCGGCCACGATGCCGTCGACGATGCCTTGCGCATCGCGCTTGACGTTCATCGACGAGGTGAGGCTGCCGCGGATGCCGGTGACCTGCACCGCATCGAGCGTGGCGGGGTCGGCCTGGCTCGCGCCGGGGACGGTGGATGCGGACTGCGGTGCCGGCGCGGTCTGCGCGGCCAGCGGCGTCGACAGGGCAAACAGCAGGGCAGACGTCAGACGCCGCGTGCGCGGCAGGGTGCGTGGCTCTCTCACGATGATTTCTTCCCCAAGTGAAGATAAGCCGGCCCCAGGCAGGACAGGCGAAGGTCGATGAAACAATCGTGCATTTGTGAGCGCAGGCTTAACCAAGTCAACTTGCACTGCAGCATCGGCCGCGAGCCAATCGCGTCACACATCGTTCCAGCCAGCACCACCGTGCGCGCACGCGCCGGTAGCGGGCTTGGTCGTACCATCGATCGCCAAGGTGCGCGCTGCGTACCATCCCCTGCCGAACTGGAGCGCACGATGATCGACCTGTACTACTGGCCCACCCCCAACGGCCACAAGGTCACCTTGTTCCTGGAAGAAGCCGGGCTGGACTACACGCTCAAGCCGGTCAACATCGGCAAGGGCGAGCAGTTCGAGCCGGCCTTCCTGCAGATTTCGCCCAATAACAAGATGCCGGCGATCGTCGACCACGCACCGGCCGACGGCGGCCCCGCGCAGAGCGTGTTCGAATCCGGCGCCATCCTGCTGTACCTAGCTGAAAAGACCAGCCGCTTCCTGCCGCGCGATGCGCGTGGCCGCATCGCCGCGCTGGAGTGGCTGTTCTGGCAGATGGGTGGGCTGGGGCCGATGAGCGGCCAGATGGGTCACTTCAACGTCTACGCGCCGGAAAAGATTCCCTACGCGATCGAACGCTACAACGCCGAGGTGCGTCGCCTGCATGGCGTGCTCGACAAGCGCCTGGCCGAGCAGGCGTTCCTCGCCGGCCCCGAATACGGCATCGCCGACATGGCCAGCTATCCGTGGATCGAGGTCTACGCCGACATCCGCCCCGATTACGCCGAGTTCCCGCACCTGAAGCGCTGGCACGACGCCATCGCCGCGCGCCCGGCCACGCAACGTGCGTACGCGCTCAAGGAACAGGTCAACCCCAACGCCGGCAAGCCGCTGAGCGAGGAAGAGCGCAAGCATCTGTTCGGCAAACGCTGAGGCAAAGCGTAGGAACGGTGGCGTAACAGTACATGCGGCGATAGCGACAACTATACAGTACATGCGGCGATAGCGACAACTATTGCAACTGCGCAGCAGCAACGACAACAGCAAATAGCATCAGGAATTAGCAGCGGCACGCGCTTGCATCAACCGGGTGTGCACAAACCCGGGCGCCTCGAGCCCCTCTCCCCCCGGGAGAGGGGTTGGGGTGAGGGTACGCAAGTGGAGCCAGACCCACCGCCCCCCCGTAACCTGCGCACCACGAAACGCGCATGCACCATCCGTAGCCCGCCAACTGCGACCATCAGCCCAAACGCACCTCTGCTCGCTAAAAACTGAGCGACAACAACCCCAGCACCATGCTGCAGTACACGCTCACAACCGTGCGCAGCCCTTCATCGCGCACGCGCAGCATCGCCGCGCTTCTCAAACACCCCATGCGCCCGCATCCTGTGTGCTATCTCAAGACAGGATCTTCGATGCGCGCCCTGTTCGCCGCCCTTGCCCTCATGCTCAGCACGCTCACCACCGCCCACGCCGAAAAGCTCACCCTCGATGCCATCACCGGCCCGTTGCCGTTGTCCGGCCCGACGCTGATGAAACCCAAGATCGCCCCCGACGGCTCGCGCGTGAGCTTCCTGCGCGGCAAGGACAGCGACCGCAATCAACTGGATTTGTGGGAGTACGACATCGCCAGCGGGCAGACCCGCCTGCTGGTCGATTCCAAAATCGTCCTGCCCGGCACCGAAACGCTCAGCGATGTCGAAAAGGCCCGCCGCGAGCGCCAACGCATCGCCGCCTTCGCCGGCATCGTCGATTACCAATGGGCGCCGGATGCACATGCACTGTTGTTCCCGCTCGGTGGCGAACTGTATCTGTACGACCTGCGCAAGACCGGCACGGCGGCAGTGCGCAAGCTCACCCATGGCGAAGGCTTCGCCACCGACGCCAAGCTCTCGCCCAAGGGCGGCTTTGTCAGCTTCGTGCGCGAGCGCAACCTGTGGGTGATCGATCTGGCCAGCGGCAAGCAGTTGCAGCTCACCAGCGACGGCAGCGAGACCATCGGCGACGGCGTGGCCGAGTTCGTCGCCGACGAGGAAATGGATCGCCACACCGGCTATTGGTGGGCGCCGGACGACTCGGCGATCGCCTTCGCGCGTATCGACGAATCCGGCGCGCCGGTGCAAAAGCGCCCCGAAGTCTATGCGGACCACACCGAAGTCATCAGCCAGCGCTATCCGCAGGCTGGCCAGCCCAATGTGGCCGTGCAACTGGGTGTGATCGCACCGCGCGCCAACGCTGCGCCGCGCTGGATCGAGCTGGGCAATAACCCCGATATCTATCTGGCACGGGTGGATTGGCGCGATGCGCAGCGGCTGACCTTCCAACGCCAGTCGCGCGACCAGAAAACCCTCGAGTTGATCGAAACCACGCTGGCCAGCGGCAAGCAACGCGTGCTGATCACCGAGACCTCGCCGACCTGGGTGCCGCTCCACAACGATCTGCGTTTTCTCAAGGACGGCCGCTTCATCTGGAACTCCGAGCGCAGCGGCTACGAGCATCTGTACGTGGCATCGGAAGACGGCCGCACGCTCACGCCGCTGACCTCCGGCGCCTGGGTGGTCGATGCACTGCTCGCCGTCGATGAGCAAGCCGGCACGGTGTATTTTTCCGCCAGCAAGGAATCGCCGACCCAGGCCCATCTCTATGCCGTGCCGCTGGCCGGCGGTGCGATCGAACAACGTTCGACAACCCACGGCACGCACGCCGCCAGCTTCGCCGACAACGCCAGCGTGTATGTCGACAGCTGGTCCAACACCACCACGCCGCCGCAGATCGAGCTGTTTCGCGCCAATGGCGAAAAAATCGCCACGTTGCTGAAGAACGATCTGGCCGATCCGCAGCACCCGTATGCCAGATACCGTGACGCGCAGCGCCCGGTGGAATTCGGCACGCTCACTGCTGCCGACGGCACCACGCCGCTGCAGTATCGCCTGATCAAACCGGACAACTTCGACCCGGCCAAGCGCTATCCGGTGATGGTGTACGTGTATGGCGGCCCCGCCGCGCAGACCGTGCTCGATGCCTGGCCAAGCCGTGGCGATGCGCTGTTCGATCAATATCTTGCGCAGCGTGGTTACGTGGTGTTTTCGCTGGATAACCGCGGCACCCCGCGACGCGGCCGTGCCTTCGGTGGCGCGCTGTACGGCAGGCAGGGCACTGTCGAGGTGGACGACCAACTGCAAGGCGTGGCCTGGCTCAAGGCGCAGCGCTGGGTCGATCCCACCCGCATCGGCGTGCAAGGTTGGTCCAACGGCGGCTACATGACGCTGATGCTGCTGGCCAAACACAGCGAGGCCTACGCCTGCGGCGTTGCCGGCGCACCGGTCACCGACTGGGGGTTGTACGACACCCACTACACCGAGCGTTACATGGACCTGCCGGCAGGCAACGCCGACGGCTACCGCGACGCACGCATCGCCACCCATCTGGACGGCCTGCGCGCCAAGCTGCTGCTGATCCACGGCATGGCCGACGACAATGTGCTGTTCACCAACTCCACCGCGCTGATGAGCGCGTTGCAGGCGCGCGGCACTGCCTTCGAATTGATGACCTATCCCGGCGCCAAGCACGGCTTGTCCGGCAGCACTGCCTTGCATCGCTACAAGACCGCGGAGGCATTCATCCAGCGCTGCCTGATGCCCTGAGCGGCCGGCGATCGGTGCCGGGGAGACGGACTGCAGCGGTAAACGGTCGCCGATGCCTGGCATCGGCGACATTCACCAGAGCGGTCGGGCAGGAGATGCGCGTTGTAGCGTGGACCTGCACGGGCCGCGCGGCGAGGGAAGCCGGCGCCAGGTGGACGCCAGCCGCAGGCACGGGTGATGGCGCTAGCAAATGCTGACATTCGCCAGCAGACCGCCGATCCAATCAACCTGGTAGCCGACCCGCAAGCGCCGCCGCACTCCTGCCGACCATGACCTAAGACGCATTGCCGCAGCCGCTGCGGATGGGTAGGGTCGCGCTACTCAACTTGCGGATCCGCCTCATGAAACCACTTGTTCTCGCCATTGCGCTGGCGCTCGGTGCTTCGCTGCCATTGCAGGCACAGACCGGCAAAGTCGCGCAGGCCCAACCTGCCACGCCGGCCTGGGTGCAGACCAGCAACGGCTACGCACAGATCCTGCTGAACGCGCAGGCGCCGTTCCAGCCCGAATACGCCAGCTTCTTCGGCGTGCCCGGCTACGACGACCAGGTCATCGACCTGGGGCCAAACAACGCCGCGCGCTACCGCGATGCGATGAACAAGGCGCGCGCCGCATTGCAGGCCAAGCTGGCCACCGAGCGCGACGTCAATGTGCGTCAGGACCTGCAGATCATGATCGCTGCGGCCGAGCAGAACATCGAAGGCAGCGAACTCAACGAGCGCTATCTGTTGCCATGGAACGATGCCCCGCAGCTGGTTTTCAGCGGCCTCAATGGATTGTTGTCCGACCAGACCGTGCCCGAGCGCCGCGCCAAGGCGCTGGATCGCCTCAAGCGTTACGTCGGCCTGGTGCCGGGCAGCACACCGACCACCACGCTGGCCCGCCAGCGCTACGAAGAACAGCTCGGCAACACCACCTTGCTGCAGCCCACCCAGCGCGAAGTGGAGCAGGCACTGGCGAACGTGGACACCTACGTCGCCGGCATCGGCGAGTTGTTCGCCAAGTACAAGATCGCCGGCGCCGACGAAGCGCTCAAGGCGATGTCCACCCAGTTGAAGGATTACGCCACCTGGACCCGCACCACGGTATTGCCGAAGGCGCGCAAGGACACCCGCCTGCCCGAACCGCTGTATGCCTTCCAGCTCAAGCAGGTCGGCATCGATATCGCCCCGCAGCAGTTGATCCAGCGCGCGCAGCTGGAATTCATGGAAACCCGCTCGGCGATGCGTCAGCTGGCGCCGCTGGTGGCCAAGGCCAAGGGCGTGCAGGGCAGCGATTACGTGCAGGTGATCCGTGCGCTCAAGGGCAACAAGATCGCCGACGACCAGCTGGAAACCCATTACCGCGGCGTGATCGACCAGATCGACCCGATCATCCGTCAGCAGCGCATCGTCGATGTGCCCAATCGTCCGATGCAGATGCGCCTGGGCAGTGCCGCCGAAAGTGCCGCGCAACCGGCACCGCACTTCCTGCCGGCACCGCTGATCGGCAATACCGGCCAGCAGGGTCAGTTCGTGCTGCCGCTGGGCAACCCGACCGCCGATGGTGCCAAGAAGGAACAGTACGACGACTTCAACTTCGGTTCGGCCGCCTGGACGCTCAGCGCGCACGAAGGCCGCCCCGGCCACGAGCTGCAGTTCACCGCCATGGTCGAACGCGGCGTGTCGCTGGCGCGCAGCCTGTTCGCGTTCAACTCGGTCAACGTCGAAGGCTGGGCGCTGTACGCCGAAGCCGAAATGGTGCCGTACGAACCGCTTGACGGCCAGCTGATCGCCCTGCAGTTCCGCCTGTTGCGCGCCGCCCGCGCCATGCTCGACCCGATGCTCAACCTCGGCCTGATCGACCGCGAACGCGCACGCCAGGTGCTCGAGGACGACGTCGGCCTCTCGCCAGCGATGACCCGCCAGGAACTGGACCGCTACACCGTCCGCGCTCCCGGCCAGGCCGGCAGCTACTTTTACGGCTACACCCGCATCCTCGAATTGCGCATGCGCACCGAGCTGGTCCTGGGCAAGAAGTTCGACCGCCTGGCCTTCAACAACTTCCTGCTCGATCAGGGCCTGCTGCCGCCGGACCAACTCGCCAAGGCGGTGGAGACGCAGTTCATTCCGGCGCAGCAGGGTAAGCGCTAACTCATGGCCTACGGGTAACGTTCGCCATGGTGGCTGCGGCATTCAACCAAACGGAAGCATGTCGCAGCCCCGGAATGAGGGTAGTGATGATGACAGTCGGCAGCAGCAAGCCGATACCGCCTTGCTGCATGGCTTGTGAGCTCAGGCCTTCCACGTCATTGCCCATCAAGCTGTTGATGCCTTTTGCGGCCCACAGCGCGGCGGCCACCTTGTAGGAGAGCTTGAGCACGATGGCAGAGACCACCGAGAGCATGGACATCGAGAACAGCGTGCCGATGACGTAGAACAGCCATTTCTTGAACAGGTCCTTGGTGGAATCGAACATGAGCGCCAGGACGAAGATCGGCCCCACGCCGATCAAGAAGGCCATGGTGAACTTGAACAGCAGCAGCATTGCACCGGCCGCCATCATGGCCGGGTTGATATCCGCGTCGCCGGTGAAAAGCGTATACAGCTTCTTGTCCAGGTTTCAGCTGAACATGTGCCAATTTAATGTTCCGCGTTAGAAATTCTCAAAAATTGGCTCGGAGCATGCTGAATAAATGACCCGGCAGCTAATTTTATTTGTAGACGAACATTTTCTGGATGCCTCGCTGTTGTTCTTTTCTGAAGATGGACCTGTTACAAATTGTAAGCTTCCTGGTACTGATCTTCCATCACTATAGGGTTCTGCAACAGCTATGCATTGGTTTCGATATGTCGTCCATTCTCTGCAAGCAGTGCCACCTACCTTGGCGCAATTGAGAAGTGCGGCCTGCTGTGCATCATTTTTCGATAGTTTCCCAGTCGATACGCCGAGTGCACCTACTTCAGATTCGTCTAGGACGACAGCTGCCTTCACCACTTGCATCGTGGAGAGAAATACGATGGAGAAAATCAAGTGGAAATACGAATTTCACGGATAGAAGTCAAAATTTCTCAAAAATCGGCTCCGAACAAGCGGCATAAACGATTTTGCACTCAGCCTGAGGGTTCTGTCTATTGTCTTTCTGGCATATTTTTACGGCTTCACTACTCGCTTGTGCAATCGTTTTTCTCCCCAGGATTCTAAGCAAGCCTGTCGAGTAGGGCCTTCCGTTTATATGGGGTTCAACGATAACAGCACATTGGTTTTCGTAGCTCAGTCCAATTCGGCAGTTAGTTTCTCCGTGGGAAGAGCAACGCCTCAGTGCATCTTCTTCTGCCTCAAATTTTGAGAGTTTTCCCGTCGTTACGCCGTAACTCGTAGCAGAATCAATAAAGCCAACTGCAACGGCGCCCCAGGTCTTTAGCCATTTTCCGCTAGGCCTAGATTCTTGCTGGACGTTGTTCTGGGGCAGGGGAGCGCACGCAACTGCCCCCTGTCCACCTATAGGATATTGCCCTGGCGGGCAGCCACCTTCAGCCAAAGAAGGGGGCGCAAACAAGAGATATATGAAAAAAACTAAGAGTAATCTCATCTCTAACCCTGCGTTAGGTAAAGCGACTCGGATTCTGATTGGCTAAACCTCTGGAGCCACTACTCTCTGGCGGTACAGAGTCCTGGACTGCATTTAACCCTCGGGAGTTATTTTGCGCTTGGATAGAGGGGTATGTGCTGGGACTTGCATTATTTTCAATTCTGGTTGGCATATAAGACCCAGGCGGCTGTCCCTGCGGCCCTAGGCTTGAGCCCGCACGATCAAACGCCGAGAACGCCATGAAGCTCCCCATGCTGCCCTGCCATAGTTCAGCCGCGACAGTAGGCATGGTGATGATGACAGTGGTCAGCAATAGACCGATGCCGCCTTGCTGCATGGCTTGTGAGCTCAGGCCTTCCACGTCGTTGCCCATCAGGCCGTTATTGATGGCTTTTGCGGCCCACAGTGCTGCTGCCACCTTGTAGGAAAGCTTGAGCACGATGGCAGAGACCACCGAGAGCATGGACATCGAGAACAGCGTGCCGATGACGTAGAACAGCCATTTCTTGAACAGGTCCTTGGTGGAATCGAACATGAGCGCCAGGACGAAGATCGGCCCCACACCGATCAAGAAGGCCATGGTGAACTTGAACAGCAGCAACATCGCACCGGCCGCCATCATGGCCGGGTTGATATCCGCGTCGCCGGTGAAAAGCGTATACAGCTCCTTGTCCAGGTTTCAGCTGAACATGTGCCAATTTAATGTTCCGCGTTAGAAATTCTCAAAAATTGGCTCGGAGCATGCTGAATAAATGACCCGGCAGCTAATTTTATTTGTAGACGAACATTTTCTGGATGCCTCGCTGTTGTTCTTTTCTGAAGATGGACCTGTTACAAATTGTAAGCTTCCTGGTACTGATCTTCCATCACTATAGGGTTCTGCAACAGCTATGCATTGGTTTCGATATGTCGTCCATTCTCTGCAAGCAGTGCCACCTACCTTGGCGCAATTGAGAAGTGCGGCCTGCTGTGCATCATTTTTCGATAGTTTCCCAGTCGATACGCCGAGTGCACCTACTTCAGATTCGTCTAGAACTACAGCACCCCAAGTCTTTACCCATTTTCCGACTGGGCTAGGCTGTGCTTGTTGTGTTTGACCTTGGGGCATTGGAGCGCACGCTATGGCTCCTTGCCCGCCTATAGGATATTGACCTGGCGGACAGCCTTGCTCAGCCATTGCAGAATGACTGAGAAATAATAAAAAAATGAATGCGGGGGCACGTAATTTCATGTTGAAGGCCGGAGGTAATTGATTTAACAAAAATCTTTCGCGTTATATATTCTGAAGCTGCGCGGGTTCGTTTTGTTGTGCGATATGGGTAGCAGTTGAATAGACAAATTAAGTCTAGATATTTAAGTTGTCCGCCCTTCCAGCATTGCCTCTAGAGCCTGGTGCTGGTAAAGATTCTGAAGTTCCTCCGATAGGCCTTGTCACAGCCTGAGTACTTGTTCCTGAATCTCTCTGCCCACTATTAGAGCCACTATCGCTAGCAATCTGACGCGGCATATAAGATCCCGGCGCCTGTCCTTGCGGACCTGGGCTTGACCCTGCTCGATCAAACGCCGAGAACGCCATGAAGCTACCCATGCTGCCCTGCCACAGCGCAGCGGCTACAGTGGGCATGGTGATGATGACAGTGGTCAGCAAGAGGCCGATGCCGCCTTGTTGCATGGCTTGCGAGCTCAGACCTTCCACGTCATTGCCCATCAAGCTGTTGATGCCCTTTGCGGCCCACAGCGCGGCGGCCACCTTGTAGGAGAGCTTGAGCACGATGGCAGAGACCACCGAGAGCATGGACATCGAGAACAGCGTGCCGATGACGTAGAACAGCCATTTCTTGAACAGGTCCTTGGTGGAATCGAACATGAGCGCCAGGACGAAGATCGGCCCCACGCCGATCAAGAAAGCCATGGTGAACTTGAACAGCAGCAACATTGCACCGGCCGCCATAGCCGGGCTGGACGCGCCAACGCCTGCCATCAGCATGGCGCTGCGCTTTTGCTCAAGCGACTCCGGGTCATCCGGGTCGATGCGCACCACATCCACCGCCGCCAACGCGAGCTGGGTCAGCGCCAGATTCTCGTCGATCGCATCGGCCGACGTGGTGCCCTCTTCATCGGTGAAGAGCTCATGCAGCTCCTTGTCTAGGTTTTGGGTGAGCGTCTTGTGCAGCGGGGCGCCGTTGGCACCCAGACTGGTGGCGATCATCACGATGAAGACGATCTTGGTCGCCTTGCCCATCACAGCCATGGCCGACTCGCGCGACTGCCCGGTGGCCAGGCGGTAACCCACGACCATCACCCAGAGTGTGGCCAAGACCATGGCTGCGATATTGACCCAATCCATCGCATTCTTCAGCAGTTGCATGCCGAAATGGTCGATCTCGTGATTCAGGTAATCGTTGATCAGTTTGAAAAAAACGTAATCACCGATGCCTGTATCGGCCATTGGCCGCAACCAGCTCATCGCCCCCTGGAAAACGCTGTCCATGATTCTTCCCGTTAATGCTGATAATGCGCGCCGTGATTCCCCGACACGTGTTTAGTCGACCGACAGTGCCGTCTTTAATGCAACAGCCTGAACTAGCTGGCCCAATATTTTATTTGGGCCCTTATCGCCGTTGAGTGCGCGCTTGGCCAACCGCTTCTGATCGTTCTTGAGTGCTACTTCGTAAGAGTCGTATGCCTTGACCCTGGCCTGCCAATAATCAAGATCCATGGAGTTCTGCGTCATGAAGCGCGCTACTTCATTATCGTTGGCTGCAAGGGCGCCCTGGCTGGTGCCAACTGTTTTGCGCTGCCGTTCTACCCTGTTCTGGAAGTCCTGGTTGCGCTGGACCAACCGCTTCAGCATGCGTACCGATTCGTTGTAACGCGCATTGTCGGTCATCACTAGCAACTGGCAGACCTTGAGTTGTTGCGTGACCAAATCACCCTGCATATCGAGTGATATGTTCGGCATCGAGGACTTGATGGCGTTGCCTACTATCGAGACCATGTCACTGCCTCCGGCCCCGGGGCAGGCGTTCTCCATCCCGTAGTTGAGGTCACGCTCGGTAAAGTTGTCCTGCATCGTTGAGCCGGTCAGATTCAGGCTCTGCAGCTTGATCAACTGTTGCTGGTAGTGTGAATATTCTTTCTGGTATTGCGACAACGTTTCCTTCCAACGATCGAAGTCCTTTCCGTATTCAGCAATCATGCTTTCCAGCGTCATCGGGTCATGGGTAATCACTTGTGCATTTGCTTGACCAGCGCAAAGCCCCACGGAAAGGAGCAGGCCTGCTGCAATGCGTGAAAGTGGCGCGCGTGAACGACGGACATGGTCAGTCATGGCAAGTCTCACTGAATTGGCTCGATACGGAAAAAAAGACAGGCGAAAACTCCAACGGATCCTGTTGGCGGCTTGCCTGGGAGCGGGCGCAACGTTGCCGATACAGCCATAGGCGCCCGCGCTGGCGCTACTGTCAGCGCTGAAATTGTTCGTTTGAGTGCCTGCCACGGCCATCTTCCTTGTGTGCGGTTAAACGCAGGTCTGCCGTAAGGTGCCACAGAGCATGGCGCATTTCCATACTTTTAATGCTTGGGTGTTTAATGAATGCCTTCAGATTTTTGGGGGAAGCACTCTTGGGAGACGTGCGTGCTAACTGTTCGTCATCGCAAGGAAGCTCCGGCCCATTGCTGTCTTGAAGCGCCTCTCAGGGTTCCTTGGTGGATGTATCCCCAGCCCCCGCCGGCACCCAGATCGCCATGCCTGCCGCGCGTTTCTGGGTGGTCGGGATGCCGATGCCCAGGCCACCGCCGACCCGGCCGCCGTAGCTGCCGCCGCCGACCGACAGGCCGCCGCCGGAGCGTTCCGAGCCCACGCCGACGATGACCACGCCGTTGGCGCCGAGCTTGGCGGCTTCGCGCTTGAGCCGTTGCACGGCTGCATCGGTCTGGCCCTGGGTGCCGAAACCGGCAGCGCTGGTGGATTCGAGCTGGGCGATCTCCACCGAGCCGACTGGTGCATTGGCGTACACCTGCACCTGGGCCGGGTCGATCGGCGCGCGCGCCTGGCCCAGCATCACCTTGGAACTGCTGGCGCAACCGGCCAGGAGCATGGCGAGCGCAGCGGCGATGACGACATGCTTGTTCATGATGTGGGCCCTGTTGACGACGATGGCAGCGATGATCCGGCGCCCGGACTGAATCGCTCCGGACTTTGCCGCACCCTAGCCATGCCCACGTGAGGCTACCGCCAAGCCGCCATTGGTCAGGGTGACCACCTGCCCACAGCGCCTTGGCGGGCGTGGCGCTAAGCTCGGGGCTTCTTTGAATGGCGAGGTGGCACGTGGGATTGATCAGCCTGCTGTGGGGCATTGTGGCGCTGCTGTGGATGGTGCTGGCCTTCATCCCGTTGCTGGGCTGGGGCAACTGGTTCCTGATCCCGTTTGCGGCGGTAGGCGCGCTGATTGCGGCGATCGCGCTGCTGTTCACCTCGGCCGGCAATCGCGGGCGTGCCAAGACCGGTCTGCTGCTCAACGGCCTGGTGATCGTGGTCGGGGTGATCCGCCTGAGCCTGGGCGGCGGCGTGATCTAGCACGCGGCGTCGCCTTCCAGGCAGGTCGCGCGAGCTCGAGGGGCTGTGCACCGGCTGGCGATGGGGAAGATCGACGCGTGGCACCGCCGCCAGCCGGGCGCGTTCCCTGTGGGGTGAGCTGACCGCGTGGTCCAAGCGGATCACGCTTGCATTGATCACAGCGTGATCCGGCCCGTTGCACCGCTGCGACACAGCGTCGCAGCGCGTTCGGGGGCGGGTCGCGGGCGTAAACTTGCCGGCTGCTGACAGGAGCCCACGATGGCCCATCCCCATTACCGTCCCCGCCGCATGCGCCACGATGCGTTTTCGCGCCGTTTGATGCGCGAAAACACGCTGACCACCGATGACCTGATCTGGCCGGTGTTCGTGCATGAGTTGTCCGGCCGCGCGCCGATCGCATCCATGCCCGGCGTCGAGCGCCTGTCGCTGGACGAATTGCTGCGCGAAGCCGAGGCGGCCCTGGAGCTGGGCATTCCGGTGATCGACCTGTTCCCGGTGATCGACCCGGCCGGCAAGAGCCTGGACGCGGCCGAGGCCTGGAATCCGGACGGCCTGGCGCAGCGTGCTGTGCGCGCACTGAAAGCGCGGTTTCCCGAACTCGGCATCATGACCGACGTGGCGCTGGACCCGTACACCACGCACGGCCAGGACGGCATCATCGATGCCAAGGGCTATGTGCTCAACGAGATCACCGTCGAGGCGCTGGTCAGGCAGTCGCTGTCGCATGCCGAAGCCGGTGTGGACATCATCTCGCCGTCGGACATGATGGATGGCCGCATCGGTGCGATCCGCCGCGCGCTGGATGCGCAGGACCATCTCAACGTGCGCATCATGGCCTACTCGGCCAAGTACGCCTCGGCGTTCTACGGCCCGTTCCGCGATGCGGTCGGCAGCGCCGGCAATCTGGGCAAGGCCGACAAGACCACCTATCAGATGGACCCGGCCAACAGCGACGAGGCGATGCGCGAGATCGCGCTGGACCTGGAAGAGGGCGCGGACATGGTGATGGTCAAGCCGGGCATGCCGTATCTGGACGTGGTGCGGCGGGTGAAGCAGGAATTCCGCGTGCCGACCTTCGCCTATCAGGTCAGCGGCGAGTACGCGATGCTCAAGGCCGCTGCCGCCAATGGCTGGCTGGACGAACGCAAGTGCGTGCTGGAAGCACTGATGGCGTTCAAGCGCGCCGGCGCCGACGGCGTGCTGACCTATTTCGCACCGCAGGTGGCGCGTTGGTTGCGCGAGGGCTGAGTGCAGCGCTGCGATTGCGCGTGGGAGACGTTGGTGTCTCCCTCGTCATAGTGCATCGCTGATGCATTGAAGTAAGCGTTTCGGTCCTGCTGTGATCTTTACCAGCGGTATGGACCGTGTGCCGCGAATCCGTCGCCTGGTGCGTGGCCCGCTTGGCAGGCGCAGCAATAGGTGCGTTGGTCCGAGCTAGCGTGCCTGCAATCGCCCAGCCACTGCAGCAATACGCACACCGGGCGCACAGGCGGATAGGCCAGCAAGCATCTGCCGACGGTGCTTGTTCTGGCCCGGCGGATGACGCTATCGGCGCAGTTTCGCCCACCAAGCTGCGATAACGATTCTCATCTACAATGGCGAGCCCACTGTTCCAGGCTGCTCGCGCGTGCTCAAGACCGTTCTATTCCAACTGCACTGGCTGCTCGGCATTACCGCCGGGCTGGTGCTGTCGGTGATGGGGCTGACCGGCGCGCTGATGTCCTTCGAAAACGAGATCGTGCGGCTCGCCAATCCGGCCATCGCGCAGTTGGCCGAGCGGCATGCGGCAGGCGAACGACCAATGCCGCTCGACGCATTGCTGCGCAAGCTCGATCTGGACCGGCAGCAAGCAGTCACCCGCATGCTGATCGATACGACCGGCAAGCGTCCGTCCACCGCACGCCTGGCCGGCAAGGGCGGCGGCCGGGTGTATTTCGATCCGTATACCGGCGACAAAGTCGCCGCTCCGCGGCTGAGCGGCGCGTTTGCCTTTATCGAAGACCTGCATCGCCATCTGACCGCCGGCAAGCGCGGCCAGGCGGTGACCGGGGCGAGCACCCTGATCCTGCTGTTTTTCTGCGCTTCCGGCCTGTATCTGCGTTGGCCGCGACGCTGGTGGAGTCTGCGCACCTGGTGGGCAGTGGAATGGCGGCGGCAGGGGCGCAGTTTTCTGTGGAGCCTGCACGCGGTGTTCGGCACCTGGTGTCTGCTGGTGTACCTGCTGGTGGCGCTGACCGGGCTGACCTGGTCCTACACCTGGTACCGCGACGGCATGGTGGCCTTGCTCGGCACCGAGCCGGCGATGCGTGGCGACGGGCGCGATCACCGCCCGGCCACGGTGGATTTTGCAGCCGTGCAGCGCACCCTGGATGCCATCCCGGCCACGCACAGCACGGCACTGGACCTGCGTATCCCGCCGCGTGCGGGGCAACCGCTGAGCGTGCGGTTCCTGCCCGACCATCCCGATCACGATCGCGCCTACGACAATCTGGAGATCGAGCCGGGCAGCGGTGCGTTGCTGCGTCGCCAGGACTATGCACTGCTGCCGCGCGGGCAGCAGTTGCTGGTGAGCATGTTTCCGCTGCACTCGGGCAGCTTCTTCGGGCTGCCGGGCCGCATCGTGGTGATGCTGGCCAGTGTCGGCATGTCGGTGTTCTTCGTGACCGGCTGGATGTTGTACCTGGATCGCCGCCGCAAGAAGCGCGCGCTGCGTGCCGCGCGCGATGTCCTGCACGGTGCACCGGCGGCCTCGCAGGCTGAGCCGTGGTTGATCGGGTTCGCCAGCCAGAGCGGGTTTGCCGAACGGCTGGCCTGGCAGGCGGCCGGGCATCTGCAGGCGGCCGGTCTGCCGGTGCAGGTGCGCTCGCTGGCACAGCTCACCGCGCAGCATCTGCAGGGCACCCGGCATGCCTTGTTCGTGGTCAGCACCTTTGGTGATGGCGAGCCGCCCGATACCGCCCGCAGCTTCGAGCGCGAACTGTTGCGTCAGCGCATGACGCTGCCACAGCTGACCTATGCCGTGCTGGCCCTGGGCGACCGCCAGTACGCGCAGTTCTGCGGGTTTTCGCGACGCATCGAGCAGTGGCTACAGGCGCAGGGCGCGCAGCCGTTGTTTCCGGCAGTGGAGATGGACAACACCGATCCGCAGGCCCTGGCGCAATGGCATGCGCAATTGGCCCAGATTGCCGGTGCGCCGGTGGCCGCCGTGCCGCTGGCACGCCCGACGCTGCTTCACTGGACGTTGTCGGCGCGTACGCATCTCAACCCGGGCAGCGAGGGAGCACCGATCTGGCAGATCGATCTGCTGCCACCGCCCGGCACGCAGTGGCAGGCGGGCGACATTCTCGAAGTGCAGCCGGCGCACGCCTACACGCACGTGCGTGCGTGCCTGGCCGCCTGGGGACTGCCGCCCGACGCGCTGGTGCATGTCGATGCGCAATTGCTGCCGCTGCAGCAGGCCGTTGCCGAGCGCGTGCTGCCGGAGCCACCCACGCGCCCGCCAACGCCGCATCCAGATCCGCAGACCTGGCTGGACGCCTGCGCCTGGCTGCCAACCCGCGATTACTCGCTGGCCAGCGTGCCGGCCGATGGCGTTGCGACCGCGGTGGTGCGCCTGACCACAGGCGCCGACGGCAGCCCCGGCCTGGGCTCGGGCTGGCTGATCTGCCACGCACCCGTCGGTGGGCAGATACGCGCACGGTTGCGCACCAATCCCGGCTTCCATCGCATCGAACAGGCGCCGATGGTGTTGATCGGCAACGGCACCGGTATCGCCGGTTTGCGCAGTCTGCTGCGCGAGGCCGAGCTGGCCGGCGTGCACGGACATTGGTTGCTGTTCGGCGAACGGCAGGCCGCGCACGATGGTCTGTTTGCCGACGAACTCCAGGCCTGGCACGCGCGTGGCCACCTGCAGCAGCTGGACCGGGTGTTCTCGCGCGACCAGGCGCACAAGCGCTACGTGCAGCATCACTTGCGCGAGACCGGCGACACCTTGCGCCACTGGATCGATCGCGGTGCGGTGATCCATGTCTGCGGTAGCCTGGACAGCATGGCGCGTGAGGTCGATGCCACGCTGCGCGAATTGCTGGGGGAGACGCGGCTGGAGTCGCTGACCGCAGCGGGACGTTATCGGCGCGATGTGTATTGAGCGCGGTCATGGCCGCTGCATCGCTGGGTTGGAGCGGCTAGTAAAACGTGGCGTGCGGTCGCCGAGCGGGTGCGAACGGTTTGGAGATATCGCGGTGAACGACGGGTACATGCTGCGTCCTAGCTAGCATCGACCGTGCCCTCCTTGCAGCGTGTGCGGTGGTTTTGTTAGCTGCCAACCAAGGCGGCGTCTAAGCGCGGTCCGATGCTTGAATCAAAAGCCTGGTTGGTCGAGGGCGCGATGCCCTCACCACTTCCAGGACACGCCGTGAATCCGTCCATGGAGGCTCCTTGACGGCATCCATGCCGCCAAGGGTCCCGGAACCGGTAAGGACATCACGCCTACCAAGTTGGTCGTGCGCTGATGGAACTGCAAAAAGCGAGATGACTTAAGCGAGACGACTTAACGCAGCGGCCTGGCTGCTTGTATGCATGTGTGGATGACTATTAGCGATAGGGGGCAAACCCAATCTACTTGCTGCCCGCCTTCGGCGGAAAGATCAGGAAATCAGACCACGTCGGCCAGATCAAAAGGAGCACGGAACCACCGCTGCGTCTGACCCACCGGTCGCCGCTCCCGCTTCTGACCATGCACACCGACTATCTCGACTGGCCCTTGTCCGCCTACCGTCGCGGGACCTTACGCGGCATGGATGCCGCGTAAGAGCCTACAGGGATGTACTTGCGGCGTGTCCCGCGATGGTGGGCGGGCAAGGGCCCTGCGACCAAGTCTCAGATCAGCAGCCCTGCAGTCAGACCTCGTGCAGCCAAACAGCAGATCAGCAACCCTGCAGCGAGGACCCAGATCATCCGCTCTACAACAGCTCGGCGTGAAGTCGTATTCCCTGCAGCTCCTGGCCTGGGTCTGCGCACCCACCCATCCTCAACGGCAGCTCGTATCCCCCTCCACCGCCGGCGCCTTCATCCGATAGATGTCCAACTGCCCCGCACGCGGTGCGCGCGCGCTGCCGGTCACCAGCAACTCGCCTGGCTTGGCCGCATCCACCACCGCACCGAAGGTGCGTTCCTGCGGCCCGTTGAACGACAGCGGCACTGCCTGGCCCACGGTGTAATGGCCGTTGCTGCAGGTCGCCAGCAATAACTGGCTGGGACCATTTTGCTGGCCGCGTGCCCATACCAGCCCCCGTCCATCGCCAAGCCAGGCCGCATCCAGCTCGTCGGCAGCGCTGTTGATATCGCTCAATGGCACCGGCGCGATGAAGGCCTGCCCATCCCAGCGCGCCACGAACATGTCCATGCCGCCTGCGCCACCGTGACCATTGCTGGCGAACAGCAGGCGGGTGCCGTCCAGCGACAGTGTCGGGGAGCGCTCGTCGCCGCGGCTGTTGATCGCCGCGCCCAGGGATTGCACCGCACCGATCCGGCCCTGCGCATCCACCGGCGCGCGATACAGGTCGGCGCCGCCGGCACCGCCGGGCCGGGTGGAGGCGAACAGCAGCCAGCGGCCATCGGCACTGAACAGCGGGGAGGTCTCGTCCTGCGCCGTGTTGATCGGCAGCACTTCTGCGTTCTGCCAGCGCCCGCCGTTCAACCGGGCCTGCCACAGATCCCAGCCCCCGGTGCCGCCGGCGCGGTCGCTGGCCCAGACAATGCGTTGCCCGTCTGGACTCAGCGTGGCGCGCGCTTCGTTGGCCGGCGTGGAGACCACGCCCATGCCTTCGATGCCGAATTCGGCAAGCCCCGACGCGGCCGGGACGCAGAGTAAACTTGCCGCCAGCGCGAGCAGTGTCCATCGAAGTTGCATGCGGGGTTCCTGCCTCAAGTCGCGCACAGTCTAGTCAACCAGAGAGCGTTTCATGCCCGTATCCCGTTATGCTGTGTTTGGTCACCCCGTCGCCCATTCGCTGTCGCCGGCCATCCATGCCGACTTCGGGAAGCAGACCGGCATCGCGCTGGACTACACCGCCATCGACGCACCGCCGGAGGCGTTCACTGCCGCGCTGGAGCGCTTCGCCGACGAAGGCGGCAAGGGCGCAAACGTCACCCTGCCGCTGAAGGAAGCCGCCTGTGCATTGTCGGTCAGCCTGAGCGATCGCGCGCGTCTGGCCGGTGCGGTCAATACGCTGGTGCGCAACGACGGCCAGTGGCAGGGCGACAACACCGATGGCGCCGGCCTGGTACGCGACCTCACCGACCGCCACGGGCTGGATCTGCGCGGTCGCCGTGTGCTGCTGCTCGGCGCCGGTGGTGCCGCGCGCGGCGTGGCGCCGGCGCTGCTGGAAGCGGGCATCACCGAGATGGTGGTGGTGAACCGCTCGCCCGAGCGCGCCGATGCCTTGTGCGATGCGCTCGGCGAGCCGGGGCGGGTGGTCTCGCGCTACATCGAAGACCTGCGCGATCTGGGCGACTTCGAACTGATCGTCAACGCTACCGCGGCCGGGCGTGATCGCGACGCCGGCGCGTTCGCCATGCCGCTGGGCCTGGTCAACAGCCTCACCGCGGCGGTCGATCTCAATTATGGCGCCACCGCCATCGCCTTCCTGGCCTGGGCACGTGCGGCGCAATGCCGCTACGCCGTTGATGGCCTGGGCATGCTGGTGGAACAGGCCGCCGAGAGTTTCGCGCTGTGGCACGGCGTGCGCCCGGACACCGACCCGGTCTACGCCGCGCTGCGCGCGCGCGAGGCCCTCCTGGTCAGTGCCGACTGAGGTGGGCAGCGTCACCGCCACCGATATCCTGCTGACCCTGGTCACCAGCCTGCTGTCGCGCGTGCCGATGCTGATCGCGTTGCTGCTCGGGCTGGTTCTGCTGTGGCGTGCCTCGCAAAGCCCGTTGCGGCGTGCCGGGCTGGCCGCGCTCTGGCTGCTGCTGGGCTGCTTGTTTGCCGAGGTTGCCTTCCAGGCGATTCCGATGCTGTTGCTGCAGCAAGGCAATGTGCGTCAGATCAGCATGGTGACCAGCATCGCCCACTTCGTGCTGATGGCGATGCAAGGCGTGGGCATCGGCGTGCTGGTGTGGACGCTGGCAGGCAGTCTGCAACGCGTGCCGCCCGCCGCCGGCCCGCGCCCATGATTCCGCTCAAAGCCATCGCGCTGGTGGTGCTCGGGCTGGTCAGTGCCGGGCAGGGCGGGTGGACGCTGCTACATCCGCAGGCGCTGGCTGCGGTCAATCGCGGCGGCCTGCTGTATGAACGCTTCGGGCCCACTGGCGTGGGCGCCGGCATGTTGCTGATGGGCGTCGCAATGGTGGTCATCGGACTGGTCTGGGCGCGCCATGCATGGCCGTCGCGGACACAAGGCCGCTGACACAACGTGGAGCGACGCTGCCTACTCGTTGCAGGGGGCGCAGGGTGATTGGGCCGGCATCCATTGCGCGACCCTGCGGGTCAGAACTTGCGGCCAGCGCCCGCCGGCGATGAGCGGATCCGACGCATGCAGTGGCCGTGCCGCGTGCGCACCCGGGACCAGGCTGGCGGTGGCGCCGCCCCGCGCCAGCAAACACGTTCAGCCGAGTGCCACGCCGGTCGCAGGCGCTGCGCCGGTCCGTGCGAAAATAGCGCGATGAATGAAGTCGCCCCACCGGCCGCGCCGTCTGCGCCGGTTCCCACCCAGCGTGTTCTGACCGACCCGATCAAGGCCGGCATCCGCGAGGCCTACGCCAAGCTGCAGGCCAATACGCCCGGCTTTGCCACACGGCGGGCGCAGAGCCAGATGATCGGCCTGGTCTCGCGCGCGCTGGCCACCTCCGGCGGCATCGGCATTGCCGAGGCGCCCACCGGCGTCGGCAAGAGCCTGGGCTATCTCACCGCCGGCGTGCCGATCGCCCTGGCCACCAAGAAGAAGCTGGTGATCAGCACCGGCACCGTGGCGCTGCAGTCGCAGTTGGTGGAGCGCGACATCCCGGCCTTCCTCAAGGCCACCGGGCTGGAGGCCACGGTCGCGCTGGCCAAGGGCCGCACCCGCTACCTGTGCACGCGCAACGCCGCCGAGCTGCAGGGCGAAACCAGCCAGGAAGGCATGTTCGACGACGAACAGGTGCTCTACGACCGCCCGCTCAGCCCGGCTGACGCGGATCTGGCCAAGCGCCTGGCCACGGCCTACGCCGAGCGCAGCTGGAACGGCGATCTGGACGATGCGCCCGAGCAGGTCTCGGTGCCGCTGCGCCTGCGCATCACCACGCCGGCCTCCGGCTGTGCCGGTCGCCGCTGCAGCTACGCCGCGCAATGCCCGGTGTTGAAGGCGCGCACCGACGTGCGCGAAGCGCAGATCGTGGTCACCAACCATGCATTGCTGCTGTCGTCGCTGTCGCTGGGTGATGCCGAAAATGGCCAGCCCTTGATCGCCCCGCCCGCCGACATGCTGCTGGTGCTCGACGAAGGCCATCACATCGCCGGCGTGGCGATCGACCAGGGCGCGGCCAACCTGCCATTGGACGAGATGGCCAAGCGCACCGGCCGGTTGCAGATCCTCATCGCCGCCGCCTACCGCGCCGTGGACAAGGACAAGATCGGCAACCTGCTACCCAACGAGGCCATCGAGGTGGCCGCGCGCGTGTCCAAGATGCTCAAGGCTTTCCACGCCGAGGTCGAACGCGTGTGGAAGCCCGAGCCCGGCGAGCGCGATCCCTTGTGGCGTGCGGCCAACGGCAAGCTGCCGCCGCAATGGGGCCCGGCCATCGAAGAGCTTGGCGAAGAAACCCGCGCGTTGTTCAACTGGGTGCATGCCGCGCACAGCGCGATCGCCAAGGGCAAGCAGGACGACTCGGCGCGCGAACGCCTGCAGCGCAGCCTCGGCCTGGCCCTGGAGATGGCCGAGCAGCAACACAATCTGTGGAGCGGCTGGCGGCGCGAAGACAAGGAAGGCCAGCCGCCGATGGCGCGCTGGATCACCCTCTCGCGCGACGGCGATCTGATCTGCCATTGCTCGCCGGTGTCGGCTGCGCAGGTGCTGCGCACGATGATCTGGAACGAGGTGGATTCGGTGGTGATGACCTCGGCCACACTCACCGGCGGCGGCGATTTCCAATCGTTCGCGATCGACAACGGCCTGCCCGATCACGCCGAGATGGCCTCGCTGGCCTCACCGTTCGACCTGCCCAATCAGGCCGAATTGATCGTGCCCAATTTCCCGGTCACTCCCGACGATCGCGAAGGCCACCCGAAGGAAGTTGCGCGTTACCTGGTGCGCGAACTCGACTGGACCGCCAAGGGCAGCATCGTGCTGTTCACCTCGCGCTGGAAGATGGAAAAGGTCGCCGACCTGATGCCGCTGGCGCAGCGCAACCGCGTATTGGTGCAGGGCGAGGGCAACAAGTCGCAGCTGATCACCGAACACCTGCGCCGTATCGCCGCCGGCGAAGGCTCGGTGCTGTTTGGCCTGAATTCCTTCGGCGAAGGCCTGGATCTGCCCGGCGATGCCTGCACCACGGTGGTCATCACCCAGGTGCCGTTCGCGGTGCCGACCGACCCGCAGACCTCGACCCTGAGCGAATGGTTGGAAAGTCGAGGCCATAACGCCTTCAACCTGATCGCCATCCCGCACGCGCTGCGCACGCTCACACAGTTCGCAGGCCGCTTGATCCGCAGTTCCAGCGACCACGGCCGCGTGATCATCCTCGACTCGCGCCTGCTGACACGTCGCTACGGCAAACGCATCATCGACGCGTTGCCGCCATTCAAGCGGGTGATTGGATAGCGGCGCCAGTCCCGTCGAGAGGATGAAATGCCCGTCTCGCAGAGTGCCGGTGTCACGCGTTTGCGGTGCATGACCGCGCCCGTCAATGCGCGTGGCATGTCGATGGCAGCGGTATCTTTCCCTGCCGTGCTTTATCGACGCGATGTCGTGACCTTCCCAGATTCGGGAGGATTGCGGATGAAGACAGTGATGCTCGGTGTACTGCTATGGCAGCTGACGACTGCGGGATGGGCGATTGCAGGAGCCGATCGCACTCTGCAGCAAGGTCTTCCAGGCATGAACGCCTCTTGCCGCGAACAGCTGCTGGCACTGGCCGATGCAGATCAGAAGATCCGCGAGCAGATTCGTGGTGCCTTCACGGCGCAACAGCTACAGGCCAACCAAGGCGCAGCGAAAGACATGGCAATGCGTCTGGTTGCGTCGCAACGGGAAAACCAGGCTGCGCTGTCTGCATTGATCGAGAAATTCGGCTTCCCCGATGTCGTGTCGGTTGGCGAAGACGGGGCGCACGCTGGTTTCCTGGTCGCGCAGCACTCCACTGACCGCACGTTTCGCGATGGCTTCCTGAAGAGCATCGAGGTTGCAGTGGCGCGCGGGTCTTACAGCACCGCGGACATGGCATTGTTCGTGGATCGTAATCTGATCATGTCGGGCAAGCCGCAGCGCTACGGTACCCAGCGTAAGGCGGACGGCAGCCTGTTCGAGCTGGAGGATCCTGCGCAGCTGGCACGCAGACGGGCAGACGTCGGTTTGCCTGACGAACAGGGCGGTTCTGGTGGTCTTTGAACCTTGCGCAGATCGCCAAGTGCGATGCGATGGCTGCTGATCAACGCACGGGTCGTGCGTGTATGTGTGGATCACATGCGTTCTGGGATCTTGGTGTCCTGCTCGCACTGAGCGATGAACCCGGTCACCTGTGCATGCTTCACTGCATGCCATTACCGTTTGCAAGTTTGCCAATCGTGTGCACTGCAGTATGTTGCAGTCGTCAACGCAGAGCGTGCGTCGCTGTAAATCAGGCCTGGTCACCGCATGCGTGGCACAAGCGACATGATCTTCAACGTGCTGCCGCCTTGTAACGCGATGCATATCACGCTCTGTAGTCATCATCATGTTCGCCTATCGCAGCGATCATAACTAACGACTTCTCACGCTTCGGTCCGCTGGCCATGATTCAGCTCCCTCAAACGAGCTGACGCCATGCGCCCTGGATCCCTCATGGTGCTAGCCCTGCTAGCCCCGACGCTGATCGCCCCGCCGGTCTTCGCCCAATCCGTTCTGACCCGCGACAACGGCGCCAAGGTCGGTGATAACCAGAATTCGCAGACCGCCGGAGCCAATGGCCCGACCCTGCTGCAGGATGTGCAGCTGATCCAGAAGCTGCAGCGTTTCGATCGCGAGCGCATCCCCGAGCGCGTTGTGCATGCACGCGGCACCGGCGTCAAAGGCGAGTTCACCGCCACCGCCGATCTGTCCAGCCTGACCAAGGCCAAGGTGTTCAGCGCCGGCGAAAAGACCCCGGTTTTCGTGCGCTTTTCCTCGGTGGTGCACGGCAACCACTCGCCGGAAACCTTGCGCGACCCGCATGGCTTCGCCACCAAGTTCTACACCAGCGAAGGCAACTGGGATCTGGTCGGCAACAACTTCCCGACCTTCTTCATCCGCGATGCGATCAAGTTCCCCGACATGGTCCACGCGTTCAAGCCCGACCCGCGCACCAATCTGGACGACGATTCGCGCCGTTTCGATTTCTTCTCGCACGTGCCCGAAGGCACCCGCACGCTGACCCTGCTGTACTCCAACGAAGGCACCCCGGCCGGCTATCGCTTCATGGATGGCAACGGCGTGCATGCCTACAAGCTGGTCAATGCCCAGGGCGAAGTGCATTACGTCAAGTTCCACTGGAAGACGCTGCAGGGCATCAAGAACCTCGATCCCAAGCAGGTCGCTGCCGTCCAGGCCAAGGACTACAGCCACCTGACCAACGATCTGGTCGGTGCGATCAAGAAGGGCGACTTCCCGAAGTGGGACCTGTACGTGCAGGTGCTCAAGCCGGAAGACCTGGCCAAGTTCGATTTCGATCCGCTGGATGCCACCAAGATCTGGCCGGACGTGCCGGAGCAGAAGGTCGGCCAGATGGTGTTGAACAAGAACGTCGACAACTTCTTCCAGGAAACCGAGCAGGTCGCGATGGCGCCGGCCAACCTGGTGCCGGGCATCGAGCCGTCGGAAGATCGTTTGCTGCAGGGTCGCATCTTCTCCTACGCCGACACCCAGCTGTATCGCATCGGTGCCAATGGCCTGAACCTGCCGGTCAACCGCCCGCGTGTGGCCGTCAACAACGGCAACCAGGATGGCGAAGGCAATAACGGCCACACCACCAGCGGCGTGAACTACGAGCCGAGCCGGCTGGAGCCGCGGCCGCAGGACACCGCTGCGCGTTACAGCGCGTTGCCGCTGTCGGGCACCACCCAGCAGGCCAAGATCACCCGCGAGCAGAACTTCAAGCAGGCCGGTGAGTTGTATCGGTCCTACAGCAAGAAGGATCGCGCCGATCTGGTGCAGAGTTTCGGCGAGTCGCTGGCTACCACCGACACCGAGAGCAAGCACATCCTGCTGTCGTTCCTGTACAAGGCCGACCCCGAGTACGGCACTGGCGTGACGCGTGTCGCCAAGGGCGACCTGGCCCGGGTCAAGCAGCTGGCCTCCAGCCTGCAGGACTGATCCACCCACGGCATCGCGGCCTGTGCCGCGGTGCCGTTTCGCTATCGGGAGAGCCATATGCGCACCCTGTTGTTTCTGATGCTTGGCACCCTGTCTGCGGCTGCCAATGCTGCCTCGCCCGCGCCGATGTCCACCAGCGCCACCACTGTCGCCGCCGACCCGGCGCAGATCAAGCTGCAGTTGCGCGAATACTTCTTCGACGCGGCACGCGAAGGGCGGCAGGACATGCTGGCCGAGTTCATCCGCTCGCATTACGACCTCAATACCCGTGACGAGAAGGGCTACACGGCCCTGATCCTGGCGGCCTATCACGGCCAGCGCTCGGCAGTGGAGCAGCTGCTCAGCGCCGGTGCCGACCCCTGCGCGCAGGACAAGCGCGGCAACACCGCGCTGATGGGCGCGATCTTCAAGGGCGAGCTGGGTATCGCCAAGCGGCTGATGCAGGCCGACTGCGCGCCGGATCAGCGCAACAACGCTGGCCAGACCGCAGCGATGTACGCAGCGCTGTTCCAGCGCACCGACGTGCTCAAGGATCTGGCCGCCAAGGGCGCGGACCTCAGCCTCAAGGACGGGCAGGGCAACGATGTGACCAAGCTGCAACGCGGCGAGTTTGCGACGTCCCCGGCGCGCTGAGCGCGCCTGTCATGCGTGGCGCGCCTGGCAAGCGTGACGCCAGGCGTCAGCAAGCCCGCATCGGCGCCATGCGGCCGATGCCGGCGCCAGTCCGGCTACCGATGCCGGCGAGAGCCATCGGTGATGCTTGCTGCAGCGTGCTGCACTGTTATCCACCGGCCAGCCGTCTGTAGGCCCCATCCGGGCGGGTTGCACGTCTCGCGCTCGGCCATCTTCGACGCGCTGTACGTGGTTGCGACGCCAGCTCAGTCACAGTGACCGTTGGTTAGTCGCTGATCGCCATCGCCTGAGTCCTGCACCTCGATACCCGGGGTCTCGGCGGCCTTGCCTGCAGCACTCCACCGCGCGTACTGACGCCACCGGTGCATACCGGCGACACCCGCTCGGTTATGACCACCGACGTGGTTCGGGGGTCAGCCGTTGCGCACCGAGCGCACCGCATCCTCGCTCTTAGATCGGCTGGTCGCGCGTCGACTTGCCCAATCTGCCTTCAGCACCTGCCGAGAAGCGCAGCCATCGCCCCGTCAGGTTCGGAGGTCAGCCATCTTGCACCGAGCGCAGTGAATCGTCGCTCCCGGATCGCTAGTGGCCCGCCGACGTGCTCAATTTGCCTCCACGACCCGCAGAAAAGTGTAGCCATCGCCCCCGCCGGTTTTCTGCCGCAGGCGCGTTGGATCTCTGGCTGTGGTGGTGATTTTTCCACCACTGCGTCAGGAGTCTCCTGACGTTGAAACCTTTGTGCGCCAAGGGTTTGACATAAGTCTGAGCGCGCGCTGACTTGCCTGAAATTTGTTTGGAAAAACCGCAAAAAACAGTTCAAGAAAGCGCTGCGAACGCCGATGCTTCCGCTATCGCACACTGGAACCCCCGGACCATGAAGCTCGATCCCTCCATCCCTTTCCTGATGTCGCTGCTGGCCATGGTGCTGTGCACCGCCACTGCCGTGGTCGCCCTGGTGTTCGGTCAGGTGCACGTGCTGGCCACGTCGTGGAGCTTCTACACCGTGCTGGGCACCGCCCTGATCACCCTGGTCGCCTCGTACCATGCCCTCGGCAAGCCGCTGAGCGCCGAAGAGCGTGTGGGCTTCCGCAACCCGTAACTGCAGATCCTGTCCAGGCGCAGTGCGCGACGCCAGCACTGGACGACACAAGCTCCGCTCGTCATTGACGATGCACCGCGTTCGCTCGACATGGGCGAACGCCCAGGCACTGCGCATCCTGCAGCGATGCCGCCCGATAACGCGCGCACCTGGCGAGCGAGGGCAACAACAGCAGTGCCGCCGCGATTTTTCGTTTCTTCGGATGGCAGAGTAGCCGCGAAGCTGGACGCCGAAGCGCGTTACCAGCGGGTTTCATCAACGCGCGTCATGCCGAACTTAGCTAGCCCGTACGGGTCGACCACCTGGCGCAGTGAATCGGCCATCGACCAGCGGGCTCCGGCAGGTCGGCGTCGCAGGACGCCATGCCGCGCTGCGGCAGATTCATCGACACACGTGTAAGCTGTTGATCCTGCTCCGCATTCCGATGGCTGCCCGCTGCGGCCACATGTCGATGACCGCTTCCGCCGATCGCTACGCCGCCTCCCTGCGCCTGTCCGTCGCCCCGATGATGGATTGGACCGACCGCCATTGCCGGGTCTTCCATCGCCTGCTGGCACCCTCGGCACGTCTGTACACCGAGATGGTGCACGCCAATGCGGTGATCCATGGCGATCGCACGCGGCTGATCGGCTTCGATCCGGTCGAACACCCGCTGGCGCTGCAACTGGGCGGTAGCGAGCCGGCACTGCTTGCGCAGGCCGCAGCGATCGCGCAGGAGTGGGGCTACGACGAGATCAACCTCAATTGCGGCTGCCCGTCTGACCGCGTGCAGGCCGGGCGCTTCGGTGCCTGCCTGATGCGCGAGCCGGGCCTGGTGGCCGACTGTGTTGCCGCCATGTGTGCGGCGACCACGCTGCCGATTACGGTCAAATGCCGCCTCGGCGTGGACGATGATGACGACTATGCCGTGTTCGCTAGCTTCGTCGATCAGGTGGTCGCAGCCGGTGCCGCCATGGTGGTGGTGCATGCCCGCAACGCGTGGCTCAAGGGCCTGTCGCCCAAGGAAAACCGCGAAGTGCCGCCGCTGCGTTACGACTGGGCGTATCGCCTCAAGCAGGAGCGCCCCGCGCTGCCGGTGGTGCTCAATGGCGGCATTGCGGCGGTGGAGACCGCAATGGAGCATCTGCACCAGACCGACGGCGTCATGCTCGGCCGCGCCGCCTACCACGACCCCTACGTACTGCATCGCCTGGATGCGGCCCTGACTCAGCGTGCGGAACAGCCGCGCGACCAGTTGCTGCGCGCCTTGCGGCCCTACGTCGAGTCCCAACTGGAGCAAGGCCTGGCGCTGAAGCACATGACCCGGCACGTATTGGGGCTGTTCCATGGCCAGCCGGGCGGACGCGCGTTCCGGCAGGTCCTGAGCGAGGGCGCACACCGGCCAGGTGCCGGCTGGGAGCTGGTCGAGCAGGCCTTGCAGCGCACCGACACCCAGGGCTGGCGCGTGGTGGCCTAAACTGGCCTGCCGCTTGCATACCTGAACAGGCATTTCCGCTGTCTGCATCTGACCGGGATGCCAACTGCCGGGCATGGGTGTGAGATCCAGAAAAGTGCCTTTCCAGGCGTCCAGGGATTCATTTCACTGAACAGCGTTAACACAAAGCTAAAAAGTTCAGATGGGATTCACCCCGAAAAATCAAGAATTTGGCTCTATTCTCGGGCTCGACCATGCTGTCACCGGTGGCCGGTTTCACGAATTTTGAATGTTCCTGAACAACCCGCTAGGATTCATTGTGACCCAGCCGTCCTGCCGCGCTCGCTATATCGTCCTGGTCGCCCTCGGGCTAGCCATGGCAGCGCCGTCGGCGTGGGGTCAGGGATATCCGATGTCGCACGCGGGACGCGATCCATTGCCGCCCTCCGCGCGCGGCAACGGGCGCACGCTTTCGGACACCATCCGGCAGGTGCAGCGGTCCACTGGTGGACAGATCCTCAGCGCCGAACGCGTGCCGTTCGACGGCGGCAATCTCAACCGCGTCAAGTACATGAAGGACGGCCGCGTGCACACCGTGTACGAGTCCGAGCAGATGCAGGCCGCGCCGCCGCGCAGCCAGGCGCCGCCGGACGCGCCACCACGCGACGATAACCACTAAACGTAGATAGTTCTGCGTTCAGTCTTATAAATTCCCCGGCCACCGGCCGACAACGTAACTAGGGAGAGTGCATGCGTATCCTTTTGGTCGAAGACGAAGCTCCGCTGCGCGAGACCCTTGCCGCGCGCCTGAAGCGTGAGGGCTTTGCTGTCGACGCTGCACAAGACGGCGAAGAAGGCCTGTACATGGGCCGCGAAGTCCCGTTCGATGTCGGCATCATCGACCTCGGCCTGCCCAAGATGTCGGGCATGGAGCTGATCAAGGCGCTGCGCGACGAAGGCAAGAAATTCCCGGTGCTGATCCTGACCGCGCGTTCGAGCTGGCAGGACAAGGTCGAAGGCCTCAAGCAGGGCGCCGACGACTACCTGGTCAAGCCGTTCCATGTCGAAGAGCTGCTGGCGCGCGTCAATGCGCTGCTGCGGCGCGCGGCGGGCTGGAGCAAGCCGACGCTGGAATGCGGCCCGGTCGCCCTGGATCTGGCCGCGCAGACGGTTAGCGTCAATGGCGCCAACGTGGACCTGACCAGTTACGAGTACAAGGTGCTGGAGTACTTGATGATGCATGCCGGCGAACTGGTCTCCAAGGCCGATCTGACCGAGCACATCTACCAGCAGGATTTCGATCGCGATTCGAATGTGCTGGAAGTGTTCATCGGCCGCCTGCGCAAGAAGCTCGATCCCGATGGTGAACTCAAGCCGATCGAGACCGTACGCGGTCGCGGCTACCGTTTCGCCATTCCGCGTACCGAAGGCTGAGTCCGCGCGTCGGCAAACAGGAAGATCAGGTGCCGGGCCGCTCTAAGTGGTATAGACGCTGGCGGCCGCGCTCCCTGCAGGCCCGCCAGCTGCTGGCCGCCAGCCTCAGTCTGGTGGCCTTCCTGGCGCTGGCGGGTTACGCGCTGGATGTGGCGTTCGCCGACACCGCCGAAAAGAACCTGCGCGAGCGGCTGAAGAACTACGCCTCTGCGTACGCCGCCAATATCGATTTCGTCCGCGACGGCTCGTTGTACATCGGCGGCCAGCCGCCGGATCCGCGTTTCGATGTGCCCGGCGGCGGGCTCTATGTGGAAGTCGTGCGTCCGGACGAAAGCTGGACCTCGATGTCGGCCGAAGGCCCGAACATTCCGCACGGGCGCATGCTCGAGCCGCGCCAGGAAGAATTCATCGGCCCGCTGGAGATGACCCAGATCGACGGCAGCGTGGGCCAGTTGTACCGCTACGGCCTGGGCGTGAGTTACGTCGAGCGCGAACACGGCGGCGAGATTCCGTACACCATCTACGTGATGGAAGATGCGCGCTCGATGGGCGCGCAGCTGCGCGTGTTCCGTGGAGCGGTGTGGTTCTACCTCGGCAGTGCCGGTGTGGTGCTGCTGGTGCTGCAGGCCTTCATCCTGCAGTGGAGCCTGCGCCCGCTGCGGCGGGTCATCAACGAGTTGACCAAGGTGCAGCGCGGCGAGATCCAGCGCATGAGCGAGCAGCATCCGCGCGAACTGGAGCCGCTGACCGAAAGCATCAACGCCTTCATCGAGAGCGAGCGCGACAATCTGGACCGCCAGCGCAACACGCTGGCCGATCTTGCACACAGCCTCAAGACGCCGATCGCGGTGTTGCGCACCCAGCTCGATAGCGGCCAGTCCGAGCGCGACCTGCACGAGGAAATGGATGTGCAGTTGCGCCGCATGAACGATCTGGTGTCCTACCAGCTCGCACGCGCGGCCTCCAGCGGGCACAAGCTGTTTGCCGCACCGCTGCCGATCGAGTCGACCGCCGAGGAGATCGTGCGCGGGCTGGAGAAGGTCTATTCGGTCAAGGGTGTGTTGTGCGAGTTCGATATTTCGCCCGACGCGCGCTTTCATGGCGAGCCGGGCGATCTGCAGGAACTGCTGGGCAACCTGCTGGAAAACGGCTTCAAGTGGGCGCGCAGCCGCGTGCTGCTGACCGCGCAGCCCGGCCCCACCACCGGCAGCCGTCGTGCCGGATTGATCCTGTCGGTGGAAGACGACGGCCCCGGCATTGCGCCGGAAGACGTGGCCAAGATCCTGCAGCGTGGCGTGCGTGGCGACGAGCGCGTGCAAGGCCACGGCATCGGCATGTCGATCGTGCAGGATCTGATCAAGGCTTACCGCGGCGAGCTGCAGGTGGTGCGCTCGCAGGAACTGGGCGGCGCCCGCTTCGATGTGACCCTGCCGCCGGGACTGTGACCGGTGTGGGGCGCGGAATGAACCCGTGGTCAACGCTGCAGCGCACTCCGACAACCGTTTAACGCCCCGCGCGTTGGCTTGACCATACTGGGCCCGTTTCAGGCCGTTGCGATGGAGAGCTGCATGTTCGAGCGCAATGCACAGACGCGCTGGCTGAGCGCACGTCCAGCAGGCGCGCCCCGCCATTACCGATGGCAGCTGGCATGGCTGTTGGCGGGCTGCGCTTTGGCGATGTCGTGCAGTGCTGCCAATTCAGCACTGACGCCGGCGCAGACGCGCTGGCTGCAGCGTGCGACCTACGGCGTGGATGCCGACAGCGCAGCGCAACTGCAGCGGCTCGGCCCCAAGCGCTACGGCAGGTCGCTGTTGCAGGCCAGCGACGATGCGGCGTTGCCAGCGCCGGTCCGTGCACAGCTGCAGCACTTCGATGCGCTGCACACGCCTTTGCTGACATTGCTCACGCAGTACGAGGCCGACAAGATCCACCTGCAAGACATGCCCGATGGCGAGGAAAAGACCGCGTTGCGCAAGGCATGGCAAGCGCGTGGTGGGCAGATGCTGACCCAGGCGCGCCAGGCGCAGCTGTTGCGTGCGGTGTATGCGCCGGAGCAGACGCGCGAGCAGCTGGTGTGGTTCTGGCTCAATCATTTCAGCGTGTACGCCGACAAGGGGCGGGTGAAATGGATGGCGGCCGACTACATGGAAAACGCGATCCGCCCGCATGCCACCGGCAAGTTCGCCGACCTGGTGATGGCGACGCTGGAAAGCCCGGCGATGCTGGAATATCTGGACAACGCCAAGAACGCCAAGGGCAAGGTCAACGAAAATTACGCGCGCGAACTGATGGAACTGCACACGCTGGGCGTGCATGGCGGTTACAGCCAGCAGGATGTGCAGCAACTGGCGCTGATACTCACCGGTGCCGGCCTGGTGCCGGTCAAGGCCGAGGGCGCTCCGCCCTTGCCGACTGCCGTGCCGGGGCAACCGCAGGTGGTGCGCAAGGGGCTGTTCGAATTCAATCCCGCACGCCATCAACCCGGCGACAAGAGCTTGCTGGGCCAGCGCATCGCCGCGGGCGGCCTGGATGAGATCGAGCGCGCGGTGCAGCTGTTGGTGCGGCAGCCGGCATGCGCGCATTTCATTTCGCAGCGTTTGGCCGAGTACTTTGTCAGCGACAAGCCGCCGGCCGCGCTGGTCGAGCGCATGGCGAACACGTTTCAACGCAGCGATGGCGATATCGCCAAGGTGATGCAGGCCATGCTGGACGCGCCGGAATTTGCGCAGGCGCAACCACGCAAGTTCAAGGATCCGAATCGGTTCGTGGTTTCGGCCATGCGGCTGGCGTACGAGGGCCAGCCGGTGGTCAATGCCGCGCCGATGGCGAGCTGGCTGCAGCAACTCGGCGAGCCGCTGTTCGGGCGCATCACCCCGGATGGCTGGTCGCTGCAATCGCAGGCGTGGACCAGCTCCGGGCAACTGGCGCGACGCTTCGAGGTGGCACGTTCGCTGGGCAGCGGGCCCAAGCAATTGTTCCGCTTGGATGGCGATAACGACACGCCACTGCCGGCGCTGACGCAGATCGACACGCGCCCATCGTATCGCTGGGTGGCACCGTCGCTTTCCAGCGGCACGCGCGATGCCTTGGGGCAGGCGCGTTCGCCTGCGGAATGGAATGGATTCCTGCTGTCATCGCCTGACTTCAACTATCGCTGATTCGAGGCTCGCCGATTCGACGGTTGCCGATTCAAACCCGCTGTTTCAGCCTTCGATTAGCGATCACCGCCACAGGAGCGCGCCATGCAACGACGTCAATTTCTGCTTGCCTCTGCAGCGGCGGCAAGTCTGCCCTGGAGCGGTCGCCTGTTTGCTGCGCCACGCGACAGCGCGCGCATGCTGGTGGTATTTCTGCGCGGCGGCTACGACAGCAATAATCTGCTGGTGCCGCATGCCAGCGATTTTTATTATCAGGCGCGTCCGACCCTGGCGATTGCGCGGCCGGATGCGGCCAACCCGAACAGTGCCGTTGCACTGGATACGCAATGGGGTCTCAACCCGGTGATGCGCGATGCGCTGCTGCCGCTATGGCAACGCCAGCAGCTGGCGTTCGTGCCGTTTGCCGGTACCGACGATCTGTCGCGCAGTCACTTCGAAACCCAGGACGATATCGAATCCGGTCAGGCCGGCCGGCAGCGCCGCGATTATCGTTCCGGCTTCATGGCGCGCCTGTCGGGTGTGCTCAGCGGAGTGCCGGCGATTGCCTTCACCGATTCCTTGCCGCTGACCTTCCAGGGCGGCGGCGACTTGCCCAACGTGTCGTTGCGGGGCATCGGCAAGGGCGGTCTGGATGCGCGTCAGGCACAGATCCTGTCGCAAATGTACGACGCAACCCCGCTGGCGGCCGCTGCGCGCGAGGGACTGGCACTGCGTCAGCAGGTCACCGCGCAGCTGCGCGAAGAGATGGAGCAGGCCGGTCGCGGC
This sequence comes from Xanthomonas sp. WHRI 7064, assembly GCF_040202355.2. Classification (NCBI taxonomy): domain Bacteria; kingdom Pseudomonadati; phylum Pseudomonadota; class Gammaproteobacteria; order Lysobacterales; family Lysobacteraceae; genus Xanthomonas; species Xanthomonas sp. WHRI 7064. The sequence continues at coordinate 4,455,315 of NZ_CP167821.1, read as the reverse complement.
GCCGCCAGTGCGCGCACCTTCGCCGACGAAACCCGGCGCATGGCAAGCCTGATGCGCGAGCGTTATCGGCTGGGCTTTGTCGATGTCGGTGGTTGGGACACGCACGCCAATCAGGGCAGTGTCGAAGGTGGCCTGGCGAACAATCTGCGCAATCTGGGCGAAGGGCTGGCGGCGTACGCCGACGCCCTGGGACCGGCATGGAAGGACACCGTGGTGGTGGTGCTGTCCGAGTTCGGCCGCACCTTCCGCGAGAACGGCAGCAAGGGCACCGATCACGGACACGGCACCACCTATTGGGTGCTGGGTGGCGGCGTGCGCGGCGGCCGGATCGCCGGCGAGCAGGTAGAAGTTGCGCAGGCGCAGCTGCTGCAGAACCGCGATTATCCGGTGCTCACCAATTACCGCAGCCTGTTCGGCGGTGTATTGAGCCGGTTGTGGGGATTGTCGCCTGCGCAGCTGGAACGGGTGTTTCCCGGTGCCAGGCCGCGCGATCTTGGGTTGGTGTGAGTGCGTGGCGATGTCGATCCGTCCCGCGTGTGGCCGCACGCGGCATCGCGCATTGGTGTGGTCAGTTGCCTGAAACGCCTGCGATTGATGCGCGCGACAGCGTTGCATGACGACAGTCCCAACGCATGCAGGCATGTTGCCCCACCATCAGCGCTGCGTTGACGACGCAAACGGCGAAGGCCCATAGAAACGCGTCAGCTGTGCAGCGACATCCGGCATGACGCGCGCCAGCAGCTGTGGCGCGGAGAAGTGGTATTCGCTTACGACCGCGAAGAATTCTTCCGGTGCCTCGGCGGCATACGGGTCGATCTCGGTGTCTTCGCCCGCATCGACGCGTTGGCAGAGCGTATCGAAGGCGCGCTGGAAATCGCGTGCCCAGGCACGCTGCGCAGCGCGCGGCAGCGGCGGGGTGCCGTCGAGCGCGCCATCGAGTGCATCGAGCTTGTGCGCCATCTCATGCACGATCACGTTGAAGCCGGCCTGCGGGTCGTCCAGGTCGGCCTGTACGTCGGCCCAGCTGACGATCAGCGGGCCTTGTTCCCAGGCCTCGCCAATCAGGGTGTCGTCCCAGGCATGCATCACCCCTGCCGCATCCACATGCGTGCGTTGCACGCGGAATGCGTCCGGGTAGACGATCAGCTGCGACCAGCCACGCCAGCCGGCCGCGCCGATGTTCAGCAGCGGCAGGCAACACATGGCAGCCAGCAGAACGTGATCGTGCGGTTGCAGCTGCAGCCCATCGAGCGGGGAAATGGTTTTTTGCCGCAGGAGCTGCGCGGTCAGTGCACGCAGACGGTGCTGGCGGGGCAGATCGAGCGCAGCGACCCAGGCGCAGCGGCGGCTGACCGGCAGCCATAAGGCATCAGGAATATCGGCCGGCGGCCGGCGCAGCCGGCGCAACAACCACTGGATCAGCGGAACATGCCCGGCAGGAAGCTATGCCAGCGCGGCATCGTGCGCATGCGGGGGAACAGTCCGTCGCCGTCACTGCCACCGCCGCCGGTGGCCGGCGCGGGCTTGTGCGCGGGAGCACGTGCCGGGGTTGCCGGCTCGCCGTTGGGGGTTCTGCCGCGTGCCGCCGAGTTGCTGCTGACGCAGCTCTCATGATCGCCATCGGCCAGCTGGTCCGATGCCAGCGCGGCAAGCGGAGCCAACAACAGGAGCAGGCAAACCGTGATTCGGCGCATCGTCCACATCCAGGGCAAGCGGCGTGAGTCGCCGATCATAACGTGCTTTTCACTCCCTCACGCAAGCCAGGCTGGGCGGGTGCGGACGCTTGGCGCATACTTTCACGGATCGATTTGGGGACTTGCCGTGGATGACCGCGCCTTGCTGGCCAAACTTGCGAGCGGCTGGCTATCCGGCGATGCGTTGGCGCGCGATGCCGGGTTGACCCGTGCGGCGGTGTGGAAGCGGATCCAGAATCTGCGCGCGGCCGGGGTCGAGATCGAAGGGCGGGCCGGGGACGGCTACCGCCTGGCGGCGCCGCTGGACCTGCTGGACGACGCGCGCATTCGTGCGGCGATGGTGGCCGATGCGCTGGCAGGCCTGGCGGCGCTGGAGGTCGCCTGGACGCTGGAATCCACCAATACCAGCTTGCTGGCGCGCCCGGCGCCGGCGCAGGGCGTGGCGGTGCTGCTGGCCGAGCGGCAGACCGGCGGGCGCGGCCGGCGTGGACGTCAATGGACCTCGCCACTGGGTGCGCATATCTATCTGTCGGCCTCGCGCCGTTTCAGCGGCGGACTGGGCCAGCTGGCCGGGCTCAGCCTGGCCGTGGGTGTGGCGGTGGCCGAGGCCCTGCGTGCTTGCGGCTTTGCCGATGTCGGGTTGAAGTGGCCCAACGATCTGCTGGCGCGCGAGCGCAAGCTGGGCGGCCTGCTGATCGAAGGCGGCGGCGAAATGGCCGGCAACGCGCGCGCGGTGATCGGGCTGGGTTTGAACGTGCATATGCCGGCGGCAGCGGCCGCTGCGATCGACCAACCGTGGGTGGATCTGGATACGCTGGCCGGCCACGCGGTGTCGCGCGATACCGTGGTGGCCGCAGTGTTGTCGGCGCTGCTGCCGGCGTTGGAGCTGTTCGAGGCGCAGGGGCTGGCCCCGTTTCTGGGCCGCTATGCGGACCTGGACGTCCTGAGCGGCCGCGCGGTGCAGGTCGAGGAAGCCGGCACCCGGCATCACGGCATTGCGCTTGGCCTGGCGGCCGACGGCGCATTGCGGGTGCAATTGGGCGAGACGGTGCGGCTGTTCCACTCCGGAGAAGTGAGCGTGAGACCTGCATGAGCGAGTGGTTGTTCGACCTGGGAAATTCGCGGTTCAAGTACGCACCGCTGCAGGGCGACCGCGCCGGCGATGTGCAGGCCTGGCCGCACGGTGCCGAGGCGATGGACGCGGCCGCGTTGTCGGCCTTGCCCACCGGACGCATCGCGCATGTGGCCAGCGTGGCTGCGCCGGCGTTGACGCAGCGCATGCTCGGCTGCCTGCGCGAGCGTTTCGAACAGGTGCGCATCGTGCGGACTGCGGCCGAATGCGCCGGCATCCGCATCGCCTACGCAGACCCGGGCCGCTTTGGGGTCGATCGCTTCCTGGCGCTGCTGGGCGCACGCGGCGACGCACCGGTGCTGGTGGCCGGCGTGGGCACCGCGCTGACCATCGATGTACTCGGCGCTGACGGGCAGCACCACGGCGGCCGCATCGCCGCCTCGCCGACCACCATGCGCGAGGCGCTGCATGCGCGCGCGGTGCAGTTGCCGGCCAGTGGCGGGACCTATGTCGAGCTGGCCGACGACACCGACGACGCTCTGACCTCCGGCTGCGATGGCGCGGCGGTGGCGCTGATCGAGCGCAGCCTGCAGCACGCGCAACGCAGTCTGGGCGTGCCGGTGCGGCTGCTGGTGCACGGGGGCGGCGCGCCGCCGCTGCTGCCGTTGTTGCCCGATGCCAGCTTCCGCGCCGCGCTGGTGCTGGATGGGCTGGCGACCTGGGCAAGGTCTGCGTCGGCGTCTTGAACGGCGAGCCACGTGATCGCAGGGCCACGCGGCGGGCGCGGCCGGCAGACGGGATCGGTCGGCCGCGCTCGTACACTGCGCCTACCGCCTGGCGTGGGCAGCAAGCCGGCCAGCGCTCGCCGGTTGTGACTGCCCGCGCTTAGAATCCATCGCATGTATGTCCGCGCACTCATCGTCGTCCTGATCGTCCTCAATGCCGGTGTGGCCTTGTGGTGGGCATTGCAGCCGGCACCGGCAGCGGTGACGGCACCGCCGCAGCCGGCCGGTGTGGCGCGCCTGGAAGTGCTGCCGAGCACTGCGGCAGCAGCGCCAGGCGAGGCGAGCGAGGCAGGCATGGTCCCGGCAGCTGCGGGCATAGCACCATCGGATGCACCTGCACCTGCACCTGCACCTGCACCGACATCGGCATCGACTGAGACATCGACGGCACCCACGGCAGCGTCTTCTTCGACTGCTGCGGCCGCCGCAAAGGTGGCCGCAACGTCGCAGACGTCGGCACAGGTTCCACCACCATCCAAGGTCGCTCCAACACCGAACGAGGTTGCGGCAGCGGCGATCAAGCCATCGCCAGCGGTACCTGCTCCCGCCGCTGCGCCGGAACGCTGCGCCAGCCTGGGGCCGTATGCGGCGCGCGCCGATGCCGATGCTGCGCTGGCACGCCTGCGTGGCCAGGCCACGCGCACCCGCGTGCGCGAGGACAAGGACGCCGGGGTCAGTACGTTCCGGGTGATGCTGCCCAATGTCGGCGATCGTGCGGCTGCGCAGGCCTTGGTCAAGCGCATCGCCGCCGCCGGCATGGGCGACTATTACGTGATTGCCCAGGGTGAGGACAACAGCATCGCGCTGGGGCAGTACCAGAGTCGCGAGCGTGCCGAGCGCCGTCAGGCCAGCCTGGTCCGTGCGGGGTTTCCGGCGCAGTTGCTGCCCAGCGGCACCGGGCAATCGCGCTGGTGGATCGATGTGCGCAGCACGGCCGCGATCGGCACATTGCAAGGCACCGCCAGTGCGGCGCGTCAGCGGTCGCTAGATTGCGCCGCGCTGCGCTAGAATGCGCACCGGCGCGCAATGCGCCTGCCTTTGCCGGCATAGCTCAGTTGGTAGAGCAACCGCCTTGTAAGCGGTAGGTCCCCAGTTCGAATCCGGGTGCCGGCACCATGAAGGTTCTCTCGTCCTATCCCGAAATGTCCATGTAGCTCGGGGCTGACTGCGTTATTGGGTCAGCGTCTCCGGGACGCGTCTTGCTCGATTTGATCGAGCCGAAAACAGCTATCTTCCCGCAGCCCGCCAATCACAGCGCGCCAGTCGCTGTTGCCTGCGCGCAGGACGCGCAGCGACTCAGGCCGGGCGACCGGCCGACAGCAGTTCCAGCGTGGCCTGGTCGGCATCGGTGGCGTCGACGCGCAGGCGTTCGGCCAGAGCGGCAACGACGATGGCATGGGCCTGGCGGAGCACGCTGTCCGCATCGGCGCTGGCGTCCACGACGTGCTTCCCCGGCAACTGCAGCTGCGCAAAGATGCTGCGGCAGCGTTCCAGGTTGTCCTGGGTTTCGAAGTGATTGGGTGCATCGCCGCGGGCGCGGATACGCGCCAGGCCGGTGGGTGGGGGCAGGTCGAGCAGCAGCAACACGTCCGGGCGCGGCGCGAAGGCGTTGCGCTCCAGCAGATCGTCCAGCGGCAGGCCGGCGGCGCCCTGGTAGGCGACCATCGAGGGGAAATAGCGGTCCAGGATCACGATGTCGCCGCGTGCCAGCGCCGGCGCGATCAGGGTGTCCACGTGTTCGTGGCGGTCGCGGATCAGCAGCTCGGCTTCTTCGTCGGCGCTGAGGCGGCCGGTGGCGGCGGATTGGCGCAGCTGGGTGCCCCAGGGGCCGTTGGTCGGCTCCTTGCTCAGCACCACGCGCGCGCCGGCCGCTTCCAGCGTGGTGGCCAGGCTGCGGGCGAGGGTGGTCTTGCCGGCGCCGTCGATGCCTTCGATCGCGATCAGCAGACCGCCGGGCTTCAGTTCGATTGTCATCGCGCTACTTTATCCGATCGTGGTGCTGGATCAGCACCTGGCATCGGCGTGGAAGCCGCCCTGCAGTTGCCGATCCCGGCGTATCGGGTCTCCGCTGCGCGTCACCGATGGCACCGCCGCTGCCGCGCGTCGATGCCTGTGCGAGATAGCTTGACGAGAGTCTGTGCAACGCAGTGCCGGGCGCGCACGACAATCGCATCACGATCGCCGGTTGCAGGCGCGACCGGCTGCGCTATTGCTTACGCCGTATGACCGGTATGTCCTGTGCGATGTCGGGAACGTCCCGATGCCCTGGTTATTGATCGCGCGCCATACTGAACAAGTCAGGCAAAGCGCTCGAATGTATGACGTTCGCGTCGCGTGTCTGGCATCAAGGAAGATGGACGCGTCGCCGCCACCCTAGAGGCGGCATCCCCCGCGTGACGCCCGATCAGGCACCGTCGTGACCGGATTCCTTGTTTTGCTCGTTCGCCGACCATGTCGGCATGCGCCACGCGCGCGGCCGCTCAGCTGGTCGCCGAGGTGTAACGATAGGACAGCAGCGACTTCACCAGGAACGTGATCTGGGTGGCCGAGCGCGCGTCCACGCGCATGACCGGGATGCGGAAGCCTTCGGCCACCAGCGCATCGCGGAACGGCGGCAGCAAAAAGTCCTGCATTTCGTCGGTCATGGTGATACCCACCGCCAGGCTTGCCGCAGGTGCGATCTGCGAAAACTCGCGCAGCAGGGCCACGGTGGCATCGCGCATCTGCGGATCGCGCGCGCTGACCAGCACGATCACGCCCAACGCGCCGTCGCACACCAGCGGCCACATGAAATCCAGGTATTTCTGCCCGGGCACGCCATAGACGTGCAGCAACTCGCCGTCTTCCAGTTCGATCGAGCTGTAGTCCAGCGCGACTGTGGTGTAGGTCTTGTCGCCGTAGGCATCCTGGCTGAGCGGCATCTCGGTGCTGACCGGCTCCACGTCGGAGATGGCGCGCACGGCGGTGGTCTTGCCGGCGCCCATGCCGCCAACGAACACCAGTTTGTTGGCCGGAAGACTCATGACTGCGCCTGAAAGAGAGAGAGGCCAAAGCGACGTGCGACCCAGGAGAAAAACCGGGAGTTGCTGCTGTCCGGACGGGGCTGCGTTGCAGGCACGGGAATCTCCGCAGTCTGGGCAAGGCCGCTGGCGAGTGCAGCGGCGAACAGGCATTCCACCGTTTGCAGCGGCAGCTTGCAAGCATTGGCCAGCGCCTGCGGGCGCCACGGGCGCGCATGCAGGTGGGCAATGGCAAGCAGATGCGCCGGCGAACTGGTCTCGGCGCTCAGCTCCGGCCATTGCCGCAACCGCAGCGCATGGCTGGGTTCGACCGCCGGCAGCGCGGGGCGCAGGTGCTCGGGCAAGGCGAAATACAGCGCTTCGAAGGAAATACGTTGGCTCAGTGCGCTATCGGCAGTGTCCGGCGCAATCTGCCAGCCGGGGCGATCCAGGGCTGCCAGCAGCTCGGTCAAGGCGATGCCGGCGGGCAGCTGCACGCAGCTGTTGGCCGGGTCCACGCGCACTTGCAGGTGCGCGTTGCGCAGCAGCACCGCAGCGGTGCCGAATTCGCCGCGGCAATGGCGGACCAGCAAGGCCGGCTCGGCGACCTGCGCGTGCGCGGAGGACGACAGCAGCAGGCGCATCTGCTCGTTGAGTTCGCGCACGGTGGCGCCGTGCTTGAGCCATGCGCCGCCGACCGGTGTCCGCGACACCACCAGCACGCGCACGGGTTGCCCCTGCAAGGTCTGCCAGGCGGCCAGGCCGTCGGGGCTTTCCAGCCCCAGCACCACCACCTCGGCGGCGTGATGCGGCCATTGCCCCAACTGCACGTCGATGCGCTCGGCCAGCAGCAACGAACACGCCAGTTTGAGGCGCGTGGTGTGCAGCAGGTCCAGGCCGGCCGTGGCGACCCGCATGGTGTGAATGGGTGAGGTCATGACAGGGCGCCGCGTTGGCGCGTAGCAAGTGCGGTGCCTGCCGGTGCCTGCCGGTGCGCACCGGCAGGCGGGGCAGGCGACGCGTGCGCGCCGCCTGGTTGGCATCAACCGAAGTCCAGGGTCTTCTCGAACGCCTTGAGCTCGTGACGGGCCATGGCCAGATTGGCCTTGGCGCGATCCAGCACGACGTACAGGAACAAGGTGCCGTTGCTCTCCAGCGGGCGCAGCAGGTGGTATTGACGCGCCAGGGTGATCAGGATGTCTTCGATGGTGTCGTTGAGGCCGAGCTGCTCGGCAATACGGCGCTTGGCACGCACCACTTCGGTATTGCCGGCCGCGGCAAGTTCCAGGTTGAGATCGGTGCCGCCGGTCATGCCCAGCGCCATGCCGCTGTCGCTATCGACCAGGGCAGCGCCGACGAAGCCGGCGATCGAATGCAGGTGTTCCAGGTTGAGTTTTGACACGGGTCGTCCTTACGAGCGGTGAGAAATCAGTGCACTGGCACAAGCACGAACAGTGCCAAACGCTCAGTTGGCCGGCTGCGCCAGTGCAGTTGCCAGGCGGCCGGCGCAGTCGCGTGCGTTGAACAGCAGCGCCGCGGCGTTGAGGTCGCTGCCGCCCACCGCGGTGAGCGTCAGCGGTTTGTCGGCGCGAATGCGGATCAGCACCAGCTGCCCGCCACGCGTACTGATGGTGGCGTAGTCGGCTTCGCTCAGACTGGATTCGCGTGCCAGGGTCTCGCCCAGGGTCAGGAACGAATTGGCCATCGCTGCCAGCCGGCGGCCGTCCACATCCAGGCTGGATTGTTCGGCGATGGCACGCCCGTCGGCAGTGGACAGCATCAGCAGACGGATGCCCGGCTCGCGCTCGATGGTCTGCGCGAACTCGCGCCCGATGCGCTGCAGATCGTATTGGTGCGACGCCCGCGCGACCTCGCCCACGGCAGCCTTGACGACCTGGTTGACGGCGTTATGCGGCATGAACTCCTCCCCTGTACGAAACGCACTGCGCGATGAAAGACCTTGCCGATGACACCGGGTCCCGCGCTGGCGGGCGAACAGTAGCATCGGCACCTTCCGTCATCGTCATAGCACCCTCAATGTCTTAACTGTGCGGTCAGACAAGCACATTCCGCAAAACGCAGATACGCCACAAACTGCCCAACCACGTCACTTCAAGCAGCCATCAGGACCGCGTTTTTTGCTGCCGCCAAGCGGGCGCGGCCGATGCACTGCCACTGCTCCGGCCGAACTGCAGCGCGCCTGTACCGCGGCGTTGCGCCTGCCGTCCGTACCGGTCCGACGATTACCCGCTACGCAGTATCGGCCGCACTTTGGATTGCTGCAGTGGCAAATGCGATTGCGTGATCGGTGACGCAGGCCGGGCGCCGTGCTGCGCTGCCGCGCGTCAGTGCGCGAGCCGGCGACTAGACTGCAGCGCTTTCTCGATGCTGGAGCAATGCATGGCGACGCAGTACCTGCCGGTTTCCCTGATTGGCGTTCCCACCGACATCGGTGCCGGCCACCGTGGTGCGCGGATGGGGCCGGAGGCGTTGCGCATCGCCGGGCTGCAGGAGGCCTTGATCGGCCGTGGCGTGGAGGTGCACGACCTGGGCAACCTGGACGGCCCGCGCAATCCCTGGCAAGCCCCGCAGGCCGGCTACCGGCATCTGGACGAGGTGGTCGCCTGGAACCAGGCGCTGATGGAGGCCAGCTATGCGCAGCTGCGCGCCGGCCGCATGCCGATCATGCTCGGTGGCGACCACTGCCTGGGCATCGGCTCGATCACCGCGGTGGCCAAGTACTGCCGCGAGCAGCAACGCCCGCTGCGGGTGCTGTGGCTGGATGCGCACTCGGACTTCAATACCAGCGAGGTGACGCCGTCGGGCAACGTCCACGGCATGCCGGTGGCCTGCCTGTGCGGGCTGGGCCCGCAGGCGTTGACGCATCTGGGCGGCAGCGCACCGGCGTTGCTGCCCGAGCAGGTGCGGCAGATCGGCATCCGCTCGGTGGACCCGGAGGAGAAGCGCCTGATCAAGCAGCACCGCATCGATGTCTACGACATGCGCTACATCGACGAGGCCGGCATGAAGCGCACCATGGAGACCGCCCTGCAGGGCATGAGCGAGGACACCCATCTGCATGTGAGCTTCGACGTGGATTTCCTGGACCCGAGCATCGCACCGGGCGTGGGCACCACCGTGCCGGGTGGGCCCAACTACCGCGAGGCGCAGCTGGTGATGGAGATGATCGCCGACACCGGGCGCATGGGGTCGCTGGACATCGTCGAGCTCAATCCGGTCCTGGACAATCGCAACGCCACCGCCGAGCTGGCGGTGGATCTGGTCGAGAGCCTGTTTGGCAAGTCGACACTGATGCGAGATTGATCGATCGCTGAACGCAGCACGCCGCGTTCACATCAAATCCACGGCCGCGCAGTCAGATTTGTCGCCAGACACGGTGCGTCTGCACCGAACGCAGAACTGAGGAAGACCGATGAAGCGACTGCTGACACTGATGGTACTGGGCCTGTTTTCGGCCGGCGTGATGACTGGCTGCAACACCATGGCCGGCGCTGGCAAGGACATGCAGGGTGCAGGTGAGAAGGTCGAAAAGAAGGCCGACAATTGCAGCGACGGTAAGTGCTGATCCTTGCGTTTTGTTTGAACCCTAGTTGTTTGATTTGATTGATCTGCGGCAAGCCGCCGCTTTACCCACGAAGGAGTCTGTTATGAAGCGTGCAATTGTGCTGCTGGTGCTGTCGGTGTTGTCGGTCGGTATGCTGTCGGGTTGCAACACCGTCGCAGGTGCCGGCAAGGACGTGCAGGGCGCTGGCGAGAAGGTGGAAGACGCTGCGCGCAAGTAATCTAGCGCTGCATGCAGAAAAAACGGGCCGCAAGGCCCGTTTTTTTTGCCTGATGCCTTGCGCAGGCAGCGCAGCGCGGCGACGCATCTGGGCATGCGACGGCGCAGCCATGCGAAAAAACTGCGCGGCAAGCGTAGGCAACCGTTCAGTGCGGTGAGTGCCGATTTGACGGCTTTTGATCTGCGGCGAACGGCGCCGTGGGCAACCTGCGCAGACGGTCAATCGCGGCCGCATCAGCGGAGTTGACGCAATGAACACTGACATCATTTCCGGCAAGTGGACCCAGCTCAAGGGCAAGGCGCAGGCCAAGTGGGGCGACCTCACCGACGACGATTTCAAGGTTGCCGAGGGCAATGCCGAATATCTGCAGGGCAAGCTCCAGGAGCGCTATGGCTGGGATCGCGACCGCGCCCAGACCGAGGTGCGCGCCTTCGAAAAGTCGTTGCGCGACGACACCTGAGGGTGCCGCGTAACCGCGCCCACCCGACGTGGTGAGCGCAACTGCACAGGACGGGCCGCTCGATGCGGCCCGTTCTGCGTCTGCCGCAGAAACCGGTAGCGGCAGGTACGAGACACCGTCGCGGTCATGCCAGGGGCACGGAACCGCTAAACTTGCGTGCTGACTCCCTGGCCTTACGCAGATGACCACTCGCGTCCTTACCGGCATCACCACTTCCGGCACCCCGCATCTGGGCAATTACGTCGGCGCGATCCGCCCGGCCATCCAGGCCAGTGCGGCTGCCGATGCGGAAAGCTTCTACTTCCTGGCCGACCTGCACAGCCTGATCAAGGCGCAGGACCCGGCGCGGACGCAGCGCTCCACGCTGGAGATCGCCGCCAGCTGGCTGGCCTGCGGCCTGGACCCGGAAACGGTGTGGTTCTATCGCCAGTCCGATGTGCCGGAGACCACCGAGTTGCTGTGGCTGCTGACCTGCGTGGCCGGCAAGGGCATCCTCAACCGTGCGCATGCCTACAAGGCAGCGGTGGACAAGAATCGCGCCGACGGCGAAGACGACGATGCGGGCGTGACCGCCGGCTTGTTCATGTACCCGGTGCTGATGGCTGCAGACATCCTGATCTTCAACGCGCACAAGGTGCCGGTGGGGCGCGACCAGATCCAGCATATCGAGATGGCGCGCGATTTCGCCCAGCGCTTCAACCACGTGTATGGCCGTGACTTCTTCACCCTGCCCGAGGCGGTGATCGACGAGCAGGTCTCGACCTTGCCGGGTCTGGACGGCCGCAAGATGAGCAAGAGCTACGGCAACACGATTCCGCTGTTCTCACCGCGCGAGGAACTGCGCAAGCTGGTGTTCTCCATCCTCACAGATTCGCGCGCGCCGGGCGAGGCCAAGGACACCCAGGGGTCGGCATTGTTCCAGCTGTACCAGGCCTTTGCCACGCCGCAGGAAACGGCGGCCTTTGCGCAGGCTTTTGCCGATGGCATCGGCTGGGGCGATGCCAAGCAACAGCTGTTCGAGCGTATCGACCAGGAGATCGCACCGCTGCGCACGCGCTACGAGGCGCTGATGGCCGAACCGGCCAAGATCGAGGCGATCCTGCGCGCCGGTGGCGCACGTCTGCGCGCACGCTACGCCACGCCGTTTTTGGCCGAGCTGCGTGCTGCGGTGGGGCTGCGCGATCTGTCCAGCCAGGGCGATGCGGCTGCGACGCCGGTGGGCGAGAAGAGCGCGCCGCCGGTGTTCAAGCAATACCGCGAGAGCGACGGGCAGTTCTATTTCAAGTTGACCGATGGCGCCGGTGCGTTGTTGCTGCAGAGCGACGGCTTCGCCTCGCCACGCGATGCGGGCCAGCTGATTGCGCGGCTGAAGCAGGCCGAGCAGGGCAGCGACCTGCAATTGCCGGGCGTGCATGCGCAGGTGGAGGCGGAGTTGATCCTGGCGGCGCTGCGCGTGTTGCGCGAGGCGTAACGACACCCGTGGAGCCGGTAGCTAGACTGTGGCCTCTCGCATAGCCGTGGGGGAGCAATGACAGCGACCGCCGATTCCAGCATCCACACCATCGACACCGGCTTTGGCGGTGTGCAGTTCGATGCGGCGTACCTGATCGTCGAGGCGCAGCGCGGCGCCTTCGTCGATTGCGGCACTTCACTGTCGGTGCCGCAGATGCTGGCCGCATTGCAGTCGGCCGGGCTGACGCCGGCGCAGGTGGACTGGCTGATCCTGACCCACGTGCATCTGGATCACGCCGGCGGGGCGGGAGCCTTGCTGCAGCATCTGCCCAATGCGCGGCTGCTGGTGCATCCGCGCGGCGCGCCGCACATGATCGACCCCGCCCGACTGATCGCCGGTGCCACGGCGGTGTACGGCGCGGCGGAAATGGCGCGCAGTTACGGCGCGATCGTGCCGGTGCCGGCCGAGCGCGTGGTGGAAGCGGCCGACGGACAGACCGTGGCGCTGGGCGAGCGCGCGCTGCGCACCATCGAGACGCCGGGCCACGCACGCCATCATCTGTGCGTGTGGGATGCGCGCAGCCGCAGCTGGTTCACTGGCGACACCTTCGGCCTGTCGTATCGCCAGCTCGATAGCGCGCAAGGCGCCTTCATCCTGCCGACCTCCTCGCCGGTGCAATTCGAACCCGAGGCGATGCTGCACTCGATCGCGCGGCTGATGGAGACCGCGCCGCAGGCGATGTATCTCACCCATTACGGCCGGGTCGAATCGCCGGCGCCACTGGCGCAGGCGCTGGTCGAGCAGATCCATGCGATGACCGCCATCGCGCTGGACTGCGCGCAGGATGCGGACCGCCATCGCTGCATGGTGGTGGCGCTGACTGACCTGTATCTGCAGCGCGCCCGCCTGCACGGCTGCCGGCTGGACGATGCACGCGTGGCGCAGCTACTGGGCACCGATATCGAACTCAACGCGCAGGGCCTGGCGTGCTGGCTGGATCGCGCGACGCGCACCAATTAGCGCCACTGGAGTGGGTAACACCCCACTAGAACGCTGCAGCGAGTCGTCGCGTGGTTCGGCAACAGTCAAAAGCCGCGTCAGTCGAGCACGCGGTGTCCTCACCGCTTGCGTGACACGCCGTAAATCCGTCCGTGGAGGCGCGGTGGCGGCATCCATGCCGCCACACGGCCCCCGCAATCGGCGAGTACATCGCACCAGACAGTTGGTCGGCTGCTTTTGAAAGCTTGTTGCTCGGCTAGCGGTAGTAGCTGAGACGTTTTAAGTTGCGTGTTGAAGCCTGCCTGCCGCTCGGCTCGCGATGGGAAGATGATGAGGCGCTAATCGAACGAACAAGTGATCCGACCAGTGCACGTCATGCCCCGCTTGCAACCATGCACACCGACCATCCCGACGGGTCCTTGTCCGCTCACCGTCGCGGGACCTTACGCGGCATGGATGCCGCGTAAGAGCCTACATGGACGTACTTGCGGCGTGTCCCGCGATGGTGGGCGGGCAAGGGCCGTGCAGCCAAGCCGCAGACCAGTCGCCCTGCAGCCGATCTGTCCGCACTGCACAGGCCTCAGAAAAACAATGCCAAAGCAATCGAGATTTCGAACCGTAGCCGCGTCTAGGCGCGAAAAGAGTCTCGGTTCAAAAAACCCAGTGAGTCGAAAGCGCGATGCCATCACCACGCGCATGACATTCCGTACACCCCCATGCAGCTCCGTGACAGCATCCATGCAGCCCAAGAGGCCTGCTAGAAAGGAAGACATCGCGTTTGCCAACGCGGCTCAAAGCACTCCCGTGGCGGCCGCGCGCTTGTAAACTGTGTGTCATCTATCTGTTGCAAGGCCATGCCGTGAATCCGATGCGCATCCTGTTGTTGTCCGCTTGCCTGTTCGTGGGGGGCGTGGCGCAGGCCGCCAACGATCTGCCCGGTGGCGGCATCGATGCCGAAGCGTTGTCGCGGCATGTGCGCCTGCTGGCCTCGGACGAGTTCAAGGGCCGTGCGCCGGCTAGTGCCGGCGAGCAGCGCACGGTCGATTACCTGGTCGAGCAGTTCAAGGCTGGCGGCCTGCAGCCGGGTGGCGAGCAGGGCAGTTGGACCCAGGCGGTGCCGTTGGTACGCGCCCAGGTCGATGGCCCGGTGCGCGCCAGCCTGCGTGTCGGCGGCAAGAGCCAGACGCTGGTCAACGGTACCGATGTGACCCTGCAGAGCCTGCGTCCACAGGACGCGGTGCGCTTGAAGAATGCACCGCTGGTGTTCGTGGGCTACGGCATCAGCGCACCGGAGCGGCAGTGGGACGACTACAAGGGTGTGGACCTGCGCGGCAAGATCGCGGTGGTGCTGATCAACGATGCCGACTTCGAATCCAGCCAGCCTGGCGCCTTCGATGGCAAGGCGGTGACCTACTACGGCCGCTGGACCTACAAGTACGAAGAGGCCGCGCGTCGTGGTGCCGCCGGCGTGTTGATCGTGCACGAAACCGCGCCGGCCGCGTACGGCTGGGCGACGGTGCAGAGTTCGGGCCTGTCGCCGTTGTTCGATATCGAACGCAGCGATGCCGATGCGAAGGCGCAGCATGTGCCGGTGCGTGGCTGGATGCAGCAGGCGTTGGCGGTGTCGCTGTTCCAGCGCGCCGGGCTGGATTTTGCGCAGGCCAAGCAGCGCGCGCAGCAGCGCGACTTCGCCCCGATGGCGTTGGGCGATGCGACGCTGTCGGTGGACTTCAAGCTCAAGCGCGAGCGTGTGGTCACGCACAACGTGGTGGCCAAGCTCACCGGCAGCCAGCATCCGGACGAGACGGTGATCTTCTCCGCGCACTGGGATGCGTTCGGCGTGGGCAAGGCCGATGCCGGCGGCGACACGGTGCGGCGTGGCGCGGTGGACAACGCCACCGGCGTGGCCAGCGTGCTGGAACTGGCGCGCGTGTTCGCTGCCGGCCCCAAGCCGCAGCGCACGCTGTATTTCATCGCGTTGACGGCGGAAGAGAAGGGCCTGCTCGGCGCCAATTATTACGCCGCGCATCCGCTGGCGCCGCTGGACAAGACCGTGGCGGTACTCAACATGGAGATGTTCAGCCCCGATGGCCCCACCCGCGATATCGCCTCGTGGGGACGCGGACGGGTGTCGCTGGAAGGCGATCTGGAAACCGCGGCCAAGGCGCGCGGCCGCAGCTATTCGCCGGACCCGAATCTGGAAGCGGGTTTCTTCTACCGCGCCGACCATTTCGCCTTTGCGCGCATGGGCGTGCCGGCGATCACCGCCGGTCCCGGGCTGGACATGCTCGAAGGCGGCGTAGCGGCCGGCAAGGCGCTGCGCGACAAGTATTTTGCCGAGTGCTACCACCAGCCCTGCGATCGCTGGACCCCGCAATGGGATGCCAGCGGCCACGCGGCCGACACCACCCTGGTCTACGACGTCGGCGTGGCGCTGGCCAACGGCCGGCAGTGGCCGAGCTGGCAGGACGGTTCGGAGTTCAAGGCGATCCGCGCCAGCAGCGACGCCGCGCGCAAGTAGGGCCGGCGGTGTGCAAACGCCTGCTGCTTTCGAGCGCGGGCGTCTAGCGCCCGGCGATGCGGGCGGTCATTGCATTGGGCCATTGCGTGGCAGTTGGTCGAGCCGGCTTGCGGCGACCGCGCCGCTTATTTGCGGCACGGGTAGCGCTTGGCCAACGCCTGCACGATCAACGCAGGTGCGGCTTCGTCCAGGCGTGCATCGGGTAGCGCGCCGATATCGCTGATGATCGCCTGCATATCCGGCGGGCCGCTCTTGCCGGCCGGCATGCACCATTGTGTGCGGTAGCTGCTGCTGGCGACGCCGAGCAGGTAAGCACCGGCGCGGTTTGCCGAGAGCATGACCTTGAGCTCGGTTTGTTCGGGCGCGATCTCCGGCGCCAACGAACCGTCCAGCCCGGCCTCGAGGAGTTTGCGCCCGCTGGGCTCCCAGGGTTCGGGTACGCGTGCCAATGCGCTGGCCGACAGCACGGTCAGGGCGGCCAACATCAACCAGGGGACGCGACGCTGCATATGCACTCCGGGCCGGGGATCAATGCGCACCATACCGCGGCAGGCGCCCGAGAGGCGTACGACGTTGGCGTGGGCAGGTGATCTAGAATTGAAGCTTCCGCTGTATTTGGCAATCTTCGATGTCCTCTTCACACGATGCTGTGGCGCCTGCGCGCAGCGGCCTGGTCGTTGTCGCGTTGTTGCTGGTCTATGTGGTCTGGGGCTCGACCTATCTGGCGATCCGCTTTGCGTTGGAAGGCGGCGCGTTGCCGCTGACCATGGTGTCCGGGGCGCGCTTCATCGTGGCCGGCACGGTGCTGTATGCGGTACTGCGCTGGCGCGGTGTGGCTGCGCCGACGCGCGCGCAATGGAAGAACGTGGCGATGATGGGCGCGGCCCTGTTGCTGCTGGGCAACGGCATGGTGGTGCTGGCCGAGCGCAGCGTGTCGTCGGGCCTGGCCGCCACCTCGGTGGCATCGGTGCCGCTGTGGATGGCCTTGTTCGGCGCCTTGCGCGGGCAGCACGCCAGCCGTGGCGAATGGCTGGGTATCGTGATCGGCTTTCTGGGCGTGGTCTGGCTCAACGCCGGCAGCAGCCTGACCGCCACGCCGGGCGGGCTGGTGTTGTTGCTGATCGCGCCGATCGGCTGGGCCTTCGGCTCGGTGTGGTCGCGCGGACGCGACCTACCGTCGCCGTTCATGACTGCCGCCGGGCAGATGCTGTGCGGCGGCGTGTTGCTGGTCAGCACCGGCCTGCTGATCGGCGAGCGCCCACAGAGCCTGCCGACCTCGCAGGGGCTGCTGGCCGTGGCCTACCTGTGCGTGTTCGGCTCGATCGTGGCGTTTACCGCCTACGTGTGGCTGCTGCATCACGTGCGCCCGGCGTTGGCCGGCAGCTACGCCTACGTCAACCCGGTGATCGCGGTGGCGTTGGGTGCGTGGCTGGGGCATGAGCGTTTCAGCGCGCACGACATCGGCGCGATGGCGGTGATCCTGTCCGGCGTGCTGGTGGTGACCCTGGCCAAGGCGCGGCGATGACGGCGGTCTCGCCGACCGAGGCGCGTCGCGGGCTGTTGATCACTGCATCGACCTTCGTGATCTGGGGCCTGGTGCCGCTGTACTGGCATCTGCTCAAGGCGGTGCCGTCGCTGCAGATCATCGCGCACCGCATCGTCTGGAGCGCGCTGCTGGTGGTGGCGTGGTTGCTGGCAACATCGGGCCTGCGCTGGTGGCGCGCCATCGCCGCGCAGCCACGCGCACTGTGGATGCTGGCCGGCAGCAGCGTGGCGATCGCGTTCAATTGGGGCCTGTATATCTGGGCGATCAACGCCGGGCATGTGATCGAGGCCAGCCTGGGCTATTTCATCAATCCGCTGCTGAGCGTGTTGCTGGGCGTGCTGGTGCTGAAGGAACGCCTGCAGCGCATCCAGTGGGTGGCGGTGGTGTGTGCGGCGGTGGGCGTGCTGT
The DNA here is from genome assembly GCF_040202355.2 of Xanthomonas sp. WHRI 7064. NCBI lineage: Bacteria > Pseudomonadati > Pseudomonadota > Gammaproteobacteria > Lysobacterales > Lysobacteraceae > Xanthomonas > Xanthomonas sp. WHRI 7064. The sequence goes on along the minus strand of NZ_CP167821.1, from coordinate 4,437,575 downwards.
GGCTGACCCTCGATGCCGGTGCACCGCCATGGATTGCGCTGGGGCTGGCGTTCTCGTTCGGTGCCTACGGCCTGCTGCGCAAGCTGGTGGCGGTGGATCCGGTGGCCGGGCTGGGCGTGGAAAGCGTGTACCTGTTCGTGCCGGCGCTGCTGCTGGCGGGCTGGGGCGAGCAGGGCCATGGCGGCGCCTTCCTGAGCGGCTGGGACCTGCGTACCGATCTGCTGCTGATCTTGGGCGGCGTGCTGACCGCGGTACCGCTGATCGGGTTTGCGTATGGCGTGCGGCGGATTCCGCTGTCGCTGGTGGGCATCCTGCAATACATCGCGCCGAGCCTGCAGTTGCTGCTGGGCGTGTGGTTCTTCCACGAGCCGTTCGATCAGGGGCGCGCGATCGGATTTGCCGCGATCTGGGTGGGGCTGCTGCTGTTCGTCGGCGATAGCCTGTGGCGGCCGCGGCGGCCGGTGGTGGTGACGCCTTAGCATCGGTCGCCGCGCGATCCGGGCGATCGCGCAGCGGCTGCGTTGCGCGGTGGGCAGCCGCGCGGTGCGCGCTTCGACAGCCCGCCGTTGCGCAGCTCCTGCCTGGAGGTAGGGCGAGCAACAGACGACTGCGCTCACCGCGGTGCAGATGCGGTCATCGGCATGTCATTCATACCCACCGTTTCGGAACGCGCGGTCCGCTCCCGCCTGACGACCGTTCGCGACCTTCGTCCACCGCTCTCAGCCGCGCGGCGCCAACGCCGGTGTCGCCACCGCCAGCGTGGAGGTCGGCAGTGCCTGCGGCGCGGGGCAGTGGCCTGGATCCTGTTGCGTCTGCGCCAGCCACTGGTCGATCGGCGCGCCCAGCAGATCCAGCCGCAGCGGCAGGCTCAGATGGGTTTCCCCAGGCAGCTCGACGTAGTGCGCGCGCGGGCTGGCCAGCGCCAGCGCACGCCCATGCGCGACCGGGATGTGCTGATCGGCATCGCCATGCACCAGCAGCACGCAGCTGCGGGTGTCGGCCAAGGCCTGCGTGACATCGACGTGGTCCAGGTCCAGCTGCAGCTGGCGGTCGGCGGCGGCGATCACCGCATCGATATTCTGGTCGGCATAGCGCCAGCGCGCATACGCGGCCACCGCCTGCCCACTCCAGCCATCCGGTTGGCTGGCGAGCAGGTGCGGGACCATGTCGCGAATGCCGCGCCCGGCGTTGGCGAAGGATTCCATCGCTACCACGCCGGTCACACGCGGCCCGAGCTTGTCGGCGGTGAACAGCGCGGTGGCGGCGCCGTAGGAAATGCCGAACAGGTACAGCGGGCCACGGATTTCGCCACGCGGTTGCAGCGCGTCGAGCACGTCGATGACGTCGTCGGATTCGCGCGTCCCGTACCCGGACGGGCCACCGCCGGAATGGCCGTGGTTGCGCAGGTCGATGGTGATCACCCGGTAGCCGGCCTGCGCCAGCTCCAGCGACCATGGCAGCAGCGAATCGCCATCCATCATCCAGCCATGCAACAGCACCACGGTGCCGCGCGGCGTCGGTGGGGCCGTGGTGGGCACCTTGAAACTGAAATCGACATCCAGCGCATGCGCCGGATCGTGGCGCTGGCCGAGATAGCGGTAGTGCATGGCGTACTGGCCGGGGTCGATCGCGCGCCAGAAGATCGGCACCTGGTCGCGCGTGACCACATGCCCGCTGCGGTTGGGCACCGTGGCGATGGTGGCGGCAATGCGCTCCTCGTCCAGCAACGGCGAGGTGCCACCGGGCGCAACCAGGCGCTCGCTGAGCGAGGTGGAGGACGAGGAACAGCCGGCCAGCCACAGGCAGGCGCAGGCCAGCAGAATCAGGCGCGTCATGGGCGAAGATCGATGGATGCAACGGCCGGGCAGCCTACGACCTGCCCGACCCGCGCATCTACCGCAGTGCAGTGACAGAACGATGACAGCCTGCATTACGTTCAGCCGCAGCAGCGCACTTGCTCCGCTTTGGCTGTCACGAATCCCCACTCCCGATTCCCCATTCCCGGGCGGGCCAGCGGCCCGCCTAAACCTCACGCAACGCCGTCGTGATCGGCAACCGCGCCGCGCGCAAGGCCGGGAACAGCCCGCCGACCAGGCCAATGCCCAGCGCCCATTTGAGCCCGCTCCACAACAGCTCCGGCGAGACCTTGAACTGGAACACGATCTGGCTGAAGTTGCTGCCCAGCGTGGACACGCTGTAGCCATTGAAGATGGCCCAGGCGATCAGGCCACCGAGCAAGCCGCCCAGCAGCGCCAGCAGCATGGTCTCCAGCATCAGCGCCATGATCACAGGCGTGCCGCGGAAGCCGATCGCGCGCATCGTGGCGATCTCGCGCGCGCGCGTGGCCACCGCCGCATACATGGTGTTGAGCGCGCCGAACACCGCGCCCACCGCCATGATCGCGCCGATCACCGTGCCCAGGATGCTGATCAACCTGTTCAAGCCACCGCCCTGTTTGCCGTAGTAGGCACGGGTGGTTTCCACATCCAGTTTGAGCCGCGGATCGGCGGCCATGGCGGTCTTGAACTGGCTGAAACCGGCCTTGCCTGCGGTGCGCACGCTGATCGACTGGTAGGCGCTGCGGTTGTAGGTGGTGGCCAGCGTCTGCGCATCGGTCCACAGCTCCGAATCGTGCGCATCGCCGGAGGCGAACACGCCGACCACGGTCCATTGCTGGCTGCCGAGGGTGAGCGTCTTGCCCAGCTGCAGTCCGCGGAACTGAGTCAACGCGCCCTTGCCGACCACGATCTCGCGCAGGCCGGGGGTGAAGCGCCGGCCCTGCACCAGCCTGACCTTGTCGTGCACCGCCCAGGCCTGTTCGCCCACGCCACGTAGTTGCGCGTTGACGTCGGTGCCATCGGATCTGGAGGCGATGTTGACCACCTGCGAGAGCTCCGGCGACAGCAGCGGGCGGCCTCTGGCATCGGCGGCGATGCCGGGCAAGCTGCCGATCAGCGGCACCAGGTCGCGGGTGATCACCGAGTTGGTTTCGGCCTGCGAGCCGCCGCGCAGAACAATCGCGGTGGTGTCGTTGCCGGTGCTGTTGAGCGTGGCCTGAAACCCCTGGCCCATCGCCAGCATCGCCACCAGCACGCCGACCACACCGGCGATGCCGACCACGATCACCGAGCTGGCACCCCAGCGTTGCGGCAGCGTGGCGATGCCGATACGTGCAGCGGCCAACGACAGCCGGCCGCTGCGCGTGACAACCAGCCACACCGCCAGCAAGGCGGCGGCGACCAGCACGCCGATCCACGGCAGCGCGATCCACACAGCCAACCCGACGGCCAGCGACACGACCGACAGCAGATTGACCAGACGGTTCTTCCATTGGGTTTGCATCTGCATGCTCCTGTCAGCGGCCGGCGAGGGCATCGACGATCTTCAAGCGCTGCGCGCGTCGCGCCGGCAGCACACCCACCACGATGCCGATGCCGGCCATCAGGCCCAGCCCGACCAACCAGGTCTGCAGCGGCACGCCCTGCACCGGCATCACCCCGCCGCTGCGTGCTGCCACCAGCGGGATCACCAGCGACGCCAGACCCATGCCGATCAACCCGCCCAGGCCGATCAACAGCACCGACTCCACCATCACCAGACTCAACACGGTGCGGTCCTGAAAGCCCAGCGTCTTGAGCGTGGCCAGCTCCGGTATGCGCTCGCGCACCGCCTGCGCCATGGTGTTGCCGGTCAGCAGCAACAAGGTGAAGAACACCGCGGCCATGATCGAGGTGACGATCAGGCCGATATCGGCGAACTGTTTGATGAAGGCCTGCTGGAACGCCGATTCGGTCTGCGACTTGGTTTCATGATCGGAGTTGGCCGACAACGCGTCGATCGCCTGCGCCACGCGCGAGGCCTGGTCGGCACTGCGCAACGTCACCGTGTACCAGCTGACCTTGCTCTTGATGTAGTCGTTGGACTCGTCGAAGTATTTCCAGTTCATCATCAACTGGCGTTCCTGGTTGGCCGCCACTGCGCGGTCCTTCATGCGGAAGATGCCGACCAGTTGCAGCGGCCAGTCGTTGCTGCCGCCACGCGGGAAGATGGTGGCCTGCAGCGGAATGGTGTCGCCGATCTTCCAGCCATTGGCCTTGGCAAGGGTCTCGCCGACGATGGCGCCGGTGCGCGTGGTCTGGAACGCCTTGAGCTGTTCCTTGGGCAGCTCGTACTCGCTGTAGACGTCGAAGAAATTGGGCGCCACCGAAAAATTCGGAAAGAAATTCTTCGGGTCGCGGTAGATGCCGCCGAACCACATCGCCGAGGTCACATCGCGCACGCCTGGCACGCTGCGGATCTGCGGCTCCAGGCTGATCGGCAGCGATTGGGTGATCGACAGGCGCGAGGCCACCACCAGGCGGTTCACGCCGCTGACGCTGCCGCCGGAAGTGAAGGCCACGCGCACCGAATCGAGCATGCCGAACAGCAGGAACGCCGCCACCACCGACAGCAAGGTCAACAAGGTGCGGGTCTTGCTGCGGAACAACTGCGCCCACACCAGCCAGAGATACTTCATGGCAGCACTCCCTTAGAGCACGAGCGGCGCATCGGCCAGCTCGCCCTTGTCCAGATGGATGGTATGGGTGGCGTACTCGGCGGCCTTGGGGTCGTGGGTCACCATCACGATGGTCTTGCCGTGTTCGCGATTGAGTTCCTGCAGCAGGCGCAGGATCTCTTCGGCGTTATGGCGGTCCAGATCGCCGGTGGGTTCGTCGCAGATCAGGAAGGTGGGGTCGGACACGATCGCGCGTGCAATCGCCACGCGCTGCTGCTGGCCGCCGGACAGTTCGCTGGGCTTGTGGTTGCGGCGTTCCTGCAGGCCGACCAGGGTCAGGGCGATTTCCGCATTGCGCTTGCGTTGCGCGGCGTTGAGCGCGGTGAGCAGCAGCGGCAGCTCCACGTTCTTTTGCGCGGTGAGCATCGGCATCAGGTTGTAGAACTGGAACACGAAGCCGACGTGGTGACTGCGCCAGGTCGCGAGCTGGCCGCCGCTCATGCGGTCGATGCGCTCGCCCTGGATCTCAATCTCGCCACCGCTGGGGTTGTCCAGCCCGCCGATCAGATTGAGCAAGGTGGTCTTGCCCGAGCCGGACGGACCCATCAACGCGACAAAGTCGCCGCTGGCGATCTCCAGGTCGATGCCGTGCAGCACCTGCACCTGCTCGGGGCCGCGTTGGTAGGTCTTGGTGATGTTGCGCAAGCTGACGAGAGCGGTCATGGCGACTCCTGACGGTGCAATGGAAAGAGGCAGACGCGATGCGGCATGGCGACCGCGATTGCATGAGGCGGCAACACGGCGATGCGGTGACGGTGAGGCGGCAAGACGGTGCGAGGCTGGATGACGACAGACGCAATTGCTGGGTGACGTGCGCGACGACGCATGGCGGCGACAAGCCAGGCGGCTAGGTCTGCACTGACCGATGACGCCGCTGGCTGTGGATCACCAACGCCGCTGTGATCGTTGCTATGTGGTTGCAGCGCCTTGCGCGATCGCAGCGCCATCCAGGTGCCACGACCGCATCAGCCATTGCTGCCACCGTGGGCGCCGCGCTCCCCGGAGCGGCGTCGCTGCCCACGTGCTGACTGCAGTTACCGGCGCAGTCACTCGGCAGCGGCCGCGTCGGCTTCGGCCACCGTGTCGCCTTCTTTCAGGCCTTGCGGCGGATCCAGCACCACGCTGTCGCCCGCACTCAAACCCGACACCACCTGGCGGTCCTCGCCCATCACCATCCCGGGAGTGACTGTCTTCATGCCGACGGTGTTGCGCTCGCCGACCACGAACGCGACCGTGCGCGTGTCGCGTTCGACCAGTGCCGCAGCCGGCACGCGCACGCCCTGCGGCTTGCTGGCCTCCTGCGTATTGGCCCGTTCCAGAAAGCTCACCCGCACGCCCATTTCCGGCACGATGCGCGGGTCCTTGAGCTTGAGCGCTACGCGCACCTTCACCGTGGCCTTGCCGCGGTCGGCAGTGGGAATGATGGCGATCACCTCGCCGGGAATTTTCCATTCCGGGTACGCGTTGAGCACCGCTTCCACCGGCATCTTCGGCTGCACGCGGCCGATGTAGGACTCGCCCACTTCCACTTCGATCTCCAGCGATTCCATGTCCACGATGGTGCCGATGCCGGTGCGGGTGAAGCCGCCGCCGGCCGACAGCGGCGAGACGATTTCGCCGGGCTGCGCGGCTTTGGCGGTGACCACGCCGGCAAACGGCGCGCGCACCACGTTGAAGTCCGAGCGGATCGCCGAGATCGCCAGCTGGTCTGATGCCACGCGCACATTGCGTTGCGCATTCTGCAGCTGTGCGCGCAAGGCATCGCGCTGTGCGGTGGCCTGCTCGTACTGCGAGCGCGACACCAGTTGCGCACCGACCAGCGATTGCAGCCGCGCCGCATCGGCATTGGCCACTGCCAGTTGCGCCTGCATGTTGTCGACCTGGCTGCGTGCGGCCGAAAGCTGCGAGGCCGACAGCGTGCGCTGCGCATCGGCATCCAGCGGGTCCAGCGTGGCCATCACCTGGCCTTGTTCGACGCGCATGCCTTCTTCGATCATCACCTCGCGCACCTTGCCGGTGACCTGCGCCGACACCGTGGCCATGCGCCGCGCCACCACGTAGCCCGATGCGTCCAGCACCGAGGCACTGCTGCTGCCGGCGCTGATCGCCACCACCGCTGCGGTCTGTACCTTCGCCACCGGGCGGCGGGTGAACCACCACGCCGCGGCCGCCAGCAGCACGATGACGATCACGGCGGCGATGATCCAGCCGCCGCGCCGTGCAGGTTCGGGGGCGGCAGGACGCTGGCGGTCGATGCGGAGTTGCTTGAGCAGATCGGCGGAAGTATTCATCGATGACCAGGACGGGATGCTGCGCGAAAATGTGACCGGCCGCGGGCGGCGCCGCAAGCTGCCGGAAGTCACCAATGCGGTTGCGGCGACGAACGGTAGCGCGACCAACGCTGCTGCCAGGTGCTGCGCAGCATGCGACCGCGATGGCGGCATCCACCAGTGACAGCTGTCACCTGCCGTGCATGACAGCGGCAACTGGCCGCGCCCTTCAGGATGGGCGAGGCTGCAGCATCGGGCGCCCAGTCGGGCCCGGCAGTGGCAGAATCCGATCACCCACATGGACCCATCCCGATGCGCGTGTCGCTTCCCGCCTGGCTTCGCCCCGCTGCCAATTCGCAGGTTGCCGCGCGGCTGGCGCAGGGCCAGTCGCCGTGGATGGATGGTGTGCATCTGCTGTGGTCGAGCTGGGTGTTCGTGGTGCCGGTGTTTTCCCCGCGCGGGTACGACAGCACCTGGCTGCTGTGCACCCTGCTGTCGTATCCGGTCTTCCTGCTGTTGTACGCGCGCATGTTGCTGGCGCCGCGCGGCACCCTGTATCGCTATGCCTGGGCGATGGGTGTGCTCAGTGCCGCGTTGCTGCCGGTGTATCCCTCGGGAATCAGCTATTTCGTCTTCGCCTGCCTGAGCCTGCCCCCGTCCACACGGCAGGCCCTGTGGCGGCACTTCGCGATGCTGGTGGTGATGAACGTGCTCTACCTGGGCTGGGCGCACTGGCTGGGAATGCGCCTGCAATCGCTGGTGTGGTTGCCGGTGTCGGTGCTGGGCATGGCCGGTGTCGGTGCGGTCTACAGCATCAACGAACGCAAGGACGCGTTGCTGCGCCTGTCGCAGGACGAAGTACGCCGGCTGGCCGCCACCGCCGAGCGCGAGCGTATCGGCCGCGACCTGCACGATCTGCTCGGCCACACCTTGTCGCTGGTGGCGCTCAAATCCGATCTGGCCGCGCGCCTGATCGCGCGCGATCCGCAGGCCGCGCGCAGCGAGATCGATGCGGTGGCGCAGATTTCGCGCGATGCCCTGGCGCAGGTGCGGCGCGCGGTCACCGGCATTCGCGCCGCCGGGCTGGTGGCCGAGCTGGCGTCGGCGCGGGTATTGCTGGAGATGGACGGCATCGTGCTGGAACACGCACTGGAAACGCTGGCCTTGCCGCCCGAACACGAAACTGCATTGGCACTGGTGGTGCGCGAAGCGGCCACCAATGTGCAACGGCATGCGCAGGCCAGGCGTATGCGCGTGAGCCTGCGCGCGCAGGGCGAGCAGGCGGTACTGGACATCAGCGACGACGGGCGTGGCGGGGTGATCGTGCCCGGTAATGGCCTGGATGGCATGCGCACGCGTCTGCACGGCCTGGGCGGCGCGCTGGAGGTGGAAGCACTGCCGCGCGGCATGCGCCTGCGCGCCAGCGTGCCGTTGCCGCAGCCCACGCTGGCGATCGCGCAGCCGCCAGTGCCGGTGCCGCTGCTGCCACCGTCGCGCTGATCGCGCACACGCTGACTGCATTGCACACACTGCACGGCGGCCCCAAGCGCTGCTATCGTGCGCCACCGTAGTCTGCAGACGAGCGCGCGCGATGATCCGGGTGTTGTTGGCCGAAGACCAGGCGCTGCTGCGTGGCGCGTTGGTCGCCTTGCTTGGGCTGGAAGACGATATCGAGGTGGTCGGCAGCGCAGGCGATGGCGAAACTGCCTGGCGCGAGCTGCAACGCCTGCAGCCGGACGTGCTGATCACCGATATCGAAATGCCCGGCCTGACCGGCCTGGAACTGGCCCAGCGCATCCAGCGCCAGGCGCTGCCGCTGCGGGTGATGATCGTCACCACCTTCGCCCGCCCGGGATTTTTACGCCGCGCGCTGGATGCCGGTGTGGCGGCGTATCTGCTCAAGGACGCGCCGGCCGAACAACTGGTCGGCGCCCTGCGTCAGGTGCAGCGTGGCGGGCGGGTGATCGACCCGCAACTGGCGCTGGACGCCTGGGTCGAAGCCGATCCCTTGAGCGAACGCGAGCGCACGGTGTTGCGGCTGGCCGGCGAAGGCCGCTCGGCCAGCGAGATCGCGCAGCAGTTGCAGTTGTCGCATGGCACGGTGCGCAATTACCTGTCCGAATGCATCGGCAAGCTGGGCGTGGCCAATCGCATCGAAGCGTATCGGCTGGCGCGGCAGAAAGGCTGGCTGTGATGCGGTGACGCAGACGCGTTGCGCTGTCAGCGAGCGCGGCAATGGATGGCATGCTGCGTCGCGTATCCGTTGTGCATTGCCGCCTGCCGCTATTCCAAATGACGCGAAATGCATGCCGCGCAGGCGCGGGTACACTGCCGGGCCAGAACGATCCCTGCGAGCGAACGGCATGAAATCCCTGTGGCTGTTAGGCCTGCTGATGGTGTGCGCATTCAACGCGTCTGCCGAGCAGTTCAAGATCCTGGTGGCAGCGATTCCTAACCAGTATCACCACGACTATATCCCGGTCGCCAAGTCGCAATTCGAAGCGATGGCGCGCAAGCATTATGTCGAGTTGGTATGGGCGTGGAATGCCAAGGCCTTCGATGGCGATCTATCGCAATACGCGGCGATCGTGCTGCTCAATACGCCGGCCACCGATCTGGATCCCACGCAGCGTGCGAACTTTCAGGCCTACGTGCGCAACGGCGGCGGCGTGGTGGCGGTGCACAAGGCGTTTGCGATCAAGCGCGGCGACTGGGAGTGGTACGACCACCTGATCGGCCGCTCGTTCCGCACCCATCCGTACATGCAGACCGCGATGGTCGACGTGGTGGACGCCAACTTCCCGGCCACTGCCGGCCTGCCCGCGCGTTGGGTGTGGACCGACGAATGGTACGAATACGATCCGCCGTACAGCGATGACCTGGTCACGCTGATGACGGTGGACGAAACCAGCTACGACCCCACGCTGATCTGGCCGGGCCAGGTCGCCAAGGGCATGGGCAAACAGCACCCGGTGGCGTGGTACCACCACTTCGAAGGCGGCCGCGTGTTCGCCACCGCGCTCGGCCACCTGGCCGAGGGCTACAACGACCCACGTTATCTGGAGCATCTGTACGGCGGGATTTACTGGGCCGCCACCGGCAAGGGCATCGAAGCGTCCGCGCCAGCGGCCAAGACAAAACGCCAGCGTTAAATCCTAGCCCCTCTCCCGCCGGGAGAGGGGTGAGGGTGAGGGTGCGCGGCAACGCCACTCCAGATGGCGGCGAACCCGATGCTTCGCCCGTACCCGCATCCGCCCCTGCGGGGGCACCTTCTCCCGGCAGGAGAAGGGAGCCGACACCCATCCATCAACGCGCAGATCGCTCGCCACGCGCCATGCTGGAAAACACGCCATCCCGGCGCACCCAGGCATGGAACAGCGCCGCGCTCAGATGCCCCAGCACGGTGGCGAACAACAGGTACGCCAACCAGCCGTGTGCGCTCCGCAACCAGGCGTACAGCGCAGGATCGTGCGGCGCGATCGCCGGCAGGTTCGCGCCCGGCCACAGCACGATCGGATAAGCGCCGGCCGACAGCATCGCCCAGCCAATCAAGGGCATGCCCAGCATCAGCGCATACAACAACCAGTGCGAAGCGGTCGCCGCGGCCTTCTGCCAGGCCGGCAGGTCGGCGGGCAGCGGCGGCGGGCGGTTGCGCAGGCGATTGATCAGGCGCAGCACCGCAAGGATCAGGATCGCAATGCCCAAGGGGCGATGCAGATCGATCAACCACGGCCGCTGCGTCACCGAAGCCACCATGCCCACGCCGACGAACAGCATGGTCAGGATCATCGCGGCCATCAACCAATGCAGCACGCGTGCGGGCAGATTGAAGTGGGTATGGCTGCTCATTGGCGTGCTCCCTGGCCGGTGGCGGCGCTGCCTGTGCCATTGGCGATCTCATGCTCGCGCCGGTTGAACGATTGCGAATACACCGACGAGCGCGCCGCCAGGATCGGGTCGTTGGATCCGGCGATGCCCTTGGGCAGGATCAGCGGGTCGTAATTCAGGTCGCGGCACGGGCCGGTGGCCTGCGGCTCGGCATGATCGATCGACACCGTGCCGGCGACGATCTGCTTGCGGCTTTCCGGCCATGGCTGCGAGGGATCGTCCACCGCGTCGCCCGGCTCGGCCACGGTCAGCACCAGGTCCCAACGCAGCGGTCCCTGCGCCAGGCGCGTGTTTAGATCGGTGGCGAGAAAATCGCCATCGGCTTGCGCGCGCTGTTCGGCGCTGAGCTCCTGGAACGGGGTATGCGGACGCATCGACCAGCGGATGTAGCGCTCGCGTCCATCGGCGGCAATCGCGCGGAACGCATTCACCCCGTTGTATTGCGTGTTGGCCCAGCTGTTGGACCACGGTGCGGTCTTGGCCCACTGCTGGAACTTGGCTGCTTCCGGATACTGCTTGCCGAACGCGGCCAGCTTGGCCGGGTCGGGCTTGCCGGTGGCCGGGTCCGGCCGGGATGCCACATTCAGTGCCTGAAAACCGGCTGGGGTGGCCACCACGAAGAACGGAAAACTGTTCATCGCGGTGCGCCATTCCTGCCCGTCGTCGCTGCGCAACAGCAATGCCATGCTGCGTACGCGTGCCGCACCATCGGCGCCATGCGGGTCGCCGCCGCCGATCGACAGGCGCCCGAGCACCGGCGTGCTGGCCTGGCTGAAGATGCGTGCCGACGACAGCCAGGTGGCCTTGCCGCTGGACTTGAAGTCCCCGCTCACACACACGCCCTTGGTATGCGCGCGGCGAAAGCCCGGATGCGGCGGCCCGCTGGCCTCGATGGTGTCGGTCATGCGCGCGGCGGTGAGCCGGTCGCCACCGATCCAGCCGGCGGTCCAGGCGAACGCAACCGCCAGGCCGCCGGCAATCGCGGCGATCCCCAGCAAGGGCGCGACGCGGACGCGTCCATGCTGCGGCGGTGGGGAAGGAGGTGGCAAGGTCATGGCTGGCTCCAGGGGTCGGTGCGGTGAGTGGTCGATGCAGTGAGACGACGTGCAGGCCGACTTATTCCCGTGATCGCCCAGGCGTTGTGGCACGCGCATCGAACGTGGGAATAGTCCACGCTCCAGCGCGTCTACTGTGTGATGCCACCACCAAACCTGCCGATGGATGCTCTGGACGATGACCAACTGCGTGCCGTGCTGCCGGCGCTGCGTCGCTTCGCGCGCTCGCTGAGCGGCGAGCCCGCCAGCGCCGACGACCTGGTGCAGGCCACGCTGGAACGTGCGCTGCGGCGTTGGCGTACCCGCCATACCGCCGAGGCCCTGCAGCCGTGGCTGTTCGCCATCCTGTACCGGCAGTTTCTGGACGGGCAGCGCCGCGCCGCGCGCTGGCAGCGCGTGGTGGGCCTGTTCGCACCGCAGCAGCCCAGCCAGTCCGCATCGGCCGAGCAGGTGCACGACGGCCGCGCCATGCTGGCCAGCCTGGCGTTGCTGCCGCCGGAACAGCGCGCCTTGCTGCTCCTGGTCAGCGTGGAGGGTTTCAGCTACCGCGAGGTGGCCGACACCCTCGGCATCCCGATCGGCACGGTGATGTCGCGGCTGTCGCGTGCGCGCGAACGCCTGCGTGCATTGAACGAAGGCCACGTGCGCCACGCACCTGCATTGAGGATCCTGAAATGACCAGCACGTCGCCGCCTGACGAACACGCACTGCACGCCTATGTCGATGGCCGGCTGGAGCCGGCGCAACGCGCAGCGGTGGCCGCCTGGTTGCAGGCGCACCCGGCGCAGGCCGCGCGCGTGGCGGGCTGGAAACGCGATGCCGAAGCGCTGCGCGCCGCGCATGCCGGACTGGAGCCGGAGTTGGCCACGCTGGCGCTGACGCCTGCAGCGATTCGCCGCGGTCTGCAGCAACGCCGCCGGACCCTGGCGGCCATGGCCGCCAGTTGCGTGCTGGCGCTGGGCCTGGGCACCGGGCTGGGCTGGCAGTTGCGCGAGAGCCGGCTCGCCATTCAGCGCGTGCCGATGGCCGATGCGGTGGCCGCCTATCGCCTGTTTGCCGATGTCGACGCGCACCCGGGCCTTATATTGGACGTGCGGCGCCACGCAGAGTTGGAGCCGTGGTTGCGCACGCATTTCGGCAATGCCGGTGTGGTGCCGGATCTGCGTGCGCAGGGCTATGTGCTACGCGGCGGGCAGTTGCTTTCCACACCCGAAGGCGCGGCAGCGATGCTGGTCTACAGCGATGCCGACGGCGCGCGTATCGGCCTGTATCTGCGTCCGCGCAGCGGGCCGATGCCCACCGGCGAACGTCGCGATGGCCGTCTACTGGCGCAGTACTGGGCCGAAGGCGAGACCGCGTTTGCGCTGGTCGGCCCGGCGACGCAGACACGCATGCGCACGATCGCGCCGTTGCTGCGCAGCCAGGGATGACCGGCGCGACTTGAGGCGCGTGCTGATGGCTGGCGCGCGCTGCGTGTGCGGCGAGCTCAGCCGCCGTAGCGTTGCTGGAGCATCGCAAAGGCCGAGCGCAGCGCCAGTGCCTCGCCGCCCGCCGGGCGGCCGGGGCGGTCGCTGTCGTTCCAGGCGTACACGTCCAGATGCGCCCACAGCTGGCCCGGCGCGACAAAGCGCTCCAGGTACAGCGCGGCGGTGACCGCACCGGCCATGCGCGAGCCGGCGTTGGCCATGTCGGCGACATGGCTGTTGAGGTAACGCAGATACGGGCGCCACAGCGGCATGCGCCAGACCGGGTCGCGGGTCTGCTCGCCGGCACGCAGCCAGGCCTGCGCCAGCGCATCGTCGTTGGCGAACAGCGCGGGCAGGTCCGGCCCCAAGGCGATGCGTGCGGCACCGGTCAGCGTTGCGAAATCCAGGATCAGATCGGGGCGCTGCTCGGTGGCGTAGCTCAGTGCATCGCACAGCACCAGGCGGCCTTCGGCATCGGTGTTGTCCACTTCCACCGTGACGCCGGCGCGGGTGGTGATGACTTCGCCCGGGCGGAACGCATCCGGTCCGACCGCGTTTTCCACCGCGGCAATCAACAGGGTCAGTCGCACCGGCAGCTGCTGCGCCATCACCAGGCCGGCCAGCGCCAAGGCATGCGCCGCGCCGCCCATATCCTTCTTCATGTTGCGCATGCCATCGGCCGGCTTCAGATCCAGCCCGCCGGTGTCAAAGCACACGCCCTTGCCGACCAGCACCAGATGCGGATGCGCCGCATCGCCCCATTGCAGCTGGATCAGCCGCGGCGCCCGGTGCGAGGCACGCCCGACCGCGTGGATGGTGGGGAAGTTCTGCGCCAGCAATTGCTCGCCGACGATGGCATCGACCTGGGCGCCATGTGTTTGCGCCAGTGCGCGCGTGGCCTCTTCCAGATGCTGCGGGCCCATGTCCTCGGTCGGCGTATTGACCCAGTCGCGCACGCGGATGCAGGCCTCGATCAAGGCGCGTGTCTGCGGTGTCGGCGTGGCGGCCAGTTCGGCCGGTGCGCGCGGTACCTTGCGGTAGCGCGAGAAGCGGTACGCACCCAGGCCCCAGCCCAGGTGCAGCAGCGCCTGCTCGCTCTCGCTCAGCGTGTTGGCCAGAGTCCAGCGGCTGGCCGGCGGCAGCGCCATCGGTGCATGCGCGTAGGCGTAGGCATCGGCGCGGTCGCCGATGCCCAGCACCGCGCCGGCCAGCCCCTGTTCGCCCGGCAGCAACAGCACGCTGCCTGGCGCGGCATCGAACCGTTGCGCCTGTGCCCACGCCAGCACGCGCGTGGGCTGTTCGGCGCACCAACGTGCAAAGCCTTCGCGGTCGAGCACATGCAGCGGCAAGGCTGCGGCGTTGGGATCGATGAAACCGGTGAGCTGCGACATGGAAATCCTCGGAGGCGGCGCCATGCGCCGAGCAAAAAGTGGCTCAGGCGGGAAGGCGGATGCCGGCGTGTGCGGGGTCGGGGTGCGGCTGCTGCGCGTCCAGCCAGTCCGCCAGCCCGGTCATGGAGTCGAACTCCAGATCCGGTTGCTGGGTCGGGTGCGACCACTGCGCTCCATCACGGTTGATCCAGCAGGCGCGCAGCCCGGCATCCAGCGCGCCCAGCACGTCCATGCGCACGTGGTCGCCCACATGTAGCACCTGCGCCGGCGGCACTTCCAGCCGCGCGCATGCGGCCAGGAAGATGCTCGGATCCGGCTTGGCGCTGCCGTGCTCGCGCGAGCCCAACTGAAACGCGAAGTGATGCATCAGCCCGATGCGTTGCAGATCGGCATTGCCATTGCTGAGCGCGGCCACCGGCACATGCGCGGCGATACGCGCCAGCGCGTCCAGTGCATCCGGGTAGTACTCCACCTGGTTGCGCGCGGCATAGAAGACTTCGTACGCAGGCTCCAGCAAGGCCAGATCGCCGCCGCTCTCGCGCAGCGCCATTTCCAGCGTCAATCGCCGCAGCGCGCTGAGGTCATGATGCAGGTGCGGGTTGTCGGCAAAGCTGCGCTCGCGCAGTTCGCGCATCGCCTCCACCGGAAACCGCTCGGCGGTGACCGGGCTGTGCTCGCGCATCCAGTCGTACAACACCTGGTCGATCCGCGCCCCGATCGGCGCAAAGGGCCACAACGTATCGTCGAGGTCGAGGGTGATGGCGCTGATGTGGAAGCTCATCGCCAGATTGTAATGCCGGGAATGGGGAGTCGGGAATCGAGAATGGGTAGAGCGCAGCCACTGCTCTTGCGATTCCCGATTCCCAACTCCCGATTCCCGGCTACTCCAACAGCCTGGCCCAACGCTGCATTCCCTCCACCCGGCTCAGCACCATCTTGATGCAGACCAGCAGCGGTACCGCCAGCAGCAAACCGACCATGCCCCATAGCCAGCCGAACAGCATCAGCGCCAGGATCAGCATCAGCGGCGAGATCGCCATGCGGCGGCCGAGCACGATCGGGGTGACCACCTGGCCTTCGATGGTGTGCAGCGCCAGGTACAGGATCGCCGGCAGCATCGCCGACAAGGTGGTGCGGAATTCCACAAAGCCCATCAGCAGCATCAGCATCACGCCGATCAACGGGCCCACATACGGCGCGAAGTTGAGCAGCGCCACCACCGTGCCCCATAGCAGCGCTTCGGGCAGCGGAATCTTGAGCACGTAGAGAATGCCGGCGAAGACCAGCCCGACCAGCGTATTGATCACGCTGATGGTGAGTACGTAGCGCGAGACCTCGCGCTCGATGTCCAGCATGATTTCTGTGGTGAAGCGTTGCTGCTGTCGATTGGGCAGCAAGGCGATCGCATGCCGTTGCAGGCTTTCGCCATAGACCATGAAGAAGAACGTCAGCAGCACCACCGCAAGCACCGATGCGGCCAGCTTCGGCGTGCGCACCAGCGCCTTGTAGGGGTCGTCCATCTGCGTGCGCACGATCTGCACGCTGCGCTGGCCATCGCCGCCGGCCGCGCGTGCAAAGTTTTCCGCGGCTTGGTTGGCCTGCATCACCGGCTTGGTGAAATCGCGCACGTCGCGGGCGATCTGGCGCATCTGCCGGGGCGCCTGCTGCACCCATTCGGCGGCCGGCCCGGCCAGCTGCGCGGCCAGTGTCACGGTACCGGCCAGGCCCAGGCACAACACCATCAAGGCGCCAAGGAAGCGGGGGATATACAGCTTGCGCAGACCGCGCAGGATGGGGTTGCCGATCAAGGCAAAGAAGGCTGCCAACATCACCGGCAGGATGATCGTCTGTGCAGCCCACAGCGTATAACCAACCGCAAGCGTGGCCAGCACCACCAGCGAGACCGGTGCGCGCGGGCGCGGTGCCGGTGGCGGCGGGAGCGAATCTGCCGCGATGGCAGCATCCATAGAATCGACGGGAAGAGTCATGCGCGCCCTGGCAGCAGACTGGCGTGCTGCCAGCGGTGGGCCATTATCAGCCGAACGCGTCAACGCAGCGCACAGAGGGTGTGCGCGTAACGTCAGTCCGTCAGAGCATGAGTGGCGGGCTCTGCCGCGCATCTGGCGGCAGACACCCGCAGCGCGATCCCGAGCGATGCTCGGGAACCCGCCATTACGCAGCGCGGTCGATCGGCGCCTGCACCACCGTCACCGGTGGATCGGCAGCGACCTCTTCGGCACTGTCTGCGGCACGTTCGGCCTGCTCGGAGGCTTCCTGCGCACGGTGTGCGGTGAACAGCGCAGAGATCGTGCTGATCATCTGCAGAATCTTCGGGATACCGCCGAGCTTGCTGGCGATGCTGCCCAATGCCGCCTGCGGTTCGTTGCGGCCGGTGACAAACCCCAGGCCGAAACCAACCACCATGATTCGCAGCGGAGACCACCCGGCACGCCAGGTGTCACGCAATTCTCCCCAATGCAGGCGTGTTTCCTGGGCGCGCCCTTCCACCAGGAATTCGGCGCGTTCCACGCGCTGACGCAAGGTGCCAAACTTCATGTGCGTGCTCCATTGGCAGCCGATGCGTGGGCATCGTCGTCGTCGCTGCTGTCATCGAAGATGCCCAGCTTGACCAGCTGACGACGTGTTGCATTCAGGCCGGTGTGGTCGAAGTAGAAGAACACCCGCCACGCCGCAATGCCGGTGACCAACAAGCTGGCCAACGCGGTGAAAAACATCGCCTGGAACCACGACAGGCCGGCGCGTTGCAGCAGCGCGATGATCGCACCTGCCAGCAACAACCACGACGACGCACCGAAGACCACGGCAACGCATGCCCAGGCCAGTCCGCGCCCGAAGGCACTGCGTGCAAGTTGCAAGTCAGCCGACACCAGCCGGCGCAACGCGCGGCTGGTGTCCTTGGCCGAGCCCAGCGTTGCGCGGCCGGCTGCGCCGACCGCACGTACGCTTTCGTCCAGTCCTGGCGTTTCCGGACGCGCGTTGGGCGCGTCGGAGGCGGCAGCTGTAGAGGCCTGGTCGCTCACGACTTAGTTGTCGTTGCTGCGTGCCAGCTTGGCAATGATCCAGCCGGTCGCAAACGCAACGCCAAACGCAGCCAGCGGGCGCTCACGAATCAGATCGGTTGCGCTTTCCAGCAGGTCGTTGCCCTTGCTGACCAGCACGTCGAGCTGTTCCTTGGCAGCGGCGCCGCCGAACTCGGCAGCAGCCATACCAGCCAGTGCGGTATCGGAGAGCTCAGCCTTGACGTTGGCGCGACCGAGCTTGAGCTCATCGCCTGCAGCACTGGTGGCGCCTTTGACAGCCTCGCCTGCAGCGCTGGCGGCAGACTTCAGGTGGGTGCTGGCTTCGCTCAGATTTTCTTTCAGCTGGTCGGTATTGGTGGGGCTCATGCGATATCTCCTTCGGTCATTGATGGCAGCCGCGATAGCATGCGGGCGTGGTGCAGCAATAGCATCGCTGCGGTGTAGGAGGTGTTAGTGCACGCCGATGGCAGTGCACGCCACGTCAACGCATCAACGCGTCGTACTGCGCGTTGCCACGCAGAATGCGCACGACCAGTTGCTGCGGCTTGCGCTGGAAATTGGCGCGCCAGCTGGCCAGATCGGCAAACTCGCCCACGCTGCTGGCCACGATCACATCGCCGCTGACCAGCCCATTGGCTGCAGCGCGACCGCCGCGTTTGACCTCGCTGACCATGACGCCAGTAATGCCGGATTGGCGCAGCGATTCGGGCAGATCCACGAAGGTGGCGCCGCCCAGGCGCGGGTCGAGCATGTCGCCGGTGACTGCGCGGTCCTGCTCCTTCAGTTTGGCGGTGAGCGTGAGCGGTTTGCCGTCGCGGCGAATCTCCAGCCTGACCGCGCTACCGACCGCCTGCAGGCCTTCGTAGTTGTGCAGCGCCTCTGCGCTGTCCACGCGCTGGTCATTGGCGGCCACCACCACATCGCCCGGCTGCACGCCTGCGGCGGCCGCAGCGGACCCTGGCAACACGCGCGTCACCAGCGCACCGCGCAACGAATCCACACCCAGGCCCTGCAGCATCTGCTGGGTGAGGTTCTGGGTTTCCAGCCCGAGCGTGCCGCGCACCACCACGCCCTTGGTCACCAGTTGCTCCACCACATTGCGCGCCAGGTTGGAGGGAATCGCCAGGCCCAGGCCGATATTGCCCGCCATGCTGCCCTGGGGATTGAAGCTGGCGGTATTGATGCCCACCAACTGGCCCTGCAGGTTGACCAGCGCACCACCGGAGTTGCCCGGATTGATCGAGGCATCGGTCTGGATGAAGTTCTGGTAGCCCAGCCCGCGAATACCGCTGCGGCCCACCGCCGAGACGATGCCGGAGGTCACCGTCTGGGTGAAGCCGAACGGGTTGCCGATCGCCACCACGAAGTCGCCCACGCGCAGCGCATTGCTGTCGGCCAACTTGATGTCGGTGAGGTTGTCGGCCTTGATGCGGATCAGCGCGATATCGGTATCGGCATCGGAGCCGATGAAATCGGCCTTGACCGTGCGCCCGTCGCCAAGCGTCACCTGCACATCGTCGGCATTTTCGATGACGTGGTGATTGGTCAGCACATAGCCTTTTTGCGCATCGATGATCACGCCCGAACCCAGCGACTCATTGATGCGGTCCTGCGGCACCTGCGGAAACAGCCGGCGCAGGATCGGGTCGTTGAAGAACGGGTTGCGCACGCGCACCACCTGCTTGGTATTGACGCTCACCACCGCCGGCATTGCCTGTTGCAGCATCGGCGCCAGCGACGGCACCGGTTGCCCGGCGACGGTGGCCGGCAACGCGGCGGCCGCGGGCAGGCTAAAGGTAGTTGAGACACCGGCCGGTGCGGCCTCGGCGCGGTTGTCCATCCAGGCATTGATGCCGGTGGCGGCAAATCCGCCGAAGGCAGCGGCCAGGGAAAGGGTCAGCAAGGTGGGCAGCGGGCGCATGCAACGAGTCCGGGTTACGCGGTGGAAGAGGAATAGGGCGTCTGACTGCGTAAATCAAGCTGAACGAGAGTGCCAGCGGGCAATTTAACGCCTGGTGAAAGCGCCGCCGAGCCCTTGCCGGCGCTGCGTTGACAGTCGCTTGAGCCCGGCGTAGCGTCCGCTTGATCCGATGCCTGTTCAGCATACGCATGCCGCTGCGCATCGCCCGCGTTTTCAGCACTGATGCCCTTAAGGAGGGTCCTATGAGCAACGGCAATGGTGTGACGGCAACCCTGTCCGAGGCTGTCGATAGCGTCAAGAGCACTGCCACCGAATTGGGCGAGACCATCGCCAGCACCACCAGCGACGCGGTGGCCAGCGTGCAGGACGCGGCCGGCACGGTGGTGGCAGAGGCCAAGACCCGCGTCGCCAAGGCCCGCAAGGCCGTGGTCAAGGTCGAACAGCGCGTCGTCGAAAAGGCCGGCGATGCAGCCACCGCGGTCAAGCGCAGTGTGGCCAAGACCAAGCGCTCGCTGGTGTCGGGCAAGGAGGCCGCCAAGGACAAGTTGACCGCCACCAAGGACGCTGCCAAGCAGAAGCTCGCATCCACCAAGGATGCCGCCAAGCAGAAGCTGAGCAGCACCACCGATGCTGCCAAGAAGAAACTGGCCAACACCAAGGCCAGCGCCAAGCAGAAGCTGGAAACCGCCAAGGCCAATGCCAAGGCCGAAGCCGCAGCACTGAGCGCCAAGACCGCGGCCAAGAGCGCAGCGCGCAAGAGCGCAGTGGCCACAGTGGGCGCGCGTACGGCAGCGAAGAAGGCTGCGGCCAAGGCGGCGCCGGTCAAGAAGCCGGTCGCCAAGACCATCGTCAAGCCCGCCGCCAAGAAGGCACCAGTGGCCAAACAGACCGCCACCAAACAGGCCGCAGTGAAAAAGGCCCCGCTCAAGAAGGCGGTGACCAAGACCACCCTGAAGAAGGCCGCCAAGGTCACCAAGACCCCGGCCACGCGCGCCGTGGCCAAGACCACCGCCGCCCGCAAGGCGGTGGGCAAGAAAGTGGCCAAGCGCGTGACGCGTTGATGCTGCAGCACCAAGATGGCATTGCACGCTGACGATGCGTTGGCCGTGCAGACTGACAAAGGCCGGCGCTGTTGGTACAGCGCCGGCCTTTTTTGTGGTGTGACTGTTAACGAGATGATCGCTTTCCTGCTGCGCTCATCTGATCGGGCGAGTGACTGGATCTGATATCTGAGCCATATGGGCATCTGTCCATAGCGCTCGCCAGATGCGGGACATCAAGCCACTCTCCTCACGGAGCGAGAAGGTACGGCTTGCGCGCCATGGGCGCGCGTCCTTGAGCGCCTGCGATGCAAGAATGGGTTGGGTGTGCAGCGGCGGTAGCGTGAAACCGACGAAGCCGCATGTCGTCCCGCATTCGCGAGGCTTCGCCCGTACCCTCATCCGCCCTGCGGGGCACCTTCTCCCGATGGGGGACGGAAACTGGAAGCCATCGCTTACGCTAATCCGATTCCCGATTCCCGATTCCCGATTCCCGAATCCCGAATCCCGAATCCCAGCTACTCCATTCCCTTGACCAACTGCTCGGCGCCCTTGCGAATACCGGCCTTGGCCGCGTCGTAGGCGCCCAGGCTGGCCTTGATGTTCATTGCGCTCGGATACTGTTTTTCGACATAGGCGGCGAGCAGGCGGTTGCTCTGCGCGTCGAAGATTTCCACCGCGTAGCTGACCGAGCCGGAAAACGCGCCTTCCTTGCCGCGCGCGGCCTGCACCGCGTTATAGGAACCGCCGCCCAGATCCACCTTCATGAAGGTGCCCAGCACCCGCTTGCTGGGCTTGGCACCGGTCAGGCTGATGCGCACGCGCAAGGTGTCGCGATCGGCCACCGTCGCGCGCTGCCAACGCTGCCCGATCGCATTGCCGAACTCCTGTTGCATGTAATCGGCGAGCATGCGTTTGTCCTGCTCGGGCACGTCTTCGAATTGCGTGTCCGGACCGCGATAGATGCTGACCGGCTCGACCAGTGCGGCGCGGTAGCGCGTCCAATCCACCTCGCCCTGGTAGGCGTACGGCATGCGGTCACCACGGCTGCCATCGTGCGGGCGCAGATAGCTTGAAGACGGCAGCTGGCTGTACGGCATCGGGCGCGTACTGGCACAACCGATCAGCGTCACGCCGACGACCAGCAGCGCGCAGCAACGGACAAGGGAATGCGACGACATGGGCAAATACCTGGAGAGGAAGCAGATAGGGACAGGCACGCGCGAGCGGGGCCGCGCGCTCAATGCATCAGATAGCTGGCCACCGCCAGCGCAAACACCACTGCGGCGGCAGTGAACAACACCCCGCTCTTGGCCCAGTGCTGCAGCCGGCGCGCCTGCCGCGCGCTGCGGATATCCGGCAGTTCGCTCCAGATGTCGCGATTGCGCGTGCCGGTGCGGCCACAGCGAAAGTCCAGCAGCAGGACATCGGCGACAGGGGCAGGGGCAACGCTGTCGTTGGCGGCCGTATGCGGCGCCAGCAGCGCGATGGCGGCGGGGGGGAGCGGGGTGGAACGGATCGAGTGAAACATCACCATGCATCCTGGATGCGTGCGGTGAGTGCACTGTAGGCAGCGGGTGTTGGAAACTTATTGGTTGGGCGATGGACGATCGCCGCACGCCGCCTGCGTTCAGCCGGTGCGGCGCACGCCCTCGCTGGCGAACACCACGCGCACGCACAGGCCGCGGCCCTCGTGGCCTTCGCAGGTTTCGATGCTGGCCTCGTGCAGGCGCGCGATGCCGGCCACCAGCGACAGCCCGATCCCGCTGCCCTGCACCTGACTGCCGGCAACCCGGTAGAAGCGTTCGAAGATGGACGCGTGGGCACTCTCCGGCACGCCCGGGCCGTCATCGCTGACCTGCACGAACGGATGCAGCGCATCGGCGCGCAGGCAGTAGCCGCAACTTACTTCCACCATGCCGTGAGGCCGGCCATAGCGGATGGCGTTGTCGACCAGATTGCGGATCAGGATGCCCACCGCATCCACGTCGCAACGCAGCAGGCAGGGCGATGCTTCCACCTGCAGATTGATGTGGCGGGCCTCGGCCTGCACGCTGAATTCGTCCAGCACATGCGAGATCAGCTCGCCCATGTCCACCTGCTGGTACGCCGCCGAACTGATGCCTGCATCCAGCCGCGCCAGATCCAGCAATTGCTCGGCCAGCCGATTGCTGCGGCGCGCGGTTTCCAGCAGCTGCTGCAGCGCCGCGTCCTTGGCCTCCAGCGTGGGTGCGCGCAGCGCGACCTCGGCGTAGGCATGCAGCGCAGACAGCGGGGTGCGCAGTTCGTGCGCGGCGTCTGCCACGAAATCGCGCTCGGCCTGCACTGTCTTTTCCACGCGGGCCAGCAGCGAATTGAAGGAGCCGATCAGCGGGCGAATCTCGTCCGGCACCTGCGCCAGCGGCACCGGCTCGGTTTCCAGCCCGGTGCGTTGCGCGATGGCGCCGGAGATGGCGCGCAGCGGTGCGAGCGAGGTGCGGACCGCCCACCACACCAGCACGCCCAATACCCCCAGTTGCAAGGTGTTGAGCACCATCGCAATCAAGGTCTGCTTGAAGCTCATGCGCGAGGACACATTGCCGATCGGGGTGTGCGCGTCGACCGCGGCCGGCGGCTCCGGTTGCGTATCGAAGCGGTGCTCCAGCGCATCGGGCAGGGCGCTGATCAACTGGTCGCCGAACATGTTGAGCTCCTGCTCGAACACGCTGTGATGGCCCTGGGTGACCAGGGCGACCAGGATCCACAACGAGGTGGACCAGCTCAACAACACGATTGCGGCCAGCGCCGCCAGCATGCGTGCCTGCAGCGATTTCATTCCGGTGCCTTGCCGACCATGTAGCCCTGGCCATACACCGTGGAGATCAGCTCGTCGCCCAGCTTGCGGCGCAGCTGGTGCACGTACACTGCAATCATGTTGCTGCCGCCTTCGGACGGACCGCCGTAGACGCCTTCTTCCAGTTGATCCTTGGTGACCACGCGCCCGGCGCGTTCCATCAGCGCCAGCAGCAGGCGGTATTCGTGCGCGCTCAGCGCCACCCACTTGCCGTCGCGGGTGACCTTGCGGCTGCTCGGGTCCACACAGACATCGCCCTGCGTGAGCAGCGGCACCACGCGGCCCTGGCTGCGCCGGGTGATCGCACGCAGCCGCGCCATCAACTCGTCGAACTGGAACGGCTTGACCAGGTAGTCGTCGGCACCGGCATCCAGGCCGCGGATGCGGTCGGTGAGCTGGCCGCGCGCGGTCAGTGCGATCACCGGCGTGGCGTCGTAATGGCCGCGCATGAAGCGGATCACCGTCAGCCCGGACTCGCCCGGCAGTCCGATATCCAGCAGCACAGCGGTGTAGCGGTGGTCCACCAGCACGGTCTTGGCGGCATTGGCGCTGCCGACGTGGTCGATGGTCCAGGACTGCTGGCGGACGCCATCGCAGATCGCGTTGGCCAGCATGGTGTCGTCTTCGACAAGCAGCAGGTGCATAGGTGTTCCGCCGGGCCCAGGGCCAGTCCGAGATCGGCAGCACTGTCGGAGATGGTCGTTAGGCAAATATTAGTGCATGGCCCGCCAGGCCGTTACAGGCGGCCGGCAGCCCTGCCGTTGCGCAAGGCCCAGGGCCGCGCAGGCGCTAGCGCTGCAGGATGGCGCGCAATGCCGCTTCCAGGTGGACGTACTGGAACCGGAAGCCGGCATCCAGGGCGCGTTGCGGCAGCACGCGCTGGCTGACCAGCAGCAGCTCGGCCATCTCGCCAAAGCCCAGCCGCAGCAGGCTGGCAGGCAGCACCAGCAGTGCCGGGCGATGCAGCACGTGGGCCAGGGTGCGCGCGAACTCGGCATTGGTAACCGGGGTCGGCGCGGTGGCGTTGTAGGCGCCGGCCTGGCCGTGTTCCAGCAACCACAGCAGCAAGGCCACCATGTCGGCGCGGTGGATCCAGCTCATCCAGTGGCGGCCATCGCCGAACGGGCCGCCGCCGCCGAAGCGGAACGCCGGCAGCATGCGCGCCAGGGCGCCGCCGTCGCGGTCGAGCACGATACCGGTGCGCACCCAGCTCACGCGCGGGCCGAGCGCGGCGATCTTTGCCGCTTCGGCTTCCCAGTCGCGGCACAGCTGTGCAGAGAAATCGTCGCCTGCGTGGTCCGCCTCGGTCAGGACGCTGTCGCCACGCTCGCCGTAATAGCCCACCGCCGAGCCGGAAATCAGCACCGCCGGGCGCCGTTCGGCCGGCTGCTGCGCGATCCAGGCATGCAGCTGGCCGGTGATGCCCAGGCGCGATGCGCGGAAGCGCTGTTTGCGCGCATCGGTCCAGCGGCCGGCCGCCAGCGGCTCGCCCGCCAGATTGATGACCGCATCGGCCTGCACGCCGTCCAGCGTGTCCACCACGGTCATGCCGGGCAGGCGACGCGCTGCGCGCCGCAGGTCGCGGGTCAGCACGCTGACCTGGTGCCCGGCCTGCACGAGTGCCGGACACAAGGCCTCGCCGATGAAGCCGGTGCCGCCGGTGATGAGCAACTGCATGGGACATTCCTGCGCTGAATCGATGCGGCACGATAGGCCAGCGCTACCTGCTGCAAAGTGAAGTCGCTGCACACGCTGCGATGGCCGCGTGCGGCGCCAGGACGGCGGCCGCGCGGAGGGCGTGTCCGATCGGCAAGACCGGCAAGGCCCAAACGCCAACGCGCCGGACAGGCCGGCGCGTTGGGTGCTTGCAGACGCTGCAACGGGCTTAGCGCGAGGAGGACACCGCGTGGGCACGCTCGAAGTGCGCCGACACCACGCGCCGGCTTTCTTCCAGATGCTGCTTGACCGGCGCGCTTTCGGCGGCGGGCAGCAGTTCGGCGTCGATGATCTTGATGGTGTCGCCGTGGTCGCTGACCATCGTGCGCAGGAAGGCATTGCGGTAGGCGTCCTTGCCATCGGGCAGGGTCGCCGTCTTTGCCAGTGCGTCCACCGCTGCCTTGCCCTTGGCGCGCATTGCATCGGCACGCGGGCTGTCGGTGGCACCCAGTGCCTTGCTCTTTTCCAGGTTGGCTTCGTGGTCGTGCAGCAGCTGCTTGGCGAAGGTGTCGGTGGCACCACCCAGATCCTGGGAGATGGCCTGCTTGGCCAGCGCGATTTCGTTTTCATCCAGCGCCGCCAGCACGCCGAGCACGGCGGGATCGCCCTTGGCCAGTTCGGCAGCGCCGGTGCCGCTGACCGGTGCAGCAGTCGGCTCGGGCGATACTGCCGGCGCAGTCCGCGAGGCATCGCCGCCGGGGCGATCGCAGGCAGTCAGGGAGAGCACGGCAAGGAGCGATGTCGCGACAAGAAGGGATTTCATGGAGGTCCTAAAAGAATGCGGCCAATACTGCCGACGGTGAAATGCAAAGGAGCCGCTACGCGGCTCCGGTGATGCGTGGATCGGCGCCTGCCGGTCAGGCCAGCTGCGCCTGGGCGGCTGCGCCAAGGCCCAACGATCTGGCTGGCGTACGCACGCTCTCCTGTGCGGTGCGGCACACGCGCGCCATGCGTGCGGTGCGCTCGCGAATCAGCGCGTGTTCACTGGCCGGGGCACTGCCCAGCAAGCTGGCGACATGGAAGCCTAGGATGTCCTCCGCGCGGTCGCCCTGGTCGCTGACGATGTGCGGAACCAACCGCTCCAATCGCTCCAGCTCCTGCTGCACTTGATACGGGGTTTTCATGATGCTCTCCAATGAGTAACGGTCCTGCTCAATACGTGCTGCTCAACTATTGCGTGTGCCCAGCCGCTGCCAGCAATCGGTAGCCAACTGTTCGTAGTTGGACTGGGTGCTGGATGAGATGAAGTGATGCTCTAGGCGGTCGCGAAACAGGCGCAGACGTTCCTGATCGCTCGAACGCGGCGCCTGCAGGTAGATATCGCAGGCCATTTTCACCACCGGGGACAATTCGCTGAACTTGCCTGCACCCAGGTTGCCCTGCGCGTGCCGCGCCTGCCAATGCGCGATTTCGGCTTGTACATCGATGACGGATGGGTCTCTGCTCATGACTTCGCGTGGTCCGGGTTAAACAAACTTGACACGCAGGGTAACTGCGGCTGTGTCAACGAATGATCATCGAACCCGACTATTCAACGCACTGCAGTGGTGCGTGCTTAACTGGTCAGCTTGCATTTGCGCCTCTACACGCTACGTATGCAGGCAATGTCGCGCGTGGACTGCAGTTGTGATCGAAGCCGTAGCGTCATGCTGAGCCATAGTCAGCAATCGATTGCATTGGCCGAAATGTCGGCCATCGAGATGTGAGGTTTGCCATCGCGCATCGGCTGGTAGCTGCGTTGATGAGCGAGAAAACCGCTGCGCAATGCCGCAATTTACGGAAGATTCTGAATCGTTCCACACTTGTGTAACGTCTGATGCTTAGGATGTGGGATGACTTTAGGGAGATGAGAGTACTCAGGATGCAGGACAGCGAAAGCAGCCGTAAGCCGCAAGCCGCCAGCGGTACCTCCGAAGCACGCGTGTGGTGGCATGCCTTGGTGGAGCTACGAGGGGGACGTGTCGCCATCAGCTTGATCGTCGTCCTTGCGATCGTATTTGCGTTCTATCTGACGCTGAAATAAGCCGGTTCTCCTGGGCATCGCGTAGCGCTGCATCAATGCCTGCGTGCGTCTCAACTGTTTGAACAGGCCAGCAACGGCACGCGGCTCGACGCTGCGAGGGGAGACGTGATGGCGCACAAGCAGTACTGCCAGGTCGTGGGGCATGTCACGCGTCCGGTGCCCGAGTACGGCCACGAGCGCGCCACGCATGCCTGGGTCTGCGGCGAAATTGCGCGGTTGCTGGGCGTGCGCGGCGCGGGGCACGCCAGTGACTCCAATCATGCTGTCCCTGAGACGGTGTTTCATGTGCCCGATGAGACCTTGACCTCGGAACAGGCGCATGGACTCGGTATCGATGACGCGGCGGACCTGCTGGGCGGCATCGTGCCGCATGCCTTCCTGGCGACCAAGGTGATCGGCCACCCGCTGATTGGCGACCACGCAGCCAGCATCGCTGGATGGAACCAGGCACTGGCCACCGCGCTGGTCCCGGCAACACTTGCGGGCTATACGGTGTTTTCGCGCATCGATGCCCTGCGTGCATTGGAGATCCTGCTTCCGGATGGTGGTGTGCGACTCAAACTGCCGACCGGCGTGGGTGGCAATGGCCAATGGCGTATCGCCGGTGCAGCGCACCTCGCGCAGGTGCTGGATAGCTTGCCGGAGCACTATCTGGGCACGCATGGCGCGGTGCTGGAGCGCAATATCCTGCAGCCCGTGACGCACAGCGTGGGCGAGCTCTGCGTGGCTGGTGTCCAGATTGCCTATTACGGCACGCAATGCAGCGTGCGCAACATGCAGGATGAGGAGGTCTACGGCGGCTCGTCGCTGCATGTGTATCGCGGATCGCTCGAGGCACTGGCCATGACCGCGCTACCGTCGCTGCAACAGCGCGTGGTCGAGCAGGCCTGCAGATACGATCGATTCATCACCGCCGCCTATCCTGGGTTGCACATCTCGCGGCGCAACTACGACGTGGTCAGCGGCGACGATGGGCAGGCCGGTCCGGTCTGCGGTGTGCTGGAGCAATCCTGGCGCGTCGGCGGCGCGACACCGGCCGAGCTTGCCGCGATCTCCAGCTTTCAGGATGACGCCAACCTGCAGTGGGTGCACGCATCCACGCATGAGATCTATCAGGGCGAACCGCCCGCGGATGCGCAGATCTACTACCGCGCAGAGCGCGCCGGGCCGGGTCCACGCTTCAAATACAGGAGGGTATCCACCCCATAATGGAAGCCAAACTTTCCAGCATCCAGATCCCGGTCGACCAGGACGAACTCAGCGGCACCTTGCTGACGCCCACCGGCATTCCCGCGGTGTTGTTCGTCCACGGTTGGGGCGGCAGCCAGCATCACAGCCTGGTGCGTGCGCGCGAAGCGGTCGGCCTGGGCTGCATCTGCATGACCTTCGACCTGCGCGGTCACGAAGGCTATGCGTCGATGCGCCAGAGCGTGACACGCGCGCAGAACCTGGACGACATCAAGGCCGCCTACGATCAGCTGGCCGGCCTGCCGTATGTCGATCCGCAGTCAATCGCCGTGGTCGGGCTCAGTTACGGCGGCTATCTGTCGGCATTGCTGACGCGCGAGCGCCCGGTGGAATGGCTGGCGTTGCGTTCGCCCGCGCTCTACAAGGACGAGCACTGGGATCACCCCAAGGTCAGCCTCAACGCCGATCCGGAGCTGATGGAATACCGGCAACGCGTGTTGACCCCTGACGACAATATCGCCCTGGCGGCCTGTGCCGATTACAAGGGCGATGTACTGTTGGTGGAGGCACAACATGACGTGATCGTGCCGCATCCGGTGTTGCGTAACTACGCCAATGCCTTCGTCAATGCGCGCTCACTGAGCGCGCGCGTGATTGCCGGTGCCGACCATGCATTGAGCGTCAAGGAACACCAACAGGAATACACGCGCACGCTGATCGACTGGCTCACCGAAATGGTGGTCGGCCGGCGCATCGCCCTGGCCAAGGAAGTGGTGGCCGCGCGCAAGCAGAGGCTCAAGCAGCAGAGCGATGCGCCATCCTCGCCTGGGCAAGGCGCGAACGAGTTCCGTGGCGATATCCGCGCGGTGGAGAACAGCTCCAGCTGATCACGCGTTCGCCAAGGCGCCTCGTGCCTGATGGCGCTTTCGACAAAAAAGAACGGACCCCTCGGGCCCGTTCTTTTTCCAGCTTGAGCGTTGTTTAACGCCAGGCTGTCATGACTTAGACGCGCGGGTCGGTCGGATTACGACGTGCCGCCTCATCGTGATTCTCGGAATCGAAGGCTTCGCGCACTGCGTGCTTGGCCTTTTCCCAGCTCAGCCGCGAGTTGGACTTGAACCGGTCCCAGCCATCGCCCAGGTCGCGTTCCAGATGGTCGTCCCATTGGCGGCCGGCATGTTGCTGGCGCGCCTGCATGCCATAACGGTAGGCTGGACGATAATCGTCATAGGAATACTCGGCATCGCGATAGCTCGCGCTATCAAAGCGGCCCTCGTAATGCGTATCGCCCTCGCGATAGACGCTATGCGTGCGATCGGCGCGCTCCCAGGCATCGCGCGCGGCAAGGCGCGCTTCTTCCCATTCCAGCCGCGATTCGCCGCGATTGCGCGGCCATTCGCCGGCCAGGGTCGCTTCGGTTTCTTCCCAGGTGCTGGTGGGCCGCGTTTCGCGCGCCTGCAGGCCGAAGCCGTAAACGGTGGCGTAATCGCGGTCGTAATCGGTGCCTTCCTTGTAGTAAGGACGGTTCTGATGTTCCTGGCGCCAGTATTCGGTTTCCACCGTCGGGTCCAGGCGCTCGGCCACGCCCTTGCCTGCTGCAGCGCCGGCCACCACGCCCACCGCAGCGCCGATCAAGGTGCCCAGCGGGCCGAACACCGTGCCGGCCAGCGCGCCTGCGGCAGCGCCGCCTGCGATGCCGCCCACACCCACACCCACCGGATGCGAACCGGGTGCACCGGAGATCGGATCACGATTCAGATCCTGCGCTTCGGCCTTGCGTTCCTGCTTGTCGAGAGGGGTATCGTGGTTGCTCATGTCGTCTCCGGGGTGCCTGTAGGTGCGTCTGTCGAGACAGATCGCGAACGTGGCGCCACCTTGGACAGGGCGGAGTGAAACGCGTGTGCTTGGATGTGAGTAACGTCGCGACAAGACTGAACTGTGCATCTGTCGGTATGGATGAGGTTGCTGATGTCAGCTTGCAACATCGCGCTCCAAGCAAGTTCATCGTGCGGGTCGTTTATTACGCGTGACCTCGACTTATTAGTGTGGACGGATAATCTCGACCACGTCGTCAGCCGATAACGCCAAGCTTTTCTCCGCAAAGCGGTGGTCTGCAGAACGTGCGACCGTAGCGCGCTGCAGGTCGTTGAAATACCTCCCGATGCAAGCAGGCACTGCAGCTGTTGCAGCGATCACTATTTCTGGTTGTCTGTGCGAAACGCAGTACCTGCGGCCATGTCGATGCACGGGCGCTCGAATGACGCTCGACGCGGCAACGCAAGTGGACTGCGCCATCATGACCAAAAAGTCATTGACGCACTGACAGTGCAAACGTGCGATGCAATCCATACGCAGCCAGCCAGGCTGCAACACTCAACACTCAACACTCAACGATCAAGCGTCATAGATGAAAGCGGGGCAGGCACGCAGCTTCCAACGTCAAACCACGCTTACCCGCCGTGCGTGCCCAAGGTACGTGCGCCGGTCAATATCATGCGCAGCATCTGCGAGATCTGTTCGATCAATTCGGGGTCTTTTTCCGGCGGCGAGTCCATCGCCACCGCGCCCATTGCAAACACCAGCCGGGTGATCGCCTTGGACACCAATGCCGGTGCATGCAGCTTGGCGTTGTCGGCGGCGGCCAGGCGGATCAGATCCACCCGCAGCTCGTCTTCGAAATAGCTGAGCTCGCGCTCCACCGCCTGCTTGAATGCATCCGAGCCCACTGCGCCCTCGCGCAGCAGCACATGCAGCAACTTGTCGTCGGCGCGCAGCTGTTCCATGAAGGCCTCGACCGACACGCGGATGACGCTGCGGTCGGTGGAGGTGGCGCGCTGGCGGGCCTGGCCGATGATGGTACGCAACGAACGCCCGGCCAGATCGATCAAGGCCACCGCCAACTCGTCCATGTCACGGAACTGGCGATAGAAGCTGTTCGGCGCGATGCCGGCTTCGCGTGCCACCTCGCGCAGGCTCAGCGTGGACAGGCTGCGGTGCGGTCCGATCAGCG
Organism: Xanthomonas sp. WHRI 7064; assembly: GCF_040202355.2. Lineage (NCBI taxonomy): Bacteria > Pseudomonadati > Pseudomonadota > Gammaproteobacteria > Lysobacterales > Lysobacteraceae > Xanthomonas > Xanthomonas sp. WHRI 7064. The sequence continues at coordinate 4,406,178 of NZ_CP167821.1, read as the reverse complement.
ACAGCGCCGCGGCGATCAGGTCCTCGCGTGAAATCGCCGGCTTGCGCGACGGCGGCGCGTCTTGGGAAGGCAGGGCGATGGAGGTCATGAGGCGGCAGCCGGGCGTGGGCCTGAATCATAGCTCCTCTGATCGATATACAACTGTATACACGGCTGTGCATGCATGCGTATAGTGCAATCCATGAACCTGGCATCTCCTCCCAAGTCCAAGTCCCCGTTGCCGACGCGTCTGGCGCGCCGGCTGGTGTCGCCGCAGCTGTTCGACTTCTGGGCAACCCGGCTCAACCCGCTGTGGACGCTGGAACGGCCGATGGCCCGCCTGGTCGCGCGCACGGCGGCCAGCCGCGACGCGGTGACCCTGGTGCTGCGGCCCAATGGCCACTGGCAGGGCCTGCAGGCCGGCCAGCACGTGAGCCTGGGCGTGGAGATCGACGGCCGCCGCTTGCTGCGCAGCTACAGCCCGACCGTGCTGGCCGATGGCCGCCTGGCCATCACCGTCAAGGCGATCGAGGGCGGGCTGGTCAGCCGCTACCTGGCCGGCGCTGCGCCGATTGGGACGGTGGTGTCGCTGGATCCGGCCTTCGGCGACATGCTGCTGCCGACCACCCCGACGCCGCTGTTGTTGCTGGCGGCCGGCTCGGGCGTTACCCCGATGCGCGCGCTGCTGCAGGCCGCCGCGCAGGCCGGCATGCCGATGGACGTGGACCTGCTGTACTGGGTGCGCCAGCGCGACGAAGCCTGCTTCGTCGACGAATTCGAGGCGATGGCCGCCGCCCATCCGCGCTTGCGCGTACGGCTGCTGACCACCCGCGAAGGCGCCACGCCGGCGGCGCGCATCGATACCTATCCGTTGGAGCAGATTGCCGATCTCTCCAGCCGTCACGTCATGGTCTGTGGCCCGGGCGGTTTCGTGCAGGCGGCGCGTGCGCGCCTGCAGGGCCGCGTGGCCGCGTTGCAGGCCGAAGCCTTCAGCGTGCCGACGCTGGAAGACGGCGAAACCGGTGACGTGCAGGTTCAGCTGTCACGCAGCGGCCGTACGCTCAGCCTGCCGCGCGGCCAGTCGCTGCTGGAAGGGCTGGAAGCACAAGGCCTGCGCCCGAAATACGGCTGCCGCATGGGCATCTGCAACAGCTGCGCCTGCGCGCGCCAGTCCGGCACCACGCGCCACCTGTTGACCGGTGAGCGCAGCAACGAACCCACCGCACAGGTCCGCCTGTGCATCAGTGCCCCGAGCACTGACCTGATCCTGGATCTGTAAGGAATCTTCATGAGCCGAGTCCATAACCGCGCCCTGTCCGCTGCCGAACTGCAGTCCTTCGGCGACGAGCTCGATGCCATCCGCGCCCGCGTGCAGAGCCAGGTCGGCGCCGCCGATGCGCGTTACATCCGCCGCATCGTGGCGGCGGTGCGCTGGACCGGCGTGGCCGGTCGCGCGCTGCTGTTCCTGGGTGCGTTCGTGCACAGCGTGCTGATCCCGGCCTGGATCGCCGGCGTGGTGTTGCTGACCCTGTCCAAGATCCTGGAGAACATGGAGCTGGGCCACAACGTCATGCACGGCCAGTACGACTGGATGGGCGACCCGCAGCTCAACGGCAACACCTACGAGTGGGACATCGTTGCCACCGGCGACAACTGGCGCAAGACGCACAACTTCAAGCACCACACTTACACCAATGTGCGCGGCATGGACGACGACATCGGCTACGGCCTGCTGCGCATCTTCCCCGAGCAGCGCTGGCGCCCGTTCTACCTGCTGCAGCCGTTCGTGGCGGTGTTCTTTGCGCTGCTGTTCGAATGGGGCGTGGCCATCCAGGACCTGCGCCTGGGCCGCTGGTTCGCCGGCAAGATGAAGGCGGCCGAATTGCGCGCCTCGTTCCTGCCGGTCGGCCGCAAGATGGGCCGCCAGATGCTCAAGGACTACATCGTGTTCCCGCTGCTGGCCGGCCCGTTCTTCCTGACCGTGCTGCTGGGCAACCTGGCTGCCAACGTGCTGCGCAGCATCTGGACCTTCGTGATCATCTTCTGCGGCCACTTCACCGCTGATGCGGAAGTGTTCCCGAAGGAGTCGATCCGCAACGAGTCGCGCGGCCACTGGTATCTGCGTCAGCTGCGGGGTTCCTCGAACCTCACCGGCGGCAAGCTGATGAACGTGCTGTCGGGCAATCTGAGCCACCAGATCGAGCATCACTTCTACCCGGACCTGCCGGCCAATCGCTACGCGCAGATTGCGGTCGAGGTGAAGCAGGTCTGTGCGCGCTACGGCCAGCACTACAACACCGGCTCGCTGCCGCGTCAGTTCGGCCAGGTGATGTGGCGGATCGTGCGGCACGCGTTCCCGAGCCGGCCCAAGCCGGTACGCCGCCAACGCGAAGGCGCCTTGCAGAGCGCCTGATCGAAAGGGCCGCCATTGGCGGCCCTTTTTTTTTGGGGTGCAGTCAGTCCCTGCCGGATCGCCACACGAGATTGCGCCTTGCCGGGTGCTTAGCATCGGTGCTTGCGGCAGGGGGTGAACGCAAAGCGGTAGCGCCAGCTCGGGCAACACGCGTTCGGGCAATTTGAGCTTGCGTGCGGACGAGATCAGCACCTGCGCTGCGATTCGAGCATGCCGTGCGCACAACGTTTATTGCGGTGCCCGGATCGCCGTGGCTGTTGGTCGACTGCGCGTCCTGACGGTCCAGGTCAGCGCAGGGCGCCGTCCCGGCGCTGGTCAGTGCGCGACGCCACGCATCAGCGCGTGGTAGGCGATGAAGCCGGTGGCTGGCAGCGCGCGCGAGAACAGCCAGCCCTGCGCCAGATCCACGCCGTGTGCGCGCAGATAGTCCAGCTGCTCCTGCCGTTCCACCCCTTCGGCAATGGTGCGCAACTGCAGCGTCTTGGCCATGTCGATGATGTGCGAGGTCACCGCGCTGGTGGCCGAGTGGGTGCCGATGGTATCCACGAACGACTTGTCGATCTTCAGCGCGTCCAGCGGCAAGCCTTGCAGGTACTGCAGGCTCGAGTACCCGGTGCCGAAGTCGTCGATCGACACCGTGTGGCCGGCACCGCGCAGGTGGGTGATGGTGGTACGTGCCGCTTCGATGTCCATCAGGCTGCGTTCGGTCGCCTCCACCCACAACTGCCCGCTGTCCACGCTGGTGCCGTGCAGCGCCTGCGCAAGCACGGTCTGCACACGGCCGCTCTTGATGTCTTCGGCGGAGACATTGATAGCCACGTGCAGGGAGGGGTCGGTCGCCAGGGTGGGGCCGAGGTCGCGGATGACTTCGGCCACCACTAGGTCGGTGATCGGCAGGATCAAGCCGCTTTCTTCGGCCAGCGGGATGAAGGCATCGGGCGGGATCAGCACGCCATCGGGTTGCTGCCAGCGTACCAGCGCCTCGGCACCGACGCAGGCGCCGGTGTCCAGCGCGATGATCGGCTGGTAATGCACGACGAACTCGTTGCGCTGGACGGCGATTTCCAGCCGTGCCAGCGGCGACAACCGCCGCCGCGACACCCAGATCACCAGGCTGACCAACAGCAGCGCCAGCGCAATGCCGACCGGTACCACCTGCAGCCGCGCGGCCGCCAGCGGCCCGCGCAGATACGCCGCCGGCTCGGTGACGACCGCGGCCCAGTCGCCGCGGCGGTCGCGGCCGGACAACACCTGGCCATCTGCGTCGGTGCCGGATGCATCGGTCGGCGGTGCGATCAGCAGCCGCTCGGCGGCAGTGCCGGTGCTGCTCAGGATCTGCCCGTCCGGCGTGCCGATCGCCAGCTGCAGGCCGGGCGGCAAATTGATGTCGGTCAGCGTGGTCGGATTGATCAGGACGTTGTAGTCGCGCAGCTGCAAGGCCATCAGCGGGTGTTGCGGATTGGCCAGCGGACGCAGCCGCGTGGTGACCGCGATGCCGCGCTTGACCACGAAGTCGGCCGTGCTGTGGGCAACGGTCGCCGGCGATGGTCCCCACGAGGTGCAGCGCAACCGGCCCTGCTGCATGTATCCCAGTTCGACGATGTAGTGACTGGCCAGCACCAGCGCGCGCATCTGCCCCAGATGCGATTGGGAGCAGGGCTGCAGCTGCGACGCGGCCATGCTCAGGAGCGCACCATGCGCCTCGTCGAAGGCGGTGTCGGTGCGCCGGATCGACAGTGCCGCGAGCTGCGCGAGCTTACTTTCCTCGCGGTCCAGCGCAAGCCGCCATGCCAGGTAGTAGGACAGGCTGACCGGAAGCGTTGCGCACAGCACTACCAGCAACACGGTCAGACTGATGATGCGTTGACGCTTCACCTCACCACCCACATCTGCGTGGAGGCGTGCTCACGCACAACAGCCCGTGCAGAGCGGCGCTGACATGCATCGCCCCACGAATGGCGTGGCGTATTTGCGCCGCGCATGGACGTGCCGCGCGAGGACGCTAGAGACAGTGACGGTGGACTGATGAGGCTGCACGTCGCGAATGTACGACAGACGCGCGGGTTGCGCGCGTCCGCGGGGCGAAGCAGATGTGATTTTCTGCAAATGACGGTGCCGGCAGGTGTGGTAATCGGCCTCGTCAATGGATTCACGCGCCTGCACCAGGCAGCGCGCTAGGGTCGGGTGGTCTGTGCTCCCAAGCGGGAGCCGCGGCGCCATCCGGCCCCGTGCAAGGCACTTTCCTGGAGGAATCACCATGACAACGCAGAAAGAACGCGTCGGCGGCACCGATGCAGTGCCGATCTTCAAGATGCAGGAAACCACCCGCGATGGCGAGCTGACCAAGTACGTGGTCGGCGACACCGGCGTCGCCTTCGACAGCCTGGAAGGCGCGCAGGCTGCGGCCAAGGATCTGGGCACGCTCAACGGTTGAGCCGGGCTTCAATCCGGTCGCCAATCGTCGAATACCAGATAGGCGAGGGGGTAGATCGAGGGCGCGGCGCCCTCACCGCTTGCGGGACACGCCGTGCATCTGTCCGTATAGGCTCCTTGGCGGCATTGATGCCGCCAAGGGTCCCGCAACCGGCAGGGGTCCCGCACTAGCAAGTTGGTCGGCTGCTTTCTCGAAAGCGTGTTCCTGAGCTTGTGGCGGGCAGAGGAGACGTTTGTCGGTTGCGCGTTGAAAACCTGTGTGCTGCGCGGCTTGGGATGGGAAGCCGGTGGCACATGCAGTGATCCGACCAACCATGTCTTGCCCTGCTTGCTCCATGCACACCGACCATCTCGACTGGTCCTTGCCTGCCTACCATCGCGTAAGAGCCTACATGGACGTACTTGCGGCGTGTCCCGCGATGGTAGGCGGGCAAGGGCCCTGCAGCCAAGTCGCAGATCAGCCGCTCTAGAGTTGGTCTGGCTCTACAGTCGAGCTACCCGTAACCCCGATCCTCAAAGACACAAGACCTTCGCTGGCCCGGAGTGCGTGCCCTAGCGAGCAGGTTGAAGGCTGCTTTGCCAGCTCTGCGCAGCAGTCAGGGAAGTGGCTGCTCCGTCAGCCGCCCGGTGTGCGGGGTGTGGATCAGCGGGGCCAAATCGAAGCCCTGCTCGCGCGCATGCGCCAGATAGGCCTGGGTGATGTTTTCGTCCAGCTGCGGCAGCCTTGCCAGCAGCCACAGGTACTTGCGGTCGGGGCCACCGACCAGCGCGGCGGTGTAGTCCGCATCGATGCGCATCACCCAGTAATCGCCTTTGGTGAAAGGAATCCAGCGCAGGCCTTCGGGGAGGAAGGTGACTTCCAGCCGCGCGTTGCTGTCGTCGATGGCGCGCGCCTGCCCGATTGCTTCTTCCAGTTCGCCCTCGGCGGTCAGGCAGCGGTTCTGCACCCGCACCGTGCCATCGTCCTGCAGCGAATAGTGCGCCGACACGTCGGTGCAATCGGCATCCTCGAAGCGAATCGGCAGCCGTGCGATTTCGTACCAGGTGCCCAGATAGCGATTCAGATCCAGGGACGGGACGGTGACTAGGTCGGGGAGTCGGCTCATGGCGGCCTCTGCGCAGTGGTGTGGCGGACGTTGTACGTGCATTGCCATGAAATGGATGTTGCGACGCTGGAGAGAGCGTGTGGACGTACCGGCGAATGCAGTGCTGCCCGATGCAAGCACGTGCACGCACCTTGCCGCCGAACCGGCAGCAGATAGTTCTGCGATGGACGCAGCGGTCGATCGCATGGCCGTCTCGAACTCCTCAACGTCCTAACGAAACAGCGCGGCATCGTCGTACGGTGGACCAATGCCACCACGTTGAGGCGTTTGGATCGGCGCTGCTACGCCGCGCTCGCCGTACCCATGGCGCGATCCAGTTTGCGGTAGCCAATGGCCTCAGTCAGATGCCGGGTGGCAATGGCCGCACTGTCGTCGAGATCGGCAATGGTGCGGGCCACGCGCAGGATGCGATGCATCGAGCGTGCGGACAGCTGCAGGTGTTCGATGGCACGTTCCAGCAGCACCTGATCGTCGCCCTCCAGGCGGCAATGATGATCGGTCTGTGCCTGATCCAGTTGTGCGTTGGGTGCGCCGGCACGCGCAAGTTGCCGTTCGCGTGCGGCAACCACGCGGGTACGCATGCTGGCGCTGTCTTCGCCGAGATTGCCGCTGCGCAAGGCTTGCGGGGGCAGTCGCGGCACTTCGACATGCAGGTCGATCCGGTCCAGCAATGGGCCGGAGATGCGGCTGCGGTAGCGGCGGATGCTGTCGCTGCTGCAGCGGCAACGCCCGCTGCCATCGCCGGCCCAACCGCATGGGCATGGGTTCATGGCAGCAACCAGCTGGAAGCGTGCGGGGAAATCCACGCTGCGCGCGGCGCGCGAGATCGTCACCAGGCCCGATTCCAGGGGCTCGCGCAACACTTCCAGCGTCTGCCGTTGCCATTCGGGCAATTCGTCCAGAAACAGCACGCCGTTGTGGGCCAGCGAGATCTCGCCGGGGCGCGGATGCGTGCCGCCACCGACCAACGCAACCGCGCTGGCGGTGTGATGCGGGGCGCGATAGGGCCGCTGCCGCCAGCGCGCAAGATCCAGCCCGCGGCCGCTGACCGAGGTAATGGCAGCGGTTTCCAGTGCCTCGGCCTCACTGGATTCCGGCAACAGGCCGGGCAGGCGGGAGGCGAGCAGGGTCTTGCCGCAGCCCGGGCTGCCGACCAGCAATAAATGGTGACCGCCGGCAGCGGCGATCTCCAGCGCGCGGCGTGCGTGCGGCTGGCCGCGCACGTCGGCCATGTCGGGCAGCGCACGCGCGCCGAGCGCCGGGATCGCCACCTCGGCAGCGGGCGCCCGTTGGCTGCCGTTGAGCGCGGCGCAGACTTCCAGCAGCGTGCGCGCGGTGAAGGCCTCGACGTGCCCGGCGATGGCCGCTTCTGCACCGTTGGCCAGCGGCACGATCAGCCGTCGCCCGGCCTGCGCGGCAGCCAGCGCGGCCGGCAGCACGCCATCGACGCCACGCAACTCGCCGGTCAACGCCAGCTCGCCGAGAAACTCGTACTCGGCCAGCGCTTGGCGGTCGATCTGCCCGCTGGCGGCCAGGATGCCGAGGGCGATCGGCAGGTCGAAGCGGCCGCCTTCCTTCGGCAAGTCGGCCGGCGCCAGATTGATGGTGATGCGCCGGGCGGGAAATTCGAATTGTGCGCACAGCAGCGCCGCACGCACGCGTTCGCGCGATTCGCGCACCGCGGCCTCGGGCAGGCCCACGATCTGGGTGGAGGGAAGCCCGCCGGAGAGATGCACCTCCACCCGAACCTCAGGCGCATGCACCCCCACGCGGGCGCGGCTGTGCACCAGCGCTAGACTCATGGTGGAAGGCCCTGGTCAGGGAGCGGCAGGCGGTGCTGTGGGCGGCGTCGCAGGCGCACGGGCCTCCAGCGCGGCCACGGCCTGCTCCAGCGCGTCGAGTTTCTCGCGCGTGCGCAGCAGCACCGCGCGCTGCACGTCGAACTCTTCGCGGGTGACCAGGTCCAGCTTGCCCAGGCCGGCCTGCAGCGCGCCCTTGAAGGTGCTCTGCAGTTCTTCGCGCGATTGGCGCAGGCCAGGCGGCACCAGGTCGCTGAGGCGGCGGGCGAGGTCGTCGAGCTGGTTGAAATCGATCATGGGTGTTCTCCGCAGGTCCGTAGGAAGCCTAGTGCAGGCCGGGACACGCGGGACATCGGCAAGGCAGTCGGCAGGCGGTAAGGATAGTCCCATTCGGCTGTCGGCCGCGGTGACGGCCGCGCGCCACGGGGTGAGTGTTACGGCCGTCCACGGTATGCTGCGCGCCCTGTCATGCCGCTGGATCTGCACTGATGAAAATGATCATGGCCATCGTCAAACCGTTCAAGCTCGACGATGTGCGCGAAGCGCTCGCCGGCTGCGGGGTGGCAGGCATCACGGTCACCGAGGTCAAGGGCTTCGGGCGCCAGAAGGGGCACACCGAGCTGTATCGCGGTGCCGAATACGTGGTCGATTTCCTGCCCAAGGTGAAGATCGAAGTGGCGGTGACCGACGACCAGGCCGAGCGCGTGGTCGAAGCCATCGTGACCGCGGCCGGGACCGGCAAGATCGGCGACGGCAAGGTGTTCGTCTACGACCTGGGCAGCGTGGTGCGCATCCGCACCGGCGAACTGGACAGCGACGCGCTGTAAGGCGTCAGCGGGCAGCGCCTTCGGCCGATATCGCGCCGTTGGTGCTCAGGTGATTGGCTGATTGCTGAGATACCGCATCCGTCATCGGCGGATTGCCGCGACGCAGCGCCATGGCGTCCACAATTGCATCTTGGCTAAATAGTCACTTGTGGGCGAGCAGCCTTTGGCTGTCGACGGCCGACGCGTCTGCGAAGCCTTGAGCCGGCTCGATTTCACTCGAGCAGCTGGCCTGCCACACGACCCGAGCGGTGCCATGCCACGCAGCCTGCTCATACCATTTCAATACCGAAGAGTGGACCCAGCACCTGGGGCCAGCAGCGGCACAGGCGTCATGCCCGCGACCAAGCTTTTCGGCTTCCGTTCTGATTTGAGTGTCCCAAGACCGGCCCGCTTGTCGCCACGCGACGACTTGCCTACTCTAGGGCCTAATACCATTTCAATACCGGAGTTCGGGGATGAAGCGACGCGATAGGAAGTCGGGCTTGCGCCCGCTCTCGCTCTGGCTGGCAGCAGGCCTGGCAGCGGCAACAGTCCCCGCGCTGGCACAGCCGGTGACCCAGCCGGCGATCTTCCCCGCCCCGGTCTCGATCACGCTCGAGGGTGGCACCGTCACGCTGGGGCAATCAGTGGTGCTGGTGGTGGCGCCGGGCGCAGATCCGGAGTCGATCGCGTTGGTACGCCGCATTCTCGGTACGGCCGGCGTCACCAAGATCGCCACCGCGGCGCGTCTGCCGGCCACGCTCGACCGCCCGCACATCGTGCTCGGCACCGGCGAGGCGGCAGTGGTGCGCGATGCGCTGACCCGCAGCAAGGCGATGCAGGACACCCACAAGGAGGGCTATACGCTCGCCAGCGTGGCGCTCGGCACCGGCAGCCTGATCACGCTGGCTGGTCATGACAACGACGGGCTGTTCCATGCGGCGCAGACGCTGCGCCAGCTGGTCGAGCGTCCGGCCATTCCGACCCTGGCGATCCAGGATCATCCGGTGATGCCGATCCGCGGCACCATCGAAGGTTTCTACGGTGCGCCGTGGTCGATGGCCGACCGCAGCAAGCACATCGAGTTTCTCGCCCGCAGCAAGGCCAATACCTTCATCTACAGCCCCAAGGACGACCCGTACGCGCGCGACCGCTGGCGCGAGGCGTATCCGGCCGCGACGCTGAAGGCGCTGGGCAAACTGGCGGCCACCGCCAGGCGCAACCATGTCGACTTCGTCTATGCGATCTCGCCGGGGCCGACGGTGTGCTTTTCCGATCCGGCCGATGCCAAGGCGCTGCTGCGCAAGTTCGATGCCTTCCGTGCGCTGGGCGTCCGCAGCTTCTACGTGGCGCTGGACGATATCGAATACACCAAGTGGAACTGCGAGCGCGACAAGACCACCTTCGGCGCGTCCGGCGCGCAGGCGGCCGGTATCGCGCAGTCGCATCTGCTCAACCTGGTGCAGGCCGACCTGGTCGCCCGCCACGATGCAGCCTCGGAGCTGATCATGGTGCCGACCGAGTATTACGACGCCAAGGAAAGCCCGTACAAGGAAGCGCTGCGCAAGCATCTGGACCCGAAGATCGTGGTGCAGTGGACCGGCACCGACGTGGTGCCGCCGGCCATTTCCATTCCCGATGCACGCGCGGCGACCAAGGCATTCGGCCGCAAGACGCTGCTGTGGGACAACTATCCGGTCAACGATTTCGAAACCTCGGCCGGGCGCCTGCTGATGGCGCCGTATGCGCGGCGCGAGGCCGGCCTGTCGGCGGAGTTGTCCGGCATCGTCTCCAACCCGATGAATCAGGAAGTGCCCAGCCGGGTGGCGGTGATGGGGCTGACCGCCTTCGCCTGGAACGACACCGGCTACGACGCCCAGCGCACCTGGCATGCGGCCGCACGCGACCTGGCCGGTGGTGACGCGCAGGTGACCGCCGCGCTGCTGACCTTCTTCGATACCCAGCATCTGGCGCCGACCTTTGGCAGCCAGCCGTGGCAGGAACAGGCGCCGCGGCTGAAGGCGGTGCTCGACCATGTGCGCGAGGCGATTGCGCTGGGCGATGCAGCGGCGCGCAGCCAGGCCATCGCCGAGCTGGTGCGCACGGCCGATGCGTTCGCAGCGGCGCCGCAGACCATTCGCGCAGGCGTGGCCGACAAGGGCTTTGCGGAACAATCGCGCCCCTGGCTGGAGGCGATGGAAGGCTGGGGCCGCGCGCTGCAGCAGACCGCAGCCGGGCTGGATGCCGCCAATCGCGGTGACGCGCAGGCAGCAGTTGCGTTTGCCGATGCCAAGCGGATCGCCGCCGACGCCGCGGCGATCCCCTCGATCCCCGGCGCCACGCGCTTCGGTGGCCCGGTCAAGATCGCCGATGGCGTGCTGGACCGCTTCGTCGCCGACGCGCCGCAATTGATCGCCTACCGCGCGCCGTCGGCAGCCAAAGCGGCCGGCGCGCAGTGAGTAGCCGGGGCGGCGACCGGACGACCGGCTAGCCGCCTGGAGGGCGCCGCCGGTGCACGGCAGCGGCGCGTGACCCTGTCCATTGTGGTTTCCCCGTGCCGTTGCGCACCAGCTGGCGATTGCTCGCCAGGAAGATCGGCGCACCGTTGGCGTGGCATCGGGATGGCCAGGCTTGCAGCCCGGCGGGTGTGGCCCACGACGCCGGATCAGCATGCGGGACGCAGATCGATATGCGTTGTTGCGCAGGTGCCGGCGCCGGTGCTGGATGCAGGGCGCGGTTGCACGTCACCGGCAAGGCATCGCGCCCGGCGCCCGTTGCATTGGCGGCGGGTGGCCGCGGCCTGCCGGTCAGCAGGTTTCAGTCGGCACTGGTTGGCTGCGCATCGCGCTTCAGGTGCCGATACAGTCGCTTCCAGCTGCCGCGGATGGTGCGTACCCAGCGCGGCTCGGCGCTGCGTGCGGCCTCGTCGGCGGTCGGCGCGATCCCGGCCAGGCGCTGGCGCATCTTCTGGAAATTGGCCAGGTCGCTGCGCTGCAGTTGCCGCGCCAGCGTGCCGCGCCGCAACCAGCGCGGGAAGCGCCAGGCCGAGGTGAAATCGATCAGCACCGGCACGCCGGCACTGATCACCACATTGGTGCCGTGCAGATCGTTGTGGGTGATGCCGACGGCGTGCAGGCGGCGCAGCGCCTGCTGCAATTGTTGGAACACTTCCTGGCCCACCACCGCACTGGCGCTGAGCGTGTCGCCCGGAATGAACTCCATGCCCAGCGCCAGGCTGCCCAGCGTGCCGAGCAGGGCCGGCGCGTGCCGCCAGCCGTGCAGGCGGGCCAGCATCTTGGCCTCGTGCCGCACCATCAGCCGCGCGATCGGCGCCAGCAGCGTACGGCGGTAGCGGCTGTAGTCCTTGACCACCGCCAGTTGCCCATCCAGATGCGTGCGATAGACGTTGGGCTCGAGCAGCCGGGTGCCCTGCTTGAGCAGCACGGGCGTGACGATTTGCAGGCTGGAGGTGTCCAGCGGCTGGTAATGCATGGCAAGTCTCCGGACCTTGGCGGCGCGGAGGAATCACGCGTCTGGCAGGTTCACGATGATCGCGAGGGATCGGTCCGGTGAATTTTAGAACTTGCGAGTACTGAAATTGCATTTGTTTAACAAATGAAATGTTCCGGACATGGAACAGCCTTGCTATTCAAACGGTTGAAGCATTCGGGTTTTGCAAAATCACCGGATTGGACGGCACGCGGGAGCGCTCTGCCGATGCACTGGGCGGCCACACGCGGCACCACGGCCGCGGTGCGATCTCGCTCGATCGCAATGTGAGCTGGCGATCGGCTCGCGGCGGATCGGTAGTGGCGGAACATGTCGAAGCTCACCCCGGCAGAGCGCGGTTGGATATGCGTCTCGCCGCTTCTTGACAGGCAATGAGACTCCAGACACTGTGCGCGCTGCGGTCAGGGGGCTGCATCACGCGCGCGTCGCGCACATCCACGCCGGTGTGCCACGGCCGGTGCCTTGGGCATTGCAGTGATGCGGGGACGCCCCCGGAGAGATGACAGCAACTGCGCCACTTCCAGACGCCGTCGGGTTCGCCCGCGCGCGCACGGATGCGGGAACGATGGGGGACCACTCATGGGGAATACGATGAAAAGGACTGCAACACTGCTATTGGCCTGCACGGCGCTTGGCGTCACGGCACAGGCTTCAGCGCAATCGCTGTCGCGCGGCTGGGACAGCTACCGGCAGCAGCAAAGGCAGCCGCAGGCCGGTACGCAGGAGGCCCCTGCGCCGGCAGCGCCGCAGTCGCGTCCGTCGCAAGCCGGCAGCGGCGGCGCGCCGACCGCCGTCGGTGGAAGCGGAAGTGCAGGTGTGGTCGACCAGACCGGCGGATTTGCCACCGTCACGGCGCAGACGCCTGCGGTAGATGCGCCGCCTGCGCCGGCGTACGCAGCAGCGCCAGTACCAGCAACGGGCACTGCGCGGACCGAGCAATCGCGTATCGACAGCGGCGCGTTTATCAGCGTGCAGCGTGGTAGGGGCGAGGTGTTCAGTGGCTACAAGCAGGACATGCTTGGCCTCAGTGCCGGCTATCGCTGGCGTGCCGGCTCGGTGACGTTGATCGGGCTCGAGGGATCGGTTGGGCGCCTGGACCGCGGAGACTCGACCGACGATGTCTTTATTCCAGCAGTGAAGTTTGGCGGCATCGGCGGTACGGCCCGCTTCAACTTTGGTGACACTCCACTGTTTGCTGTGGTGCGTATTGGCTCATGGTATGCGGAGGTCGCAGAAATGAGTGATGAAATCTACGGTGGCTACGCGAGCCTCGGCCTGGGCGTCGATATCGGCAAGCACGCGAGTGTGAGCGCGATGTACACCAACTACATTTACGCCAACGATTACTATGACTACGCCGAAGACACCACCATCAATCGTGCCGAAGTACTGAACGCGGCACTCGAAGTCCGCTTCTAATGTAAGCGAACGATCCAGGAACGGCGGGCGGCAGCGTCCGCCCTTCTGCGTCAGATGTAGTTCAACAGCGACTTGGCAGACGGCAATTCTGTTTGAGGCCGCACCTTGTAGCCGCGCCGCATACGGTCATTGGCGTTGCACGGGCATCCATGCGGGTTGTTGTAGTGTCACGGTCAACGCATTGACTCAGCCGTTGGCGAGGGCAGATGGACGCATTGGCGCAGTTTTTGACGGACGAGCAGGACCCGACGGCCGTGGGCAAGATCCTGCCCAAGGTGAACGAGCTGCTGACGCGGGACGAGCAGGTCGAGTACATCGCGGTGCAGAAGAAAATGGTGGTGAACCTGTCGCCGGCCGCGGTGGTGCTGACCACGCGCAGATTCATCGTAGTGCACCCCACGCTGTTCGGGATGACGTTTCGCGATGTCCCCTGGCGCGAGGTGCTCGACGTGCACATGAGCGAGCAGATGCTGGGAGCGACGATCATGTGCCGCACCACGCAGGGCGGTTACCTGTCCATCGACAGCCTGCCCAAGAAGCAGGCGCGGCGGGTCTACGCCTATGCGCAGCAGGTGGAGGAATCGGCCTACGAAAAGCGCCAGCAGCTTGAGTTCGACAAGTTGCGCGCATCGGCAGGTGGCGTGGTGGTGCACGCACCCACCTCGCAGGGCAGCGCGTCCTCGTCACCGCCGAGCACGGCTCTGGCCGCGGACGATCCGATCCAGGTGCTGAGCAAGCTCAAGCAGCTGCTGGATGCGGGGCTGGTGACCCAGGAAGAGTTCGACGCCAAGAAGGCCGAGGTGCTGGCGCGGTTGTAGGGCGCTCGGCACGGTTGCCTGGTCACGGCCTGGCCGCGATTACTGGCGCGCCGCCCGCATCCGCTGGCGGCGCGCTACGGTGCGTGAGCCTTGCTTACTCGCCCAGCGCCTTGGCCACGAACGGCGGTGCGACCAGCACGCCGGTATGCAGGTGCGCGGTGTAGTACAGCGTCTCGAAGCCCTTGGCCTGCGCAGCGTCCTGGCGGAAGGCGAAATCGGCGTTGGCCTGCTTGCTGGCCATGGTCACGCTCCACCAGCCGGTGGGGTAGCACGGCTGCGGGAAGGGCAGGGTCTTGAACGACTGGAAGCCGGCCTTGCCCATTTCGGTGCGCATTTCCTTGATCAGCTCCAGCAGCGCCAGCGGCGACTCGGACTGCTGCACCAGAATGCCGTCGTCCTTCAATGCCTTGAAGCAGCTCTCGTAGAAGGCCTTGTTGAACAGGCCCTCGGCCGGGCCGACCGGGTCGGTGGAATCGACGATCACGATGTCCACGCTGCCGGCCGGGCAGTTGGCCATGTAGGCCACGCCGTCGTCGAACAGCAGCTCGGCACGCGCATCGTGGTTGGAATCGCACAGCTCGGGGAAATACTTCTCCGACATGCGGGTGACCTGCTCGTCGATGTCGCACTGGGTGGCGCTTTCCACGCCCGGGTGCTTGAGCACCTCGCGCAGGGTGCCGCAGTCGCCGCCGCCGATAATCACCACGCGCTTGGGCGCGGCGTGGGTGAACAGCGCCGGGTGGCTGATCATCTCGTGATAGAAGAAATTGTCGCGGCTGGTCAGCATCACCGCGCCGTCGATCAGCATCAGCTTGCCCCAGTCGGTGGTCTGGTAGATCTCGATCTTCTGGAACGGGGACTGCACCTCGTCCAGCTTGCCGCTGATGCGGAAGCCGATCGCCGAGCCGGTCGGCTGGAAATGTTCGATGTACCAGTTGTCGTTGGCGCTCATGCAAAGTCCTAAAAGATGGGGCTGTTCCTTCTCCCAGCGGGAAAAGGTGGCGCAAAGCGCCGGATGAGGGTCGGGCGCAGCCGCGCACAGGCAAGCTGCTGGCGGCCATCCCGAACCCCCGCCAACCCCGCTCCAATCAGGAGCAGGGCGTGAAGTCGGCGCGGATTGTAACGGACCCTGCGCGTGCCAGGCGTTACACTTCACGCCCTTTTTGCCCCAGCCGAGTCAGCGAAATGAGCGATTGGTCCCTCGACCAAGCCCGCAAGACCTATTCGATCCCGCATTGGGCCGACGGGTATTTCGATGTGAACGACGCCGGACATGTGGTGGTCACGCCGACCAGCGACGGTCCGTCGGTGTCGTTGCCCGAGGTGGTGGACGCCGCGCGCGCAGCCGGCGCCAAGCTGCCGCTGCTGGTGCGTTTCCCGGACATCCTGGGCCAGCGCCTGGGCAAGCTGCAGGCGGCGTTCGCGCAGGCGCAGTCCGAATGGGATTACGCAGGCGGCTACACGGCCGTGTACCCGATCAAGGTCAACCAGCATCGCGGCGTGGCCGGCACGCTGGCCAGCCACCACGGTGACGGCTTCGGCCTGGAAGCGGGCAGCAAGCCGGAGCTGATGGCGGTGCTGGCGCTGTCGCGCCCGGGCGGGCTGATCGTCTGCAACGGCTACAAGGACCGCGAATACATCCGCCTGGCGCTGATCGGCCGCAAGCTCGGCCTGCAGACCTTCATCGTCATCGAAAAGCCCTCCGAGCTGAAGCTGGTGCTGGAAGAAGCGCGCGCGCTGGACGTCAAGCCCGGTCTGGGCGTGCGCATGCGCCTGGCTTCGCTTGGCGCGGGCAAGTGGCAGAATAGCGGTGGCGACAAGGCCAAGTTCGGGCTGTCGCCACGGCAGGTGCTGGACCTGTGGAAGACGCTGCGCGACACCGAGTACGCCGACAGCCTGCAGTTGCTGCATTTCCACATGGGCTCGCAGATCTCCAACGTGCGCGACATCGCCAACGGCATGCGCGAGGCCACGCGCTACTTCGTGGAGCTGTCGCGGCTGGGCGCCAGGATCAGTCATGTGGACGTCGGCGGCGGCCTGGGCATCGATTACGAAGGCACGCGCTCGCGCAGCTATTGCTCGATCAACTACGGCCTGCATTCCTACGCCAGCAACATCGTGCAGCCGCTGGCCAGCGCCTGCGAGGAGCACGGCCTGACCCCGCCGCGCATCGTCACCGAATGCGGCCGCGCGATGACCGCCCACCACGCGGTGCTGATCGCCAACGTGTCCGAAGTGGAGCAGGCGCCGGAAGGCCGCGTGCCGGACGCGCACGACGACGAGCCGGCAGCGATCCGCCACCTGCGCGAGATCCACGACGAGCTCGATGTGCGCCCGGCGGTGGAACTGTTCCAGGAGGCGCAGCACTTCCATGCCGAAGGCTTGAGTGCGTACGCACTGGGCCAGATCGACCTGACCCACCGCGCGCGTATCGACGACCTGTTCTATGCGATTGCGCATGGCGTGCGTGCACGCCTGAGCTTCGACGAGAAGAGCCATCGCCCGGTGCTGGACGAGCTCAACGAGCGGCTGGTCGACAAGTACTTCGTCAACTTCAGCGTGTTCGAGTCGATTCCGGATGTGTGGGCGATCGACCAGGTGTTCCCGATCGTGCCGATCGAACGCTTGAACGAAGCGCCGCAGCGGCGCGGCATCATCGCCGACATGACCTGCGACTCCGACGGCATGGTCAAGACCTACGTCGAGAACGAAAGCCTGGACAGCTCGATGCCGCTGCACACGTTGAATCCGGGCGAGAGTTATCGCATCGGCTTCTTCCTGGTCGGTGCCTACCAGGAAATCCTGGGCGATATCCATAACCTGTTCGGCGATACCGATGCGGTGGAAGTGGCCGTGGACGGCGATGGCTATCGCATCGCGCAGCAGCGCCGCGGCGATACCACCGATGTGATGCTGGACTACGTGGGCTATCAGCTGGACACGCTACGTGCGACCTATGCCGAGCGCATTGCCGCCGCGCAGCTACCGCCCGAGCGCGCACAGGAATTGAGCGATGCGCTGGAAGCAGGGTTGACCGGTTACACCTATCTGTCCGACGAACCGTTGGGCTAAGGCACTGCGCGCTGCGGCCGAGGCCGTGGCGCGCCATTTCTGTTTCACCTTCGCGCGTAATGCATTGACGAGACGGCCCGCAGCACCGCTGTGCGGCCGTAGTGCGGCGTGGCTCAGGGTCCGAACCCGGCGCCATTGCCGGACGCCATGGCTTCTGCGCGCTCTGGCCGAGCCCGGTAACGTCCTGCCCCGACGACGACGTGCGACGACCAGTACCATCCGCTCAAGCCAAGGCCAGGCGATCAGCAGCAGCACCTGTGCATGCGTGATCGACGCGGCGTGGCACTGACAATCAAATAACCGTCGTGTGACCGTGCGGTTGCAGACGGCATTCAAAAAAAGCGCTGTGTCTTGCGGAATGGTTGTCCCTGTAACGCAATAAAATCAATGCCGCTGCATGCAGTGGTCTTGGTGCATGCTGTCCAGGATGCGCCATGAAACACGCAAAATTCCCGGCAAAAACGCCTTCGCCGGATTGCTGCGCGATGCATGGCAGTCTGTTCCGTAGCGTGCAACGCGCGAAAAAACGCGATCTGTAGACGTATGCATCCAGAACACTAGTTGAAATCACACTTCGGCAAAAAATTTTTGCGGGCGACGCGGATTTCGTGATTTTTGCACGGTTTATCGCGGCGGCTAATTGTTAGTGTTTGTTTAACTTGTCGGGAAACAAGTGTTTTAGGAAAGTCAGTGCACGTCGTTGTATCGACGCTGCACGCCGCTTCGTGATGCGTTCCCATTGTGCGTTTCCATCGTATATCGCCGGCATGCGCTGGCGGTCGTCGGTGTCTCTTACCCCACGTTTCAAGGCCAGGTGCTGATCCGGCGTCCCACTGACCGCATTGCGGACATGGCGCACCGGGCGACTGCGCGCCACACAAGAAGGATGCACGCAATGCACACCGACGCCTCTCCCGTGTTTCCCCTGACCAAAGCGCAACGCGGCCTGTGGGTCGCCAGCAAGTTGCATACCGACAACACCTTGATGTTGTCCGAAGCCCTGGAAATGTTCGGCCCGCTGGATCCGCAGCTGCTGATCCGCGCCAGCATGCAACTGACGCGCGAATTCGACACGCTGCGGCTATGCATCGCCGAGCACGACGGCGTGCCGCATCAGGTGGTCCTGCCCGAATACACCGCCGCGATTCCGTATTTCAACGTCAGCGAAGATCCTTCCCCGCGCAACGCCGCCGAGCATTGGGTCGACGAAGAAATCCGCAAGCCGGAAGATCTGCAGAACGGGCCGTTATGGCATTGCGCGGTGTTCCGCCTTGGCGAAGACCACCATATGTGGGTGCAATGCGTCAGCCATCTGGTGATGGATGGCTATTGCGCCTCGATCATGATGCAGCGCATGGCGGTGCTGTATAACGCCTACGCAGAAAACATCGAGCCGGAGCCTGCGCAATACGGCAGCGCGCTGTCGCTGATCGAGCTGGAACAGCAGTATCGCGACTCCGATCGTTTTCAGCGCGACCGCAGCTACTGGATGCAGCAGCTGGCCGATCTGCCGCCGCCGGCGACCCTGGCGCGTCCGGGCAATCACCTATCGACCGGCTTGTTGCGTGGCACCGGACAGTTCTCGCCACAGCAGGTGGTGCGGCTGCGCGCGCTCGGCAAGGACTATGGCGCCAGCCTGCCGCAGATGCTGATTTCGCTGATCGCCGCGTATTACTACCGCTGCACCGGTGCCGAAGATTTGGTGCTGGCCATGCCGGTAACCGGCCGCATCAATGCGCGTTACCGGCAGACCGCAGGCCTGGTGGCCAATGTGATTTCGCTGCGCCTGAAAATGGATCCGCAGCAGCCGGTGCATGCGCTGTTCGCGCAGGTATCCTCGGTGGTCAGGCATGCGCTGCGTCATCAGCAATACCGCTTCGAGGACGTGCGCCGCGATCTGGGCATGTTCGGGATCGATCAGAAGTTCGCACGCCTGGCAGTGAACATCGAAGCCTTCGATTACGCACTGCGCTTTGGCCAGGCCTATGCGATGCCGCATAACCTCTCCAACGGCCCGGCGGATGATCTGACCATCTTCTGCTACGAGCGCGGCGATGGTGCCGCGTTGCGCTTCGATCTGGATGCCAATCCGGCGCTGTACGACAGCGACGAGCTGGCCGAGCACTGCCGCCGCCTGACCCATCTGGCCGATGCGGTGCTGGCCGATCCGGAATGCGCGCTGGGCCAGATCGATGTGCTGGGCGATGCGGAACGCCGCCGCCTGTTGCAGACCTGGAACGCCACCGACGCAGCGCTGCCGGAACCGGCCACGCTGCTGCACGGCATGCTGCAGCGTGCCGAGCTGATGCCGGCGGCAGTGGTGGTGCAATACGACAACCGCACCCTGGACTACGCCACGCTGTGCGAACTGGCCTCGCGCATCGCCGCGCAATGGGTGGCCGATGGCGTCCGCCCCGGCGATGTGGTCGCCATCGCGCTGCCGCGCAGCGAACAATTGCTGGTGGCCTTGCTGGCGGTGATGTGGAGCGGGGCGGCGTATCTGCCGCTGGACCCGGAAAGCCCGGCCGCACGCAACCGGCAGATGCTCAACGATTCCGGTGCCATCGCGCTGGTCTGCGAGCCGGCGTTGTGCGAGCGCTATCTGCTCGGCGGCATGGTCTGGCTGGATCCGCGCCCGGCCGTGTTGCCGGCGGCAATCGCGCCGCTAGCCATGCCGGACGGTACGGCCTATGTGCTGTACACCTCCGGCTCGACCGGTGCGCCCAAGGGCGTGGAAATCAGCCATCGCAACCTGTTCAATTTCCTGCATGCGATGGAGCATGAGCTTGCGTTGCGTCCGCGCGACCGCGTGCTGGCGGTCACCACCATCACCTTCGATATCGCCGGGCTGGAGCTGTATCTGCCGTTGCTGGTGGGTGCGCGCGTGGTCATCGCACCGGCCGGCATCACCCACGATCCACGTAGCCTGTCGCGGCTGATCGCGCAGGAGCAGATCAGCATGGTGCAGGCCACTCCGTCGCTGTGGCGCATCCTGCTGGCCAATCAGGATCTGGCGCTGGACCGTATCCACGCCCTGGTCGGCGGCGAAGCCCTGGTGCCGGAACTGGCGACCCAGTTGCTGAGCCGGGTCGGGCGCCTGACCCAGTTGTACGGGCCGACCGAAACCACGATCTGGTCGACCATCATGCCGTTGCAGCTCACCGACGCTGCCGCCCCGCCGATCGGCAGGCCGCTACTCAATACCCGCGTCTATGTGCTCGATGCGCAGCGGCAACCGCTGCCGACCGGCGCGATTGGCGAGTTGTACATCGGCGGCGCGGGCGTGGCCAAGGGCTATCGCGGCAAGCGCCAGCTGACCAGCGAGCGCTTTGTGCGCGACCCGTTCGCCGACGACGGCAGCAACATGTACCGCACCGGCGACCGCGTGCGTCAGCGCCGCGACGGCATGCTGGAATTCATCGGCCGCGCCGATGCGCAACTGAAGATCCGCGGCCATCGCGTGGAGCCGGCCGAAATCGAAAACGCCTTGCTGCTGCATTCGCAAGTGGCGCAGGCGGTGGTGGTCGGTCATCGCGATGGCGACCACGACGCGCTGCAGTTGCTGGCGTATGTGGTGGGCAAGCATGGCGCGACGCCATCACCCGAGCTGTTGCGCGCCCATCTGCAGCAGCGCCTGCCGGCGTCGATGATTCCCGCCTTGTGGGTGCCATTGCAGGCACTGCCGCTGACACCCAATGGCAAGCTGGATCGCCGCGCCTTGCCGTCGCCGGGTGCGCTGCCGCAGCGCGCGCATGTGGCGCCGCGCGATGCGCTCGAACATCAGCTGGCAGCGATGCTGCAGGACGTGCTGGGCATCGAAGTGGTGGGTGTCGAAGACAACTTCTTCGAGCTCGGCGGTGACTCGCTGCGCGCGGCGGAAATGGCCGCACGCTTCCCGCAGACGTTCGGTGTCGAACTGCCGCTGGGTACCCTGTTCCATGCGCCGACGATTGCCGGCCTGGCCGAAGTGATCAAGCGCAACGCGCAGATCCCGAACGACCCGCTCGGCGTGCTGTTGCCGTTGCGTGCGGGCACCCCGGGTACGCCGCCGCTGTTCTGCATCCACCCGGTGGTCGGCCTGGGCTGGTCGTATCTCACCTTGCTCGGCCAGCTGGATCCGCAGTGGCCGGTGTATGCCTTGCAGTCGCCGGGCTTGAGCGACCCGCAGCATCGCCCGGAAAGCATTGAGGCGATCGCGCGTGACTATCTTGCGCGGCTGCGCACGGTACAGCCGCAGGGGCCGTATCGATTGATCGGCTGGTCGCTGGGCGGCTTGATCGCGCATGCCATCACCGCCGAACTGCATGCGCTGGGCGAAGAAGTCGAATTGCTGGCGATGCTCGACAGCTACCCGCACCTGGAGCAGGCCGCGTCGCTGCCGGAATCGGAAAACGTGCGTGCATCGGTGCATGCGCTGGGCCTGCATCTGGCACACGGCCAGCCGATGCCGACCACGGTGGCCGAACTGGCCAGCCTGCTGTGCGATCACTACGGCTTGAATGACCTGCCCGCAGTGCGCCAGCTGCTCGAGCAACGCCCCACGTTGCTGGACGACATGGGCGGCATGACCCAACACCATCTGCATCTGGCGCGGCGTCACCGTCCCAAGCCGCTGGACCAGGACGTGGTGTTCGTCGAAGCGAGCGTGCGCATGACCTCCGGCGGCGACGATACGGTGTGGGTGGATTACCGGCCGCAGGCCTGGCGCCCGTATGTGCGCAACCTGCAGTTGCATGTGCTGGACAGCGACCACCACTCGATGCTGTCGTCCACGCATTCGGCCACGCTCAGCGCACTGCTGCACGCGGCCACCACGAAAGCCGCACAACGCGATGGCAGCATCGCCACCGCCAGTGACGGGGTGGCCGAATATGCCTGAGTCTTCCTTCAACGCAGGACGCCAACGCCCGGTGCTGATCGCCACCCTGGGCACGCATGGCGATGTGCGCCCGATCATCGCGCTGGGCCGTGGCTTACAGGAGCGCGGTTACCCGGTGCGGGTGCTGACCAGCGCCAACTTCGAAGCGCTGATCCGCGCCAATGGGCTGGACTTCTTCCCGCTCAGCGGCGACCACCAGAAACTGCTGCAGGGCCATCCGGATGTCGCCGAGATGCGCGGTGGCTGGCGCGGCATCTGGGGCACCTTGCGTGCGCAGCTGCTGGAGTGGGCGCGCGACTGGGCCGAGCAGGGCCGCGCGGCCTGTGCCGATGCCGGGCTGATTCTTGGCGTCGGCAGCGCCAGCCTGCTGGCGCATAGCCTGGGCCAGGCCTACGGCCTGCCGGTGGTATTCACGCAATTGCAGCCGCTGACCGCCTCGCGGCATGTGCCGTTGATGGTGATGCCCACCGTGCGCCTGCCCGGGCTGGTGAGTGTGGCGCTGCATCACGCGGTGCGCTTTGCCGGCTGGCAGCTGATGCGCCCGGCGCTCAATGGCATCGTGCGCCCGGCCTTGGGGCTGCCGGCGTATCCGTGGAGCGGGCCCGATCGCAGCGCGCAGCGCGTGGTGTATGGCTACAGCGAGCATCTGTGCCCACGTCCGCCGGACTGGCCGGACCGGGCCCAGGTCAGCGGTTTCTGGCAGTTGCCGCAGCCGCAGTGGCAGCCGCCGGCCGCGCTGCAGGCGTTTCTGCAGGCCGGCCCGCCGCCGCTGTATATCGGCTTCGGCAGCATGATCAGCAGCGATGCGGCCCAGCTCACCGCCATCGTCAAGGCGGCGGTGCGTCTGACCGGTCAACGCGCGCTGCTGGCCAGCGGCTGGGGCGGGCTAGCGGCCGCGGAAGACGCATCCGACGATGCCGCGCGCTTCTTCCAGTTGGAGCAGGCACCGCACGATTGGCTGTTTCCGCGGGTGTCGGTGGCGGTGCATCACGGCGGTGCCGGCACCACCGGTGCGGCGCTGGCTGCGGGGATTCCGTCGGTGGTGCTGCCGTTCGGCTACGACCAGCCGTTCTGGGCGCACTGCCTGGCCCAACGCGGCGTCGCTCCGCCGGCGCTCGCACGGGTCGGATTACAGCCGGAGACCCTGGCCGATGCCATCAGCCAGGCCAGCGCGCCGAGCATGCGCGCAGCGGCACGCACTTTGGGGCAGCGCATCCGCGAGGAGGACGGAATCGGCCGTGCAGTGGAGCAACTGGAAGCCTGGGGATTGCTGCAACCGGCGCTGTCGGTGGCGCCGGCCGTGCGAATCGAGCAGCAGGCCGTTGCGTGACACAGGCCGATGCGTGATGGTTGACGCTGTGGGGGAGCCACAGCGTCAATATTGGATTGGCTGCAGCAATGCGGCTGGCCTCACCGAAGACCTTCGGCTGCTGCACGGGTGGGGCGCTGGGGTGTCGCTGTCGCCGATAGGTGGTCGACCGGACCCGGCCTGTACGACTGAGTGATGTGGAAACAGCGTCTGCGTTGCTGATCCGAGCTGGCGAATGCGGCCAGCGCCGGAGCCCGCATCGTCGCATCGGCGGGATGCGGCACAATCGGGCTCCCTCGGCTTTGCATCGCCCGCATGCGCTATCCCGCTCTCGATCTGCTGCGTGGCATCGCCATTGTCTGGGTGATGCTGTTCCATTCCTTCGTGGTCGGCGGTCTGGGGCCGGACTGGGCGTGGTTGTCGCGCTACGGCTGGATGGGCGTGGACCTGTTCTTCGTCCTGAGCGGCTTTCTGATCGGCACGCAGGTGCTGAGGCCGCTGGCGCGCGGGCAACGCCTGGACTTCAAGGAGTTCTATCTGCGCCGCGCGTTTCGCATCCTGCCGGCGTTCTTGCTGGTGCTGGTGATCTACATGGCGTGGCCGGACTTTCGCGAGTCGCCCGGGCTGGCGCCGTGGTGGATGTTCGTCACCTTCACCCTGAATCTGTTCGTCGACTACGGCCGTGATGCCGCGTTCTCGCACGCCTGGTCGCTGTGCGTGGAAGAACATTTCTATCTGGTATTTCCGTTGCTGGCGACGCTGCTGCTGCGTCGGCCCTCGGCCGCACGCTTTGGGGTGCTCTGCGTGCTGGTCGTGGTTGCCGGCATCGCGCTGCGTGCCGGCATCTGGTGGCACAACACTGCCCTGGACGGCGCTGGCGCCGGGCTGCAGCGCAACTGGTTTATCGAAGACATCTACTACCCGACCTGGAATCGTCTGGACGGTCTGCTGGCCGGTGTCGTGCTGGCGGTGCTGAAGGTGTTTCGCCCGATGAAGTGGCAACGGCTGCAGCAACACGGCAACGCCATCCTGTGTGCGGGCGTGGCGATTCTGGCGCTGGCACTGTGGCTGTTCCGCGAGCGCACCGGCCTGCTCGGCAATGCGGTGGGCTGGCCGGTGCTGTCGCTGGGGCTGGCCTTGCTGGTGCTCGCCGGCACCGCCAGCAGCGGTGTGCTTGGAGGTTTGCGCGTGCCGGGCGCGGCATGGCTGGCGGCCATCTCCTACAGCCTGTATCTGACCCACAAGGCCGTCTTCCATCTCACCCAGGGCTGGTTCGGCCCGGCGCTGGAGGGGCGGGGCGTGCTGGCATTTGCGGTGTATGGCCTGGTGGCAGTGCTGGGCGGCGCGCTGTTGCACTACGCGGTGGAGTGCCCGTTCCTGCAACTGCGCGACAGGATGCTGCGGCCAGGCGCGCAGCCGTTGGTTGCCGCCGATCGCGGCTGACCGGGCAAAGCAAAACGCCGCGCAATGCGCGGCGTTGTCATCAGCCCTGGCGGTACGCCGGTTGCCGCGCCGCACCCAGCTTGGATGCGGCGCGATCTGCTCACGCGCCGGCCGCCACACCATCGGATCGCGGCGCGACCGGGGCACTGGCGTTGCAGGCCATCGTTACTGCGCGTCGCGCGCAACCTGGAAACCGGCGAACGACTGCGTGACCGGCATGATTTCCAGCCGATTGATGTTCAGATGTGCCGGCAGGCTGGCGACATAGAAGATCTGCTCGGCGATGTCCACGGCGGTCATCGGGGTGGCGCCGCGGTACAGCGTGTCCGAGGCGGCCTGGTTGCCGCCGGTGCGCACCAGGGTGAATTCGGTTTCGGCCATGCCCGGTTCGATCGAGGTCACGCGTACGCCGGTGCCGTGCAGGTCCGCGCGCAGGCCCAGCGAAAACTGCTGCACGAACGCCTTGGTGCCGCCGTACACATTGCCGCCGGTGTAGGGGTAGGTCGCCGCGACCGAGGCGATGTTGATGATGGCGCCACGGCGTGCGATCAGCGCCGGCAGCAGGCGGTGGGTGAGGGTGACCAGCGCGGTGACATTGGTGTCGATCATCTGCTGCCACTGGGTCAGGTCGGCCTGCTGCGCAGGCGCGGTGCCCAGCGCCAGCCCGGCGTTGTTGACCAGCACATCGATGTCGGTAAACTCGGCCGGCAATGCGTCGATCGCAGCCGACAGGGCCTGCGCATCGCGCATGTCGAAAGCAGCGGTGTGCACCTGGCCGGCGGGCAGCTCGGCCGCCAACGCATCCAGGCGCTCGGCGCGGCGGCCGGTGGCGATGATCTTCCAGCCGGCGGTGGCAAAACGGCGCACGGCGGCGCTGCCGAATCCGGAGGTGGCACCGGTGATCAGAACGGTCTTGGACATGGGGGATAACTCCTGCGAACGAGGGGATCAGGCAAAGGGATCAGGGTGTGGTGGCAGGACCAGGTGTGTTGGCCTGGGCGCGAAGCGCGCGCAACCCTGCCTCACTGAGCGGCTCGCGCGTCACCACGCGGCCGTGTTGCACCTGCAGGAGCAGATACGGTGCTTCTGCGGCGCCGGGTGCGGTGTCGCCGGTGTTCGTGGCGATTGGCAGGGCGACCACCAGCTCGCCATCGATCCAGTCCGCGGCGACCGGGGCGGTTCGCCCGGGGAACAACACTTCGAGCGGTAACGTCGGCGGCGCGGTGTCGCAGGCACCGATGACGATGCGATCCAGCAGCACCTGCGCCTGCTCCACGCGCCAGTCGGCCTGGTAGCCGCGCCAGTTTGCACTGCAACTGCCCAGCGCCGGCCGCGCGTGCGCCACGAACCGTTGCCAGGTGGCCTGGTCGTCCAGCACCGGCGCCAATGGCTCGGCCAGCAGCACCGCGTCCTGCCCGTCGATCCGGATGCGGTCGGGAATCTGCTCGGTGGCGTGCGCCGCGCCGATCAGTCCCCACCACAACCACAGGCCGGCGGCGCGCTGCAGCACTGCGGCTACTGTGCCTTGATCGCGATGGCGGGCAAGCCGCTACCGGTCAGTTTCTGCTTGGCTTCGGCCAGTTCGCTGGCGCTGCCGTACGGCCCCATGCGCACGCGGTAGACGGTCTTGCCGCTGATGTCGGCCGACTCCACGCGTGCGGCCAGGCCCATCATCGCCAACTTGGCCTTGGTCGATTCGGCATCACCGGAGGCGCCGAACGAGCCGGCCTGCAGGATGTAGCGGGTGTTGTCGGTCACTGCAGAGGCAGCTGCCGGAGTGGCAGCTGCTGCTGTCGCTGCCTGCTTCGGCGCAGCGGTTGCAGCCGGCGTGCTCAGTGCCGCAGTGCTGGCCGGCGCCGGCGTGGCGGCCGGGCGTGCCGGAGCGGTCTCGGTCAATGGCTTCGGTGCGCTGGCGGCCGTTTCGGTCAACGGGACCGGCACGCTGGCGGCCGGCGTGGCTGCCGCCACGCTCGCGCCCGGTGCCGGCGCGACCGGCTTGCCTTCCAATGCGGCGCGCGCACGTGCGGCTTCCTCGGCGCGCGCACTGGCCGCCAGTTCGGCATCGGACATCTGCACTTCCTTGCCGGGCAGCAAGGTGTAGAAGTCGTACTGGGTCTGCGCATCGCCCGGCTTGGCCTGCGGCTTGGGCGGTTGTGCGCTGGGCTTGGGCAGCTCGGCCGGCGTATCCACGTCGGCATCGGCCACCGGCTCGGGCTGCGCGTCGGGGTTGGCGCGCGGGCCTACGCGCAGGAAGCCGTCGCCGTCCTTCTTGAACAGGTTGGGCGCGGCCAGAAAGATCACTGCCGCAATCGCAGCGCCCGCCACCAACCACACCCAACCGGGGGTGCCATTGCTGGTGTTGCGTCGCGCCTGACTCTTACCGCGTCGTGCTGCCATCTACCACTTCTCCGAATCACGTCGTTGCGGGCCATGCGGCCCGGCTTACATCTTTTCTGGGGCGCTGACGCCAAGCAGTTCCAGGCCGTTGGCAAGCACCTGTTGCGTGGCGACGGCGAGGGTGAGCTTGGCGTCGCGCTCTGCGGCATCGTCCACCAGCAGTTTGGTGTTGTGATACCACGTGTGGAAGGCGTGCGCCAATTCACGCAGGTATTGCGCGATCTGGTACGGCTCCAGCGTCTGCCCGGCGATTTCCACCACCTCCGCATAGCGCGACAGCTCGACCATGACGTTGAGCGAATGCTCGTCGTCCAGGCGCGCCAGCTCGGCCAGTCCATGCGCCTGCTCGTACTTGTAGCCCTTCTCCTGCGCCTGCCGCAGCACGCTGCAGACGCGGGCATGCGCGTACTGCACGTAGAACACCGGGTTGTCGTTGCTCTGCTGACGGGCCAGGTCGATGTCGAAGGTGAGCTGTGAGTCGGGCTTGCGCGCGATCAGGAACCAGCGCACCGCATCGGCGCTGGTTTCCTCGATCAGATCGCGCAGGGTGACGTAGCTGCCGGCACGCTTGGACAGTTTCACTTCCTCGCCGCCGCGCATCACCGTGACCATCTGGTGCAGCACGTACTCCGGCCAGCCTTGCGGGATGCCCAGTTCCAGCGCCTGCAGGCCGGCGCGCACGCGCGTCAGCGAGCCGTGGTGATCGGCACCCAGCTCGGTGATCGCGCGCTCGTAGCCGCGCTGCCACTTGGTCAGGTGATAGGCCACGTCCGGCACGAAGTAGGTGTAGGTGCCGTCGGACTTGCGCATCACCCGGTCCTTGTCGTCGCCGAAGTCGGTGGACTTCAACCACAACGCGCCGCCTTCCTCGTAGGTATGGCCGGAGGCGATCAGCTTCTGCACCGCCTCTTCGACCTTGCCGTCCTTGTACAGCGAGCTTTCCAGGAAATAGATATCGAAATCGACGCGGAACGCAGCCAAGTCGTGGTTCTGCTCGTTACGCAGGTAGGCCACGGCAAAGCGGCGGATCGCGTCGAAGTCGGCAGGGTCCTTGCCGCCGGTGACCAGATGGCCTTCCAGGTCGACGGTGTCGCCGGCCAGGTAGGCGGTGGCCACATCGGCGATGTAGTCGCCGCGGTAGCCGTTCTCCGGCCAGCCGTCGCTGTCGGGGGTGAGCCCCTGCGCGCGCGCCTGCACCGACAGGGCCAGGTTCTCGATCTGCACGCCGGCATCGTTGTAGTAGAACTCGCGCTTGACGTTCCAGCCGTTGGCATCGAGCACGCGCGCCAGGCTGTCGCCGATCGCCGCGGCGCGGCCGTGGCCGACGTGCAGCGGGCCGGTCGGGTTGGCCGAGACGTATTCCACGCCCACCGAGCGGCCGTTGCCGGCCAGCCCGCGGCCGTAGTCGTGGCCCTGCTTGAGCACATGCGCCACTTCGCGCTGGTAGGCGGTGGGGGCGAGATGGAAGTTGATGAAGCCCGGGCCGGCGATCTCCACCTTGGCCACGTCGTCGCTGGCCGGCAATGCGGCGACCAGCGCCTGGGCCAGCGCGCGCGGGTTGCTGCGCGCCGGCTTGGCCAGCAGCATCGCGGCATTGGTGGCGAAGTCGCCGTGCTCGCGCGTCTTGGGCCGCTCGACCACAAAATCCGGCGGCAGGGTGTCGGCAGGCAGGGTGCCGTTGGCGCGCAAGGCTTCAATGCCTTGGCCGATCAGTGCGCGGAGTTGGGCTTTCACGTGGGATCTGCTTGGAACGAAACCACCGATTTTACCCGACCGCGCGCCCCGGGGTCGGGCCGATGGTTCAGGTCACCGCCGCGCGCTCATCCCAGCCAGCCGCGCTCGGCCAGCGAGACCGGACGCCCGTCGCCGATCACGAAGTGGTCCAGCAGGCGGATATCCACCAGCTCAAACGCATCCAGCAGGCGCCGGGTGACCGCGCGGTCGGCCTCGGACGGCTCCGGATTGCCTGAAGGGTGGTTGTGCCCGACGATCACCGCCGCGGCGTTGTGCAGTAGCGCCCGCCGCACCACTTCGCGCGGGTGGATGTCGGCCCCGTCGATGGTGCCGGTGAACACTTCCTCGAAGGCGATGGCGTGATGGCGGGTGTCCAGGTACAGCACCGCGAACACCTCGTAGGGGCGCGCACGCAGCCGCTGCGAAAAGTAGCGGCCGACGCTGGGCGGGTCGCTGAGCGCGTCGCCGCGTTCCAGTGCGCTCAGCAGGTGGCGGTGCGCCAGTTCCAGCGCTGCACTGAGCTTGCAGGCCGAAGCCGGGCCCAGGCCGGGCAGGCGCGCCAGGGCGGGCGCCGTGCGATCCAGCAGCACGCGCAGCGGGCCGTGGCGCAGCAGCAGATTGCGTCCGGTCTGGACGGCGTCCTGGCCGCGCAGGCCGGAGCCGACAAAGATCGCCAGCAACTCGGCATCGGACAGGGCAGGCGCCCCGCGCGCCAGAAGTTTCTCGCGCGGGCGTTCGTGGGTGGGCCAGTCGTGAATGTGCATATGGCGAGATTGCCGGTGCTCATCGCTCACGCCTATCAGGCCGGACGGGGGCATCGGCTAATCTAGTTGTCCTTGTAACCGTAGGACGACTCCGACGTGATCGGCTCCACTCAGGCCCGCCCCCTGGACGGACAGCGCTTGCTGCTGTGCGTCGGCGGAGGCATTGCCGCTTACAAATCGCTCGAACTGGTCCGTCGCCTGCGCGACGCCGGTGCGCAGGTGCAGGTCGCCATGACCAGCGGCGCGCAACAATTCGTCACCCCGCTCAGCTTCCAGGCCCTGTCCGGGCAGCCCACCCGCACCACGCTGTGGGACAGCGCTGCCGAGCAGGCAATGGGACATATCGAACTGGCGCGCTGGGCCGATCAGGTGATCGTCGCCCCGGCCACCGCCGACCTGCTGGCGCGGCTGGCGCACGGCCTGGCCGACGATCTGGTCAGCACGCTGTGCCTGGCCACCACCGCGCCGCTGACCGTGGCCCCGGCAATGAACCACCGCATGTGGCTGCACCCGGCCACGCAGGCGAATGTGGCGACCCTGTCCGCACGCGGCGTGCGCGTGGTCGGTCCCGAGGACGGCCCGCTGGCCGAAGGCGAGTCCGGCCCCGGCCGGCTGGCCGAGCCGGCGACGATCATCGCCGCCCTGGCCGGCGGTGCCGGCCGCGCCGCGCCGCTCGCCTCCAAGGCTGCTGCCGCCCCGGCGTTCGTGCCCAGCAGCGCGCAACTGGACGGCCTGCGCATCGTGATCAGCGCCGGCCCCACCTTCGAGGACCTGGACCCGGTGCGCTACGTGGGCAACCGTAGTAGCGGCAAGATGGGCTATGCCCTGGCCGCTGCCGCCGCCAGCCAGGGCGCCGACGTGGTGCTGGTCAGCGGCCCGGTGCACCAGACCACCCCGGCCGGGGTGCGGCGGATCGACGTGCGCTCGGCTGCGCAGATGCGCGATGCGGTGCTGGGCGCGTTCCCGGCCGACATCTACATCGGCGCCGCCGCAGTGGCCGACTACACCCCCAAGCGGGTGGTCGCGCA
The DNA here is from genome assembly GCF_040202355.2 of Xanthomonas sp. WHRI 7064. Lineage (NCBI taxonomy): Bacteria > Pseudomonadati > Pseudomonadota > Gammaproteobacteria > Lysobacterales > Lysobacteraceae > Xanthomonas > Xanthomonas sp. WHRI 7064. Next base: position 4,375,269 of record NZ_CP167821.1, on the reverse strand, counting down.
GAAGATCAAGAAGACCGGCGAGACGCTGACCCTGGAACTGGTACGCACCCCGGACATCCTGGCCGAGGTCGCCGCGCAGACCGGCGCGCTGAAGCTGGTGGTCGGCTTTGCCGCCGAAACGCACGACGTGGAGCATTACGCGCGTGGCAAGCTGGCCGCCAAGCGGCTGGACCTGATCATCGCCAACCAGGTGGGGATCGAGGGCGGCGGCTTCGAAAGCGACAACAACGCCGCCACCGCTTACTGGCAGGGCGGCGAGCGCGCCTTCCCCAGCAGCAGCAAGACCGAACTGGCCGACCAGCTGTTGGCCCTGATCGCGGAGAGATTGCAGGCATGAGTACCCCGACCCAGTCCTTGCAGGTGAAGCTGCTCGACCCGCGCTTTGGCGATCTGTGGCCGCTGCCGGCCTACGCCACCGACGCCAGCGCCGGTATGGACCTGCGCGCTGCGCTGGAAGCGCCGATGACGCTGGAACCCGGCGATGCGGCGCTGATTCCCAGCGGCATCGCGATCCATCTGGCCGACCCGCAGCTGTGCGCGGTGATCCTGCCGCGCTCGGGCCTTGGCCATCGCCACGGCATCGTGCTCGGCAACGGCACCGGACTCATCGATGCCGATTACCAGGGGCCGCTGCTGATCAGCACCTGGAATCGCGGCCGTGAGGCCTTCACCATCGAGCCGGGCGACCGCATCGCACAGCTGGTGATCCTGCCGATCGTGCGCGTGGGCTTGCAAGTGGTGGATACTTTCGTCGACAGCGCGCGGGGAGCGGGTGGATTCGGCCACACCGGCGTGCGCTGACGGGGGACGTCACATGAGCAAGGCGAACGAGCGCAGGCAGTCGATGTCCAGCGTGCGTACGAGTGGTCCGGTGTTGGGGGGGGTGTTGGTGCTGCTGGCTGCCTGGTTCGGCTGGAGCAGCTATACGCAATGGCGCCAGGATGCGGTTGCACAGGAACTGGAACAGGCGCGCGACCGCGCCGTGCAGGACATCAGCCGAGCAATGGCCCAGCAGGCCAGCCAGCTCGACGCCGTGCTCAAGCAGCCACAGGTCATCGCCGCGTTGGCCAATGGCGACGCGCTGGCCGCCGCCTCGAGCATCCGCGAGCGCTTCAAGGGCGCCGAGGATGTGCAGGTCCTGTCTGGCGACCTCGCTGCGGCCTACGACAATCCCAAGGACTTCGGTTACGCGCGGCTGAGCCTGCTCGAGTCGGCACTGGTGGCCGAGCGTGCGCAGGTGCACGTGGTGCGCGATGCCAAGCAGGTCCGTCTCGGTGTGGCGGCAGCGGTGCGCCTGGGCGCGCAGCCGGCGGTGGCGTACGCGCGCCTGCCGTTGTTGCGTCTGACCGGCCCGCTGGATGCGATCGCAGTGCCCGGCAGCGCGTACCTGGCCTTGCGTCAGGGCAGCTACAACGTCGCCCAGCAAGGCGATGTGGTGCTGGCTGATGCCGCCGAAACCCTGGCCAGGCCATTGGGAAACAGCGGCCTGCGCGTGGCCGCCGCGGTGCCGCAACGCGATGACGGCCCGCTGGGTCTGGGCGCCGTGGGCTGTGCGATCGTGGCCGCGCTGCTGCTCGTCATCGCCGTGCTGTTGGTGCTGGCCAGCCGTGGCCGCGTTGCCTTGCCGCGTCGCCGCGTGGCCGGCGAGCCAACCGCCGACGAACCCACCTTCAGCCAGAGCCTGCAGCACGACGCCAGCCTCGCCAGCCAAGCGCGCGCGCTGGAGGCAGATGCGCCGCCCGCGCCGCCGGCGCTGGTGCCGGCCGTGCAGGTCGCCACCGAGATGTTCCGCGCCTACGACATCCGTGGCGTGGTCGGCAAGGACCTCAACCCCGGCGTCGCCGCGTTGATCGGCCAGGCCATCGGCAGCGTGATGCAGGCGCAGGGCCTGCGCGAGGTGGTGGTCGGCCGCGATGGGCGGCTGTCGGGCCCGGAGCTCGCCAACGGCCTGATCGACGGCCTGCGCCGCGCCGGCTGCCAGGTGATCGACATCGGCCTGGCGCCCACCCCGGTGGTGTATTTCGGCGCCTACGAATTACGCGCCGGCAGCTGCGTGGCGGTCACCGGCAGCCACAATCCGCCCGACTACAACGGCTTCAAGATCGTGATCGGTGGCGAGACCCTGTCCGGGGCGGCGATCGCCGAACTGCACCAGCGCATCAACGAAGGCCGCCTGCACACCGCGGCAACGCCTGGCGATCTGGAACAGCGCGACATCAGCGACGCCTACATCCAGCGCATCGCCGACGACGTGCAACTGGACCGCCCGATCAAGGTGGTGGTGGATGCCGGCAACGGCGTGGCCGGCGATATCGCACCGCGCCTGCTGGAAGCGATCGGCGCCGAGGTCATCCCGCTGTATTGCGAGATCGACGGCACCTTCCCCAATCATCATCCCGACCCGAGCGAGCCGCACAACCTCGACGACCTGGTCAAGATGGTGCAGCGCTTCGATGCCGATATCGGCGTGGCCTTCGATGGCGATGCCGATCGTCTGGGCGTGGTCACCAAGCAGGGCGCCATGGTGTTCCCGGACCGTCTGCTGATGCTGTTCGCTGCCGATGTGCTGCAGCGCAATCCCGGCGCGCTGGTGATCTACGACGTCAAGTGCACCGGCAAGTTGTCCGATCACGTGCTGCGCAACGGCGGCAGCCCGTTGATGTGGAAGACCGGGCACTCGCTGATCAAGGCCAAGATGCGCGAGACCGACGCCGAACTGGCCGGCGAGATGAGCGGGCACTTCTTCTTCAAGGAGCGCTGGTACGGTTTCGACGACGGCATCTATGCGGCCGCACGCCTGCTGGAAATCCTGGCCCAGCGCGAGGAAACCCCCTCGGAGGTGTTGGACGCCCTGCCCGAAAGCGTGTCCACCCCGGAAATCAAGGTGCCGGTGGATGGCGATGCGCACGCGCTGGTCGCGCGCATTGTCGAGCGTGCCCAGGCTGGTGAGGAATCGCCGTTCGAGTCGGCGCGGCTGTCGACGATCGACGGGCTGCGTGCGGACTTCGCCGACGGCTGGGGCCTGGTGCGTGCCTCCAACACCACGCCGATCCTGGTGCTGCGCTTCGAGGCCGATACCGAAGACGCACTGCAGCGGATTCGCGGGTTGTTCCGCAGCCAGTTGCAGGCCCTGCTGCCGGATCATCCACTGGAATTTTGACCGGCCGGTGCGTCACGGGCGACTGCCCTGCCGGCTTACTGGCAGGGCAGGTCGCGTCGCCACAGCTGCCGACCACACCGTGCTGGGCGCTGGCAGATGCAGGCCATCACCGCAGTGCGCAGCCCGCTCCGACAGGCGTAGGCGGTCGACGTCAGACGCCGCCCGAACAGGCGCCGCTGGACGTCAGACGTTGATCGAGCAGGCGCCGCTGGACGTCAAATGTTGATCGAGCAGACGTCGCTCGCACAGATATCCCGCAAGGCTGACAGGCGAAGACGCGTATCAGTCTTTCCGACTCAAGCCGCACGAATGCACGCGATCACGGTCACCCGCCTTCCGGACCCGGCGTACGTGCGCGATCATCAGGCGCTGCAATCGCGGCGCCGTGTGCAGCGTGGCCGTGCAGCAGCCAGACCGCATCCCAGTACGGATACCCGCCGATCTGCGCGGCCAGCCCTGCGCGTACTGGCAACGCCACCAGCGCGCGCGCGAACTGTCGGTGGTCCTCAGTCGGCGCAAGCGCCGACGCCTGCATCTGCGGCTGCCACACCGTCCCGCCACGGCCGCGCGCGCGATTGACCGCCTCGGCAGCCGCCTGTCGTGCGACCGCAGCCAGTTGCAGCAGCGCAGCCTTGCCCGGTGCCTGCAACAGCGCGCACCAACTGTCCGGCAGCAGCACCCAGCACAGCAACTGCGCACCCTGCCAATGACCGGCCGCCGCAAGGCTGGCCGCGGCCGCCCGCGCGCAACGCCAGTCGGCAAACAACGGCACCTGCTGATGCGTGTACAGCTGCAGGTGCCAATGCGCCGCAATCGGCGCCGACCCGGACAACGGACGATGGAGGAGCGCGCTGGACATAGGCACAGCATGCCGATGAGCAAACAGCCGCGGCATCGGCCACGGGCCTCATTCCAGGTCGGTAACCAGCGCATCGCGACGTACGAAAAAACGCGTTGACCCCAACTAGCGAGCCCCTGACGTTATCCACCGAAAGCAGAGCCAATGCAGCGTGCCCCATCGGCTCAGTGACGAAGCCAGCATCACTTCAAAGGCTGGAGACTTGGATCAGACGTGCCGCACTGACGAATCCCCACTCCCCATTCCCGATTCCCGATTCCCCGCTCAATGCACCGCCCGATCCCGCCTCCAGCCGCGATGCTTCACATCCAGATACAGGCTGTAGAACGCGGTAAACGCCGGGAACAGGTTCTGCAGCACCCCCACCGAATCCTGCTTGGCCGAGAACACGAAATAGCTCAGCGTCATCAGGCTGCCGACCACGCTCATGTACCAGAACATGCGCGGGATCACCGGCTTGCCGGCGCGCTTGGAAGCGACAAACTGCACCAGCCAGCGGCCGCCGAACATCAGTGCGCCCACATAGCCGATCAGCTTCCAGCCGGTGACATGCAGCCCGGTCCAGTACAGCCAGGTCAGCGGTTGGTCCAGCCAATGCAGTTCCATCAGCGCTCCTGCACCACGGTGCGCTTGCTGCGGGTGATCAACCAGGCCACGCCGCGCAGGTCGCGGATGCCGACCAGCGCGCGATTGAGGTTGTTGTACTTGGACACTCCGGCGGTGCGATGGCGGTGATGCACGGGTACGCTCACCGTGCGCCAGCCGGCACGCTGCATCAATGCCGGCAGATAGCGGTGCATATGATCGAAGTAGGGCAGGTCGAGGAACGCCTCGCGCTCGAACAGCTTGATGCCACAGCCGGTATCGGGGGTGTTGTCGTGCAGCATGCGCGAACGGATCGCGTTGGCCCACTTGCTGGCCCAGCGCTTGGACCCCGAATCCTGGCGGTTGACCCGCCAGCCGGCGAACAGCTTTACCTGCGGCTCGGCACTGGCGCGTGCGGTCAGCAATTTGGGAATGTCGGCCGGATCGTTCTGGCCGTCGCCGTCGAGCGTTGCGATCCAGCTCGCACGCGCGGCCTTGACGCCGTTGCGCACCGCCGTGCTCTGGCCGCTCTGGGTCACGTGATGCAGCACGCGCAGTTCCGGCGTGGTGGTCTTCAGGCCTTGCAGTACCGCCAGGGTGTCGTCGCGCGAGTGGTCGTCGACATAGACGATCTCGAACGCCACCAGCCCGCGCAAGGCGGCGACGATCTCGCCGACCAGGGCGGCGACGTTATCGCGCTCGTTGAACACCGGGACGACGACGGAAAGCTGGGGTTGGCTCATGGATTCGTGGTGCCAGATGAAGGCTGAGCGAAAAAGATCGCGCATTGTGCCCTGACTGTCTGAGTCAGGCATGAAGCGAACCTGCGTTGTGTGCGCTGGAGCGAGCGCCAAGCGGCCTGTAGCGTGTGCGAGCGCGTTAAATAACCGGACTCGCGCAGCCTGGAGGAGATCGCGATCCTCGCCCGGATGGTGCAGGTAGGGCGCGGAAAGCTCAACGCTCCAGCACGCCGCCCTGCCGATACGCCCGTCGCTGCGGGCGCGACCTCGCGTCGATATGCGATTGCCTGGCCGCTGCGCCGCTGCGCCGCTGCGCTGACGTGGCAAGCGCGCCCTAGGCGCGCTCGCCGAAATAACTGCGGCACCAGTCCACCACCTGCGGCAGGCCGTGCTCGACCGGAGTGGCCGGCTCGAAGCCGAAGGCGGCGTGCGCGCGCTGCGTATCGGCCATGGTGCGGATCATGTCGCCCGGCTGCATCGGTCGGTAGACCTTCTCGGCCGGGCGCCCGGCGGCCTGGGCGATCACGTCGATGAAGTATTCCAGCTCCACCGGTGTGTGGTTGCCCAGGTTGAACACCCGGTGCGGCACTGGCTCGCCGCTGGGAGTGTCCAGCGCGCCCAGCACGCCGGCCACGATGTCGTCGACGAAGGTGAAGTCGCGCTGCATCCTGCCGTGGTTGAACACTTCGATCGGCCGCCCCGCCAGCACCGCGCGGCTGAAGATCAGCGGCGCCATGTCCGGCCGGCCCCACGGCCCGTACACGGTGAAGAACCGCAGCCCGGTCGCGCGCAGGCCGTACAGCTGCGCATAGGTATAGCCCATCAGCTCGTTGGCGGCCTTGGTCGCCGCATACAGCGAGCGCGGCTGGTCCACGCGCTGGTCTTCGGAAAACGGCGGGGTGGCCGAATCGCCGTACACCGAACTGCTCGAGGCATACACCAGGTGCTGCACGCCCCGATGCCGGCACAGTTCGAGCATGTTGACGAAGCCGACCAGGTTGCTGTCGACGTAGGCGGACGGGTTTTCCAACGAGTAACGCACCCCCGCCTGCGCGGCCAGATGCACCACGCGCGTAGGCCGGATCTGGTCGAACAACGCGGCCAGGCCGTCGCGGTCGGTCAGGTCCAGCGTGCGGATGTCGATGCCCGGGCACAGCGCCGCTACCCGGTCGCGCTTGAGCTGCGGGTCGTAGTAGCTGTTGTAGTTGTCCAGGCCCACCACCGATTCACCGCGCGCAGCCAGCGCGCGGCAGGTGTAGGCCCCGATGAAACCGGCGGCGCCGGTGACGAGAATGGTCATTGCAGTGGTCCTGGAGATATCGGAAGCGGGCGGGCAGGCAGGTGGCGCTCAGAACAGCCCGAAGCGCTTTTTGGCGACGTTGACGCGATCGAGCGCAATGATGTCCCCAATCCCCCTGGCATCGAAGCGATCCAGCAGCGCATCGCTGCCGTCCTTCAGTTTCAGCGCCATCTCCTCCGGATACAGCGGCACCACCGTCATGAACACGATGGTCTTGTCGGCATCGATGGACAGGCGCGCAAATCCCTCGGGCGTGCTCACCGGTGGCAGCACGATGGCGCCGTCGAAACGCACGCCGGGTGCGTAGGGTTCGGCCGGATGGCCATTGGGAATGGTGTGGCCGAAGCCCAGCCAGGTCTCGAACTTGTGCGGCAGCCGGGCCAGGGTCTTGAGCAGGCGGATCGGCCAGTAGTGGCGCGGGTCTTCGAAGTCGCGCTGGTCCATCGGCCAATCGGCGGGCAGGCTCAGCATCAGCTCCATGTACTGCGGCGCTTCCACACCCTCGGGCAGGGTCATCGGCCGGTCGCTCATGCCCGAGGTCACCAGCCGCAGGTACGGGACATCCGCGGTGGCGGGCACCACATGCACGTCCAGATGCACGGCGTCGGAGATGATTTCGTGCAGGACTCCCGAGATCGGCCCCAGGTGCTGCTCGATATGTGCGCTGATCTGCTCGATGCAGTCGCCGCCGTGTGCCGGCTCGAATGCCTTTTCCTGCGCGTGCAGCATCAGCGTGCTGCCGCCCGGGCTGATCTGGTCGTCTTCAGTGCTCATGGGTTGCTCCGGTTGATGGCCGCACCTGATCGCATGCGCGCACTCACCCCAGACTGAGCGGTGCTTCGCTGGCCAGGGTTGCCTTGCGTTCGGCGCTGAACGCCCACCACGGCCGTGGCGCCTCGCCTTGCATGAAGCGCGTGATCGACAGGAACACGTCGATCACGCAGGGGTCGTGCAGCACGCCGGTGCGCAGACACAGCTGCGCATACATGTCGTAGGCATCGCGACCGCGCAGTTGCGCGGCAACCCGGATGCCGATCCGCTGCAGATCCTTTTCGCAGGCCGGCCCCACGTTCGGCAGGTCGGTCAGATGCAGCAGGTGCTTGCGATCGACCTTGGCGGGATTCATTGCCGGGGATGCTCCTGGTGCGGGTGCACAGGCTCAGCTGCGCTGCAGGCGCAGGCGTTCGAGCACGCCGTCCAGCGTGTCCAGGTCGGTGTAGTGGATCACCAGCTTGCCCTTGCCGCCGCGCCCGTGGTTGAACACCACCTTGGTGCCCAGCGATTCGGACAGTTCGGTTTCCAGCGAGGCGATATCGGCCTGAGGCGCAGCGGCGGCCGGCTTGCCCTTGCGCAATGCGCCGGGCACCTTGCCGGCGGCGAACTGCTGCGCACGGTGTTCGACCTCGCGCACCGACCAGCCCTGGTCGGCGGCTTCCTGCGCCAGCTTGCTGGCCAGCTCCGGCGCCAGGGTGAGCAGCGCACGCGCATGGCCCATTTCCAGGCGTCGGGTTTCCAGCAGCACGCGGATCGCCACCGGCAATTCCAGCAGCCGCAGCAGGTTGGACACCGACGCACGCGAGCGGCCCACCGCACCGGCGGCCTCGGCGTGGGTCAGCGAAAATTCGTCGATCAAGCGCTGCAGCGCCTGCGCTTCTTCCAGCGGGTTGAGGTCTTCGCGCTGGATGTTCTCGATCAGCGCCATCGCGATGACGGTGCGGTCGTCCAGCTCGCGCACCACCACTGGGACTTCGCTTAGCCCGGCCAGCTGCGAGGCGCGCCAGCGACGTTCGCCGGCCACGATCTCGAACTGCCCCGGTGCCAGCTCGCGCGCCACGATCGGCTGGATCACCCCCTGCGCCTTGATCGACTCCGCCAGCTCGGCCAGCTTGACCTCGTCCATCTCCTTGCGCGGCTGGTACTTGCCCGGCTGCAATTGGGTGACCGGCAACCGGCGCAGGCTGTCGCCCGGCTGCAAGGCTTCCTCGCTGGCCGCGCTCGGCGCCGCGGCGGCGGCCGCGCCCTTCGGCCCCAGCAGCGCTTCCAGGCCACGGCCCAGGCCGCGCTTCTTTGCGGGGATCGGCTTGTTCATCAGACGGTCTCCACGGGCCGGTAGGCCTTGTTGCGGTCGTTCTGGCGGCGCACGATTTCGCCGGCCAGCCCCAGGTAGGCCACGCCACCGCGCGAGGTGCGGTCGTAACCGACGATGCTCTGGCCATGGCTGGGTGCTTCGGCCAGGCGCACGTTGCGCGGCACGATGGTGCGGAACACCTTGTCGCCGAAATGCTCGGTCAGCTCTGCCGACACCGCATTGGCAAGGTTGTTGCGGATATCGAACATCGTGCGCAGCACGCCTTCGATTTCCAGCGCCGGATTGAGGTTGGCGCGCAACGCCTCGATGGTTTCCAGCAGCGCGGTCAGTCCTTCCAGCGCGTAGTACTCGCACTGCATCGGCACGATGATCGAATCGGCAGCGGTCAAGGCATTGAGCGTCAGCAGCGACAACGCCGGCGGGCAGTCGATCAGGATGAAGTCGTACTCGTCGCGGATCGGCGCCAGGGCGCGCTTGAGCCGCTGCTCGCGCTCGCCCTGATCCATCAGCTGGATCTCGGCTGCGGTCAGGTCGATGTTGCCCGGCAGCAGGTCGAAGCCTTCCGGCGCGGTGACCCGGATTTCGGCCGCGGTGTTTTCGCCCAGCAACAGGTCGCAGGTCGAGGCGGCCACATCGCGCTTGTCGATGCCGCTGCCCATGGTCGCGTTGCCCTGCGAGTCCAGATCCACCAGCAACACACGCTTGGGCGCGCGCGCCAGGCCGGCCGCCAGATTGACCGCGGTCGTGGTCTTGCCGACGCCGCCTTTCTGGTTGGCAATGGCGATGATCCGGGCCATGCGGGAGAGCCTCGTGGGCAGGGAGTAAGACCGGCCATTATGCGGGCAGGGCGTCGGATCGGGAAATGCCGCCCGCGGCAGTGCGCTGCACGGGCGGGAATGACGGCTGCGCCGGTCAGCCGGTGGGCGCCGCGCCGGCCGGCGGCTCCTTCATCGCCCGGTAGCGCTGCAGGATGTCGGCGATCTCGCCGTCCAGCGCCACCCGTTGCTGCTCGAAGCTGGTCTGCAGACGCAATTGCGCCATCAGCTCGCGATGGCGTTGCTGGATGTCGGCGGCCAGCTTGTCGGCCACCGCCTGGCCGGCCAGTTCGCGGTCGCCGGCGCTGCGCAGCATGCTGGCCAGCCCTTCGCGCAGGCTGGTCACGTTGAAGCGCGCGGTGTGGATGTTGTTGTCGACGATGGCGATGCGCTCGTTGAACACCCGGCGCAGGTCGTCCTCGCTCTGGTAGGACATCAACATCGCCTGGTCGGTGCGCTGGCGCATCTGCTCGGCGGCCAGGTCGGCCTGGCGTTGCTGCTCGCTGGCGGCTGCTGCGGCGCGCTCGTCGCTGTTCATGGCGCGCTGCACCTCGGCGCTGCGCAGGCCGCTCTTGGCGTTGAATTCGTCGCGCGCCTGATTGACCGCCTCCGGCGGCAGCGTATCGCTGCACACCCGGGCGCCGTTCTGGTTCCAGCAATACAGCTTCTTCGCGGCCGGCTTGTCCTGCGCGATGGCAGGCGCGGCGGCCACGGCTGCCGCAACGGCGGCGAGTAACGCCAAACGGGTGTGTCTCGGCATCATCGCAGCCCCCTGTCGCCTGCCGTCAGCCTGTGGTGTCGGTACCGTAGCGGCCACGATAGGCCAGCAGCGGTTCCCGGAAGCCGACAAGGTCGGCGTTTCCTGCCGCAAAAGCAAGCAGGTCGCCCAGGTTGGCCACCGCGATCACCGGGATGCCGGCCTCGGCCGCCACCGCCTGCGCAGCCGAGCGGCGATCCTGCTCGGAGGCGATCTCCTGCCGGTCCAGCGCCACCACGATCCCGGACGGAATGCCGCCGGCGCCACGGATGATGCCCAGTGCCTCGCGGATCGCGGTGCCGGCGGTGATCACGTCGTCGACGATCAGCACCTTGCGGCCTTCAAGCGGCGCGCCGATCAGGCTGCCGCCCTCGCCATGGTCCTTGGCTTCCTTGCGGTTGAACGCCAGCGGCAGGTCACGCCCGCGTCCGGCATAGGCGCAGGCCAGTGCGGTCGCCAGCGGGATGCCCTTGTAGGCCGGCCCGAACAACAGGTCGAACTCCACCCCGGCCGCGTCGATCGCATCGGCGTAGCACTGCGCCAGCTGCGCAGTCTTGGCGCCCGAATCGAAGCGCCCGGCATTGAAGAAATACGGGCTGAGCCGCCCGGACTTGAGCTTGAACTCGCCAAAGCGCAGGGCATCGGCGCCCAGGGCCAGCTGCAGGAAACGGGTGCGGTGGTCGGTCATTGACGGGAATGGGGGAATGGAGAATCGGGAATGGTAAACGCATCGCGCCTCGGCAGCCTTCGCAGCTGCGCTGGGGTAGGCTTTACGATTCCCTATTCCCGACTCCCCATTCCCGGCCTATGCGCATCATCAGTTTCAACGCCAACGGCCTGCGCTCGGCCGTCACCAAGGGTTTCTTCGAGTGGTTCGCCGACCAGGACGCCGACGTGCTGTGCGTGCAGGAGACCAAGGCCCAGGAGCATCAGCTGGCCGGTCCCAAGTTTCTGCCCACCGGCTACAAGGCCTGGTTCCGCGACGCCAGCACCAAGAAGGGCTACAGCGGCGTGGCCATCTACAGCAGGCACGAGCCCGATGAAGTGCGCACCGCGCTGGGCTGGCCCGAGTTCGACGAAGAAGGCCGCTATGTCGAAGCGCGCTTCGGCAACCTCAGCGTGGTGTCCTTCTATATCCCGTCCGGCTCGTCGGGCGAGTTGCGCCAGGGCTACAAGTTCCAGGTGATGGAATGGCTGCGGCCGATCCTGGAGCAGTGGCTGGCCAGCGGCCGGCAGTACGTGCTGTGCGGCGACTGGAACATCGTGCGCTCGGCGCTGGACATCAAGAACTGGAAGTCCAACCAGAAGAATTCCGGCTGCCTGCCGCCCGAGCGCGACTGGCTCAACGGCCTGTGCGCCGATGCGCTGGAAGACGCCAACGCCGCCAGCGGCCGCGGCTGGGTCGACACCTACCGCGTGCTGCATCCCCAGGGCCAGGACTACACCTGGTGGAGCAACCGCGGCGCAGCGCGCACCAACAACGTCGGTTGGCGCATCGACTACCAACTGGTCACCCCCGGCCTGCGCGACAAGGTGAAGGCCTGCTCCATCTACCGCGAGCAGCGCTTCTCCGACCACGCGCCGTACATCGTGGATTACGCGGAGTGAGTGAGGGCGCGCAGCTGGCAGTGACGAGCATGGGGACGGTTGGCCAGGCCCCCCAGTGGTGTGCTTCCAGCCACTGCGTGGAGATCAACCTCGAGTGCGTGCAGGCTGTGCCTGGCCGCAGCCTGATGGCGGTGGATCCTTCATGGAGCCAATCATGCGTTTCCGGCAGGTCAATCCGCGCAGAGGCTAGCGATACTGCCCGCCCGGCAACAATCAGCACTCGTTCCCAGCGGCCACACGCATGACCAAGCCTGTACCCAACTACAAAGGACTGCGTGGCATCCGGCAGGCCTTCGCCACGCCATCGGCTGCAACCATGGCACTGCTGGGTTTCGGCAGCGGTCTGCCGTTCCTGTTGATCGCCTCGCAGACCCTGTCCACCCGGCTGCGCGACGTCGGGCTGGATCTGGGCAGCATCGGTCTGATCAGCCTGGCCAGCTTCTTCTACCTGCTCAAGTTCCTGTGGGCTCCGCTGATCGACCGCTATGCGTTCCCGATCACCGCGTTTCTGGGCCGCCGGCGTTCCTGGCTGCTGGTCTCGCAACTCGGCGTCACCGCCGGCCTGTTCGCACTGGCGTTTTCGCGCCCGGACATGAGTGTCACCGGCCTGGTCACCTGGGTGCTGTTCGCCTCGTTCTGGGGCGCCACGCAGGATTCGGTGGTGGATGCCTACCGCATCGAAATCGCCCCGGACACGGCGCAGGCCGCCTTGGCGGCGACTTACACCCTGGGCTATCGGATCGGCCTGATCCTCGGTGGCGCCGGGGCGTTGTACCTGGCCGAATACCTCAACTGGACCTCCGCGTACCTAGCCATGTCGGCGCTGATGCTGCTGCCGATCATCACCACCCTGGTATGCCGCGAGCCGGACCGGCCGCTGGTCACAGTGGTGCGTCGCATCGACGTGGCCGGCGCATTCTGGCAGCCCATTTCCAGTTTCTTCTCCAGCAACGGGCTGGCGCTGGGCATCGTCCTGCTGGCATTTGTCGGCCTGTTCAAATTCCCGGATCAGGTGATCGGCGTGATGGCCGGGCCGTTCTATCTGGATTCTGGCTACACCAAGGCCGACATCGCCACAGTGTCCAAGCTGTTCGGCGTGTGGATGGGCATCGTCGGCGCGTTCGCCGGCGGTGCGGCGGTGGCGGCGTTCGGCTTCCGTCGCATGCTGCTGGTGGCCGCACTGGGCGTGGCGCTGTCCAACCTGGCGTTTTTGCTGATGGCGCAGAACCCCGGCAAATTGTGGGCGTTCTACGCCGCACTCAGTGCCGACAATCTGTTTCAAGGGTTCGCCGGCACCGTGCTGGTGGCCTTCATGTCATCGCTGACAAATCGCAATTTCACTGCCACCCAGTACGCCCTGCTGGTGTCGCTGGCCAATTTGCCGGGTAAATTCGCCGGAGGTGTGTCCGGGTTCCTGGTCGAGGCCACCTCCTACAGCACCTTCTTCATCCTCAGCGCCCTGACCGTGGTTCCCACGCTGGCCCTGCTCGCCTGGCTGTGGCCGCGGCTGGATGCCCGCGATGGGCGCCCGGATTGAAACGGCCGCCAAGGTTGCCGATGATGCAGGCGGGGCAGCGCAGTGCACGAGGCAGGGCATGACCGATCTGGTGTTGCGGGACATCGATCCATTGCTGGTGGACAGGATTCGTCGCATCTCCGTCGCTCGCGGCTGGACCCAGCATCAGACCGTGATGCATCTGCTCGAACAGGGCCTGTTCGCCAGCGAATACGAAGTCACCGGCGGCCTGCAACACCCGGAAGTCGATGCCCTGGCCGAAGCGATTGCCGCGCTCAAGGCGCTGCCGGCAGGGAATAGTCCCTAGCTGCAAACGGTCAGCCAGCGCTGCCTCGCGTGCCAATCCGCTCGGCGCGAGGATGCTGTGCGAATGCGGGCGCTCGCACTGACCCAGGCCTGTCACGCCGGATAGATCGCTCCCAGCAACCGCGGCCCGGCTGCCCCGGTCACCGACGGCAGATTGGCCGCACGGCCTGCGAGCAGTTCCGCGGCTAACCATGCGAATCCCATCGCCTCCAGATAGTCCGGATCCAGCCCATGCCGCGCGCTGGATTCCACCACCACGCCCGGCAATCGCGCCGCCAGTCGTGCCATCAATACCGGATTGCGCACCCCGCCACCGCACACCAGCACCCGGCGGGTATCGGGCTGCAGCCGCAGCAACGCGTCGGCGACACTGGCCGCGGTCAGTTCGAGCAGGGTCGCCTGCACATCGGCCGCAGATAGCGCCACGTCTCCCAGTGACCGCATTGCCTGCATCGCCCAGTCCAGATGGAACTGCTCGCGTCCGGTGCTCTTAGGCGGTGCCAGCGCAAACCACGGGTCGGCCAGCAACGCCTGCAGCAGTGCGGTATCGACGCGCCCGCTGGCGGCAAATGCACCGTCGGCATCGAACGGGGTGCCGCGATGCTGCTGGCACCAGCTGTCCAGCAATGCATTGGCCGGCCCGGTATCGAAGCCCAGCACCGCGCCATCGCGCGGGATCAGCGTCAGGTTGCCGATGCCACCCAGATTGAGCACTGCGCGGTCTTCATCGCCAGTGCCCAGCATGGCCAGATGGAAGGCCGGCATCAGCGGCGCGCCCTGACCGCCGGCAGCCACATCGCGACGGCGGAAATCGGCCACCGTGGTGATGCCGGTGTGCTCGGCAATCCGGCTGGCATCGCCGATCTGCCAGGTGAAGGCCGGATCGGCCTTGGGGCGATGCCGAATGGTCTGCCCATGCGAGCCGATCGCGCGAACGCGCCCACGCGCGATGCCGCTGTCGCGGATCAGTTGATTGGCCGCGGCCGCAAACGCCAGCCCCACCTGCGCATCCAGGTGTCCAAGCGCATCGATGGCGATCACGTCGGCGCCCTGGCCCAGCATCACCAGCGTTTCGCGCAGTTGCGGCTCCCAGGCCACGGTCGTGCCGGCAACCAGTTCGCAGCGGCGATGGCTGTCATCGGCAAAGCGCACCAGTGCGGCATCGATGCCGTCGGCGCTGGTGCCCGACATCAGGCCCAGGTAGAGCGGGGATTCCAGGTGTTCCGGAGCAGACATGCCAGAGCCAGTTGCACAGTGGTCATGCAGCTTGTGCAGCCGGGGTGGGAGAGTCAACCGGCCCTGCACGTCTCGCGGCAGGGCCAATGGGTTGTGCGCTCGCCAGGCAGCGCTCCACGCGCAGCGCCGACTGTCGCATCGGCGTCCGGGTTCCCACTCGTAGCCAACCTTACCCCGGCGCTGGCCGGGATATCGCGTGAGCTAAACCCTTCGTGAACCGCTCCGCAGCCATCCGACCGGCGATGGCCAGGTCGGCGGCTGAGAAATCAGCCGTACCTAATCAACCGCGCGGCTTGCCCTTGGCAGGCTTGCCGGCGTCGGCATAGATCAACTTCTCCATGCCTTCGATACGCGCCAGCGCCGGCGCCGTCTGCGCGCGGAAGGCGGCCAGCTCGGCACCCTGCAAGGGCTCGGGCGGCGGCATGGTCACCGACATCGGGTTGCGCTGCTGCCCGGCGACGCGGAATTCGTAATGCAGATGCGGGCCTGTCGCCAGGCCGGTCATGCCGACATAGCCGATCACCGTACCCTGGTTGATGCGCTGGCCGGCCTTGATCTTGCCGAAGCGCGACATGTGCCCGTAGAGCGTGCTGAAGTTCCTGCCGTGATCCAGGATCACCACATTGCCGTAGCCGCGCTGGGTGCCGACGAACACCACCCGCGCATCGCCGGCAGCCATGATCGGCGTGCCCGAGGCTGCCGCATAGTCCACGCCCTTGTGCATGCGCATGGTGCCCAGCACCGGATGCTTGCGTGCGCCAAAGGTCGAGCTGATGCGGCTGTAGGCCACCGGCATACGGATGAAGCTCTTCTTCAACGGCCGGCCGGTGATGTCGAAATACTCGGCCGGCTTGCCGGCACGCTCGAAGCGGAAGCCGGTGTAGGTCTTGCCGCCGGTGGTAAAGGTCGCCGCCAGGATGTCGCCGGTATTGATCCGCTCGCCCTCGCGCCAGGTTTCGTCCATCACCACGCTGAAGCGATCGCCCGGCTGCAGATCCTTGTCGAAGTCGATGTCGTACTTGAAGATCTCGTCGGTCATGACCGACACCGCCGCCGGGGACAGCCCCGACTTGCCGGCCGAGGCGTACAGCGAGCTGCTGATTTCCCCGCTTGCCACCACCGTGCGCGTGGTCGTCGCCCGCTCGGTGACGTTCTCGCGCACGCTGTCGCCCAGCAGGCGCAGCTCCACGCGGTGGCTGTCGTCGCGGTCGAAGCGCAATGCGCGCAACTCGCCCGGCGTCGGCATATCGAAGGCAATCTCGGCACCCGGACGCAGCTTGGTCAGCGCCTCCTTGGTGCCCGGATGCGCCAGTACCTGGTACATCACCGCGGTCGGGATTCCCAACTCGCCGAACAAGGTGCTCAGCGTCTGCCCGGATTTGACCTGCAGGATTTCCCAATCGGTGCTCGGCGCCAGCTGCTTGCGGCTCGGCACCAACGGCGGCAGCGGCAAGGCCAGCGTGGAATGGCTGGACAGCGGGGTGTCGATGGCGTTGGAGAAGCCCGGCACAATCGTGGCCACCAGCGCACCGATGGTCGCGAACAGGCTGGCATGGATCCAATGACGGCGTGTCCATTGGTCGTTGAATGCCGCCGGGAGATGCGCCTTGAGCTTGCGATGCAGGGCAGTGTCGTGGAGGACGTGGAGGCGTTCGTGGAAGCGCCGCTTGCGTGCACGGCCCTGCTCTGAGTTCTGCATCGTTCAAATTCCTCGCTGGCTCGAAGTGCGAGCCCAATCGCCGGTACCATAGACAGCCTGTAACAGCGCGTCAAACCATTGAGCCTGTTCGTTTATTTACATTTGGCGCGGAATTAACCCGCGTTTAACATCGTTCACGTTGTTGACGGCAAACGCCGCTGGAGTCTGTGGTTGGCCACTATCGAAGAATCCCTCGCACTCATCGGTCGCGGCGCCGAGGAGATCCTCAAGCTCGATCAGCTCGAAGCGCGACTGAAATCAGGTGTGCCCCTGCGGGTCAAGGCCGGTTTTGATCCCACCGCGCCGGATCTGCATCTGGGCCATACCGTGCTGCTCAACAAGATGCGGCAGTTCCAGCAGCTCGGGCACCAGGTGATCTTCCTGATCGGCGACTTCACCGGCATGATCGGCGACCCGAGCGGCAAGAACGTCACCCGCAAGCCGCTGAGCCGCGACGATGTGCTGGCCAATGCGCGTACCTATGAGGAGCAGGTCTTCAAGATCCTGGACCGCGAACGCACCGAGGTGCGCTTCAACTCCGAGTGGTTCGGCCAGATGAGCGCGGCGGACATGATCAAGCTGTCCGCGCAGCACACGGTGGCGCGCATGCTCGAGCGCGACGACTTCGCCAAGCGCTTCACTGGCCAGCAGCCGATCGCCATCCACGAATTCCTGTATCCGCTGGTCCAGGGCTACGACTCGGTCGCCCTGAAGGCGGATGTCGAACTGGGCGGTACCGACCAGAAGTTCAACCTGTTGATGGGCCGTGGCCTGCAGGAGCACTACGGCCAGGCCCCGCAGGTCGTGCTGACAATGCCGCTGCTGGAAGGCCTGGACGGCGTGGCCAAGATGTCCAAGTCGCTGGGCAACTACATCGGCATCAACGAGCCGGCCATCGACATCGTCACCAAGACCATGAAGATCGGCGACGAGCTGACCTGGCGCTGGATCGATCTGCTGTCTTTCGACATCAGCGTGGCCGAAGCAGAGCGCCTGAAGGCGCAGGTCGCCTCGGGTGAACTGCACCCGCGTGAGGTCAAATTGCGGCTGGCGCGCGAACTCACCGCGCGTTTCCATGACGCTGCTACCGCGGAGCAGG